>CAYWGN010000175.1:0-11433 GCA_964457495.1 uncultured Desulfobacula sp.
CTATTTTTATCTGCCTGGGTTTCATTTGCTTCAAGGACTCTTTTTTGAATATTTATTTCCATTGATTTACCTGTCTTTATTTGTGGTTTATGTATTTAGTGCCTTACCGAAAACCCGTATTTGGATGAAAAATTGCTCATATATAAGGCGCAAAAAATTTTGAAACCGGAGTGTACTCCTGTACATGAGGATTGCAAAATTTTGCAGCAACGCAGTAGATGAGTGAGTTTTCGTTCAAATACTATTTAGTCTGTAAGTTCCAGGGAAAGAATCTCTATTTCTCTTCCTGTGAGCATTTCAACATCCCCATCCTCACAAAAAGGACATTTGAATACCGGTCCTGTCACTTCCCAGTTGTTATCACAGGATTTACAATGTACCATTACAGCAATAAAGTCAATATTCAGTCTTGCCCCCTCCAAAGGCGTGTCCTTTGTTATGATCTCAAAACAAAAAGTTAAACTGTGCTCAACCACTGATGCAAGCTTTCCGATTTTAAGATTCACTGTTTCCACCTTTGGATTCTCAATCTCTTTGGGAATAGAATCCAGGGCAATCTGAACCAGTTCTTGAGCAATCCCCATTTCATGCATATTGTGCCTTCCTTGTCTTTAAAAATATTGGTTCTGACTGATGAAAAATAAAATCTCCACTCTGCTTCTTATCTCTTATACGCGTTTAGAATAAAAATTCTTTTTAAACTCTAAAAACCTGTCTTTTTTTATTGCATCCCGCATTTTTTCCATCAAATCAAGATAATAATAAATATTATGGATGGTGTTCAGGCGGTAGGATAAAAGTTCGCGGGACTTATACAAATGCCGCAGATAGCTTTTTGAATAATTTTGACAGGTATAACAATCACAGTCCGCATCAATGGGCTCTTTGTCAAACTTGAATCTTGCATTGGGAATATTTATGGTTCCCTTTGAGGTGAACAACTGGCCATTTCTTGCATTTCTGGATGGCATGACACAATCGAACATATCACACCCCATATCAACCAGCTCCACCAGGTCTTCGGGCGTACCAACCCCCATGATATATCTTGGTTTGTGAACCGGCATCAAGGGGAGGGTATGGTCTGCCATTTCATACATAAGATCCTTGGGTTCCCCCACACTTAAGCCTCCAATGGCAAACCCGGGAAAATCAATCCCAGTCAATTGTTCAGCAGAAAGAGACCTAAGCTGCTTTGTCATCCCGCCCTGTATAATCCCGAACAGATTGTTCACACTCCCCTTTGTCTGCCAAAAATCAAAACCTCTTTTTGCCCACATAAAAGTTTTGTTCACAGCATCCATGGTCTGTCGTTCACTGGCTGGATACCCCATGCAAAAGTCAAGGGACATCATAATATCAGAGCCCAGAATCATCTGGATCTCAACTGCTTTTTCAGGAGAAAAAAAATGTCTTGATCCATCAATATGGGACTGGAAAGCAACTCCTTCATCTGTAAATTTGGCCAGTTTTGCCAGAGAAAAAAACTGGAACCCCCCGGAATCCGTCAGCAAGGGTTTATCCCAGCGGATAAATTCATGAAGGCCTTCCATGTGTTGAATTACCTCACACCCTGGACGTAAATACAAATGATAGGTATTGCCAAGAATAATCTGGGCCTTGCAATGATAAAGTTCTTCTACACTCATCGCCTTTACTGACCCAAGGGTTCCCACTGGCATGAAAATCGGCGTTTGGATAACACCGTGATCCGTTGTAATGGTTCCGAGTCTGGCCCTTGAGCTCTGGGAACCTTTTACTTTCTCTGATTGTTTTAATAATTTAAATTTCAACATATTTTTTATTCAATGAGCATGGCATCGCCATAGCTGAAAAAACGATAACCCTTAAGTTTGGCTTCCTGGTATGCATCCAATATTTTCTGCCTGGTGTAAAATGCAGACACCAGCATCAAAAGTGTAGATTCCGGAAGGTGAAAATTAGTAATCATGGCATCAATGCATTTAAATTTGTATCCAGGATATATAAAAAGATCGCACAACCCAGTTTTCGGGGTAACCCGACCGTTTCCATCACAAAGAAATTCAAGTGTTCTGACACTGGTGGTCCCCACTGCGATCACACGGCGGTTTTCATCTTTGGCCCTATTGATCGTGTCTGCTGTTTCCCTGGACAAATCAAAGGTTTCAGAATGGATCTGATGATCCCTGATATCATCCACTTTTACCGGCACAAAGGTTCCATATCCGACGTGGAGGGTGATTTGTGCAAATTCAATGCCTTTGTTTAAAAGTTCACCCATGAGCGCATCTGTAAAATGAAGCCCGGCTGTGGGTGCTGCAACAGCACCCTCTTTAGATGCATAAACAGTCTGATAATCTTCTTGGTCATTTTGAGCAAAGCTTGGATCATCTCTCTTTATATAGGGTGGCAAGGGAATTTTGCCGAATTTTTTTAAAAATTCTAAAAATTGTCCCCCATTTAAAAATTTTATTTCTGATATGCCTGCCTTTACAGATTCAACCCTTGCCTCAACCTTTTTTTCCAATAAAAGCCTTGCCCCTTTTTTCGGGCTCTGGGATGCCTTAATCAGGCAGTTGCACTGAAAAAAACCTGTTTTTTCAAAATTTTTCATGCCGGCTGCATAATCAATAATCAATACTTCAACCTTACCGCCGGTTGCTTTTGTGCCAAACAGCCTTGCCGGAATTACCCTGGTATTATTGATCACCAAAAGGTCACCAGGCCTCAGCAATTTTGTAATGTCTTTAAATTGATAATGGGAAAAGATTTCAGCTTTTCGATCCACATGCAAAAGCCTTGACTCACTCCTGTTTTTACAGGGTATCTGGGCAATCATTTCCTTTGGCAGATCATAATCATAGTCAGATAACCTGAAGGTCACACGCGATTTAAACATCAACGTCCATCCATGGCAAAATAAATAATGCAAAGCCCTGCCAGCATCAGAACAAAGCCGAATTTTCTGAGCTTTGTATCCTCAAGACTGATCATCATTTGAACCATTTCTTTCATTTTTCCGGGGAATGCAAAATATGGCAACCCCTCAACAATCATGACCATGCCAATGACACAAAAGAAAAACTTCATATAAGCCCAAGTCCTTTTAAATTTCTGATAAATATAACAACATTTTGCCATACTTTTATATTTTTAGTCATTTTTATGCAATAAAAATTATATTGATTAATGAAAATATCAAGGTTATATAAGGAGGTTATTATTAAATAAAAAAATAAAGCTATAAGGAAAATAATTATTTATGCAGTTTGAACCTGTTATCGGTCTTGAAGTCCATGCACAACTGAAAACTTTAACCAAAATTTTCTGTGGCTGCTCCACCAAATTTGGAAACCCTCCCAACACCAATACCTGCCCGGTTTGTACAGGCATGCCCGGCGTTCTGCCCGTTCTGAATAAAAAGGCGGTCACCTTTGCCATTAAAGCGGCTCTTGCCACAAATTGCAAAATCAATCAGGAAAGCAGGTTTGACAGGAAAAATTATTTTTATCCAGATCTTCCCAAAGGATATCAAATATCACAATATGCCGCCCCCATTGCTGAACATGGATTTCTTGAAATTGAAACTGAGATAAATGGTAACCAGACAATAGGCATTACACGAATTCACATGGAAGAAGATGCAGGCAAACTTATCCATGATCCTGCAAGGGCAAGAAGCATGGTGGATTTAAATAGAACCGGGGTTCCCTTAATCGAGATCGTCAGCGAACCGGACATTAGGACAGCCCAGGGGGCAGGCGCCTATTTAAGAAAACTGCACGCCATCCTGAAATATATTGATGTCTGTGACGGCAACATGGAAGAGGGAAGTTTCAGATGTGATGCCAATATATCCCTTCGACCCAGGGGACAAAAAGAGTTTGGAATACGATCAGAACTCAAAAACCTTAATTCCTTTAAAAATGTAGAAAAAGCGATCCTTTATGAAATTGAACGGCAGACCTATGTATTAGAAGAAGGAAAACAGGTGATCCAGGAGACAAGACTATGGGACCCTTTAAGAAACAAAACAACTTCCATGCGTGGCAAGGAAGAAGCTCATGACTATAGATATTTTCCTGATCCAGATCTTGTACCGCTAATTGTTGATGATCAATGGATACAGGAAGTCAAAAAAACCATGCCCGAACTTCCCCACGCAAAAATGTCAAGGTTTATACAAAATTATAAACTCAGTGACTATGATGCCAAAGTGTTAACCTCCTCCATTGATCTTGCTGATTTTTTTGAAACAGCATCAAAACCTTTAAAAGACAAAAAACAGGCCGCCAACTGGATTATGACCACCCTTTTGGCCATGCTGAACAGCAAAGGGATATCAATTTACCACTCGCCTGTCTCAGCCATTGCTTTTTCAAAATTATTAACACTGATTGAAACCGGAAAAATCAATGCCAATGCTGCAAAAATTGTCTTTGATGAAATGGTTGAGACAAAAAAAGACCCGGAAATTATTGTAAGGGAAAAAGGTCTTGAACAGGTTTCAGATTCATCTGAACTTGAAACAATGGTCGAAAACATCATCAATGAAAACCCGGATGAAGTGGATGCATACAGGAATGGTAAAACCAAACTTTTTTCCTTTTTTATGGGAAGAATAATGAAAAAAACCCAGGGCAAAGCTGATCCCAAAATCATCACCCAATTATTGAAAACCAAACTATAACATGGAGCTTATTGTGAACCCGTTAAAATTTTTAATAAAACAGCGCCTTTTATTGTTAATCTTATTCATTCTGATTCCGTTTAGTTCTGGTTTGGCAGAATCAAAAAAAATAAAAACCATTGCGATTATCCCATTTGAAACAAACTCGCAGACAGATATTTCATATATCACATCAGGAATCTTGAACATGCTCCACTCAAGATTGTCATGGAAAGACAATGTAGCAATTGTTAAAACAAGCATTGTAATAAAAGAATTTTCCGACATTACCGAACCTTCAGAAAGCAAGGCCATAATTGAACTTGGCAAAAAAACAAATGCCGATTATGTGATCACTGGCATAGTCACCCACTTTTCAGGTGCGTATAGTATTGATACAAAGGTTTATGACTTAAAAGAAAAATCCTTTCTGACCTTTTACGGGCAATCGAAAACGATTGCCAAGGTTATCTCAAGAATTGATATTGTTGCTGCCAAAATTAATAAAAAGGTGTTTAATCGGACAACTGTTTCCTATGAAAAATTTGAAAAAGACAATATCATCACTGAAGAGGAATTACAGCGAATGAATCCTGAACGTATGATGCCCATTCCTAATTCTTTGAATGACAAGGAAAAACCCTGGTGGAAAATCTGGTAATTTGCCCTGTTTCATCCTTATTTTTAATAAAAACAACTAAAATGGTATTTTCCCATTGACTATTACCCTGGTTTATGATTTATCATGCATAGCATTAATCTCAAAAGAAAGGAGGGATGCCTGGAAATAAAGGCTCTTAACGTTTTTAAAGATTAGGCTCAATTTAACTTTTTTTATTGTATTTAAAAGGAGTACAATAAAAATTTAACGCAAACTTTTTTTTAAAAGGAAAAAAAGATGAAAAAATTAGCATTAGTACTTGCGATTACCCTTATCGCAGCATTTTCTGTTACTCCGGTAATAGCGTCCGACTTTTCTGCAGGCGGTCACTACCGTTTTGAAGCAGTCAGTAGTGATCCAGGAGCGGGTCAAAAAAGTGAATACTTTGATCAAAGAATGAGAGTATCTTTTAAATGGGCAGTAAATGACAATGTAAGCGCTGAACTTCGCGGTGATTTTGCTGAAACAGCTTGGGGCGATGGTTACAGACCAGGGGGTCAGTTAGGTGTGGCCGGTATTGCAGATAGCAGTGGCGTGGTCATGATTGACCGTGCAACAGTTAATCTTAAACAAGGTCCGATGAACTTACTAATTGGTCTTATCGAACCTAACCTAGGACTCGGCACTATTTGGAGTTATCAGATGCAGGGTATCCAAGCTGATTTCGCCATGAAACCTGTAACTTTGTCACTTTACTATGGTAAAGAATCTGAAGGTGGAGCAACCGGTAACACGGCTACTGACGACCTTCTCAACGATGATACAGATCTCTACGCTGTAAGCCTTAATTACGGCAGTGACGTGTTCTCAGGTGGATTTCATTATGCAACTCAAAAAAACGAAGCAACCGGTTATGATAAAAACGGTGTTGGAGCACACTTTGTAGCTCCCATGGGTGGCGTTACACTTCAAGGTGAATTGGTTAGTTTTAGTGGTGATGTTAATGCGACAACATCGTGGGCCGGAACTCAGTTTCATGCAACTTTAAGCGCACCTTTTTCTGAAACTTTTAAAGGTGGATTAACCATTCTCTGGGCCGATGATGTTGCTGCTAATGAAGCGCAGGCAAATTCTGTTCAAGATGATGCTAACTTCGTAGTTTTGGATTTTGCAGGCTCTTTAGGATATAACAACCTAGCTCCTGGGTGTGCTGTATTTGATCCTGCTGGTGGTGCTGGTGCCATGGGTATTGTTGGAAATATTCAGTTTGCTGCTTCAGAAGCCTTGACTCTTTACGGAAAACTTGGTTATGTTGCGCCAAATGATAAAGAGAAAACCACCCTTGACAGCAAACTTTATGCCATTGCCAATGCTGATTATGCCTGGATGCCTGCTGTAACACTTTCAGCCGGTATTTCTTACGTAGCTCCTGATTATGAGGACACTACACCTGATGATGCCGCTGTTGTAACTACTTTTCAGTTAGGCGTTAGTTTCTAAGCAAACTTATTTTAATATTTAAATAATATTGCTTAAATTATGAATGGGGTTGGCTTTGATTAGCCAACCCCATTTTTTTGTTTATCCGACCAGCAACAATTTACTTTAACAAAAAAAACCAAACTCTGCACAAATACTCACAATATTTCCCATGCAAGCTCATCAAAAATACAGTTGTATAAAAAATGAGCGTTTAAATTCAAGGGAATAAATATCCAAAAACTGTGAATTATACCTATGGTATTATCGCCGGCGCCAATTTGGCCTTATACTTTTATAGGAGCTGCCCACTCACCTTTTTCCATTTTCCCCTTCAATCGATAGCTGTTTTCTTTGATGTTGATCACAGTACTATGGTGAAGTAACCGGTCCAGGATTGCTGTTACAATAATGGAATCATGGAACAGCTCAGTCCAAATCGGTAAAAGCCTTATTGGACGTAATAATCGTGCGGGTTCTTTCATACCTGGTTGCAATAAAACGAAAGAACAAATTGCATTCTTCACGTATGATAGGGGTATATCCAATCTCATCGACACCTACCAGAACAGATTTATAGTAACTTCGTCCTTTACACGGCTTTCCGGCTTCAGTGTCTGAAAAAAAGTATTCCATAACCGGAAAATTCGGTCATAAGAAACCCAAGACTTTTCAGCTATTTTCCAACGGGTAAAAATTTTTCAAAATGATTAATAGTGGAGAAATTTTAACAGCGTTTCACGGTTATAATCACCACATAAGGGACTCAGGAGTCACACCCTGAAACGCTGTTTGCTGCTATTTTATCAGCCACTCCCTTTACAGAAACCGGCACAATAATTAATTTAGTCTAAGTCATATACAACAAGTATACTTTTTGAACCCCTGGAAAGAATGTTACTTTCTTTTTTTTGCATTGTCACAAGCAATTCCGCTTTTCCATCATTATCGTAATCCCCGATATCAATGCTGGTTACAGGGCCGGGGAATTTTTTTGGGGCATTATCAAAGGTCAGACCCAGCTCATTCAAATTGAAAATTTCAATACTGCCCTTTTTATATACTCTTGTATTTTTAAAAAAATTGCCAGATGATTCATAATTTTTTATGACAAACATTTCAAACTTACCATCAGCATCCCTATCATGGACAACACTTTTGGGCTGAAAAAATTTATATTCATTCGCATATAGGGCATTGGATTCATTCTGAGGGATCTTATAAAAAAGGAGGCTTCCCCCATATCCTTTATCACTGGACCAGTCAATTTTACCTGAATTGTTAAAGGCAACAATCTGGCCCTTCTCATTTATGTAAAAATAAGTTCCAGCCTCTTTCCCTATATTTTTGGATGCCATACTCAACACAGAAAATCCGGCTTTTGGAACTCTCACCTTTGTTCCAGGAACATACATATTATTATGCCAGTCTACCTTGAAGACATCTTTAGGGACCCAGGGACCCTTTTTACTGTGCCCCTGGGCAAACAATTCCGAATTGCCTTTGGCATCTTTTATCACTCTTAAGTACCAGGAATATGTTGTTTCCCCTTTTATATATTTTCTGCCGTCGTATTCTACAACATAGGACGAAACAGATTGCTGACTGTTGTTAATCCGGGTAATGAAAATTTCTGCATACCCGTTTTTATTAATATCTGCTACATCAACACCCACAATACTCATGGTTACTGGATCCTCTTCAATTTTTTGAACCAGGTTGATCTTTCCGTTAAACGCGTATTTAAAAATCTGGATGGTTCTGTCATGGATAACAACAATCTCATTTTTTTTGTCGCCGTCAAGGTCTCCCAAGGCAACACCATTCAAGGTGCCATTAACAGATAAAAGGGTTTGAAATTTTTTAAGCGGGTTTGCATAGGTTTCCCCTTCCCCGGCATAAGACTTTTGCATGGCCTTTTGAGATTGGAACTGGAGTGTTTCCCGTCCAAACACTTTATAATTAATCTCTTCTGCAATTTTATCAAGCTCCGGGATGACAGCACCGGCTTCATTGCCCTTCCTGAAAAAGGTAAGCGAGGGATTATTATTTTTTATATCTACCATATTAACATCAAGACTCATGCTGTTACCAAAAAGCGTCAGGCTTCCGAAAAGCACATAATCCACATTCAAAAAATTACCCAGTTCTTTTGCTTTTGATTCATTTACACCCTGAGTTATAGAAAAAGAAGAGACAGCATTGCCAAGACTGTTCTCAAGAATTTCCCGGGTCAGGACCACAACCTCATCTCCATAGGAAATCCTTGATGAAAACATGTCAAAGATCCCCTTTTGCAAAAACATCAGATCCTGCTGGGCATTCACTGTAAATGGAAGGACCGCTACTTTTTGTGTCTCTTTGGAAAAACAGGGATTGCCAGACATCAGCCCCCAAATTATTAAAACAAAAATTAAATATAAACCCTTATTAAAATTCTTTTTAGTCTTCAAAACCAAACTCCTTTTATTTATTCTTAGAAAAAGGGTTGCCCTTATTCCCCTATACAACCGAATGAAACATATTAAAATTTTGTCAAAACTTGTAATATCTTGTAATATGAATTTTTATTTATAACCCATCTATGTCACTCATACAACCCTTTTAAACAGCTTTTCCATTTCACTTTTTTTCATAATTATCATGGTCGGCCTTCCATGGGGGCAATGCATTGGGTTATCACATTTTTCAAGATCTTCAAGAAGTTTTTCCATTTCCTTTATATTCATAGATTTATTTGCCCGGACAGCGCTGTGGCAGGACATCAAAACCAGGCATTCTTCAAGCCAGTTTTCTTTTGAAAAATCATTTTTATCTTTAAGAATTTTTTCTATGATTTCTATTATGATGGGTTTTACTTCTCGTTCATCGATGATGGACGGGATGGATTTTATTACAAATGTATTTTTGCCAAAAGGCTCGATAATAATACCAAGACCGGCCAGATCCCTGGAAATATCAACAAGGATATCTGATTCCTTAAAATTGAATTCCAGGATTTCCGGAACCATCAAATTCTGGCTTATCACTTCAAGGGAAAGATATCTTTTTTTTAAGGACTCATAAACAATCCTTTCATGGGCTGCATGCTGGTCAATCATCATCAACCCTGCTTCAGATTCAGCCAGGATATAAGTTCCCATCACCTGGCCCAGTATTTTCAAAGTATTGGGTTCTAAAAAGGAATAAAGAGAAGGCGGAAAAGTTTTGGCCTTCTCGTCAATAGGTTTTTCTTTTTGAGCTTGGTTTGAGCTTGAATCTATACCCCATTCAAAGACAGATTGCTCAACTTTATGAAAAGAATCCTTTACACTTTCTTTTGTGCTGCCTTGATACAGATCCTGCGACCTATTCTCAATTGCTCTGGATTTTAAAGGCCCTGTAAAATTTTCTTGGGATTTTAAAAGCGTTTTCCCTATTTCCTGTGCTACAGCCTGGTAGACCTTTTGCGGATTAAAGAACTTGATTTCACGTTTGGAAGGATGAACATTTACATCCACCTGATCAAAGGGAATTTGAATAAACAGGACAGCCAAAGGAAATTTGCCTTTCATCAGTCTTCCTTTATACCCCTGAAAAATGGCAGAAACAAGTCCCCTGTCATAAATCAGCCTGTTGTTCACAAAAAGAAAAATCTTTGAAGAACTGCTGCGACAAACCTTTGGATGAACAGCAAACCCTTTTATATCCATAAAATCATCTGAAAATTTTATCTTGTAAAGATTTTTGGAAACATCTTTTCCCAGTACATTTATAGATCGCTGGAACAGATCATCAGACAATGAAAAGTTCTTTGTCAGGTGCTTGTTTAAAAACAATCTGAACTGGATATGAGAATTTCCAAGGGCCATGCCAGATATCATATCGGCAATATGACTTGTTTCAGTATTATCGGATTTTAAAAATTTCTTTCGCGCTGGCGTATTAAAAAAAAGATTCTTCACTTCCACCATGGTTCCAACGGGCGCTCCTGCATCAGACACATCCCTTATTTTACCGCCCACAATATCAATTTTTGTTCCAATATCAGATTTTAGGGTTCTTGTCACAAGGGTAAATTTTGACACGGATGCAATGGAAGGAAGGGCCTCTCCCCGAAATCCCATGGTTGAGATAGAAAAAAGGTCTTCTTTGGTAAATATTTTACTTGTGGCATACCTTTCAATGGATAAAAGCGCGTCGTCCTTTGAAAGACCGCAGCCGTTATCTGAAATCCGGATTAAAGATTTCCCCCCTTTTTCAATTTCCACACTTATACTTGTGGCACCGGCATCAATACTGTTTTCAACCAGCTCTTTAACAATGGAGGACGGCCTTTGTACCACTTCACCTGCTGCAATCTGATTGGAAAGGATTTCAGGCAGGATTCTAATGGTCGTCATTCTTTACAAACCTTAACAAAAACTGGGAATCTTTCGGGCTTAAATCAAATTGAAAGCTTGCATCATCAACTAATTTGGAAAGTTTAATATCAGGATTTTCCTTTCGCTTCTCTGAAATCCATTTGATTGCGTTTTTCAATTGCTCTGTCTTGGGTTGCAATGTTGACATAATTTATCTCCTTATTTAGTGTTTGAACAAAAACTCACCCATCTACTGCGTTGCTGCAAAATCCTGAAATCCTCATGTACAGTAGTACACTCCGGCTTCAAGATTTTTTGCGCCTTGTATATGGGCAACTTTTCGCCCAAACACGGAGTTT
>CAYWGN010000176.1:0-11351 GCA_964457495.1 uncultured Desulfobacula sp.
GGGACCAAGAAAATGAGCGGATTAAGTTTTTGGGCAAAGGGTTATTGTGCCAGTACAGTGGGTCTTGATGAAGAAGTTATTAAAAAATATATAAGAGAGCAAAATAATAAACATTAGAATATTAACAATTTAGATAGCCCCTTGAGGGGCTTTCCTAACACAATGCCCCCTTAGAGGGGGCTTCATCATACCTCTTGCTATGCATGAGGTAGGTGATTGTTCTATCAGTTCAATTACTTTTTAAAAATTGATTATATCAGATGTAATCGAAAGAGCGGAGCCATTTTTTTTTATTGGAAATGAGTAGTTTTAATATGTGAAAAAAAGTACCCAACAGATAACCCGCATTCCCATTTCGTCAATTATTTTTGACAAAGCTATTTATTCGTGACCCCGTTCTTGCATTCACAATTCACCATTGATTAACATATGAAACCCATAAAAATCAAAAATCTGACCTGGGACCCATGCATCTACCCCAGAGCCACCAAAAGCCGGCAAACCATCATGGCATACGCTGAAGCCCTTTCCATCAATGCCCAGTTCCCCCCAATCAAGATTCAAAGGGTCTTCAACTACGCAGATGCCAATGGCAATGAATCAATGGAAGCCACCATCATTCTGGACGGCAATCACCGCTGCGCAGCCTTTAAAGAAAAAGGCATCCAGGAGATCCCGGCCATTGAATGGAAGGACCAACCCCTTGATTACGAGAAAAACAAAATACCTCTTCTCCTTGAATCAGCCCAAAGCAACACCATTCATGGCGATCGATTAACCCCATCCGATAAAAAAAAGGTGGCCCGCGATATTGCATCAACAGACCCGGAATGCAGCTATACTGAAGACGCGCTTGCAGAAAAACTAGGTGTCAGCCAGCAGACTGTCAACGCATGGATCACTGATATTCGTGCCCGTCAGCGAACAAACAGAAACAGTATTATTCTCAAGCTCAGCCGCCTTGGATGGACCCAGGAAAAGATCTCAGAAACTATGGGGATAAAGCAACAAAGAATTTCTCAAATTACCAATAATACCAGTTTTGGTAATATTGGTAATTTACTTTCCCAGGGCCACAACATGGAATACATCGCCTCCCATTACCAGATGGACCTTGCTCTTACCTGGGCCATAAGATTACAGGGAAAGACTGATCAGGAAAAATTCAAAGAACTTGGCTGGGGCCTTCGCACATGGGACCAGTGGAATTTTAACGAATGTGATGAACGATTCGGAGATGACTGGCCCGGCCGTATCCCGGCCCAGCTCATTGCCCATACTTTGTACTATTTCACAAAACCCAATGATCTTGTCCTGGACCCCATGGCCGGCGGAGGCGTAGTCCCGGACACATGCCTTGTCTTTGAACGCAAATGCCAGGCCTTTGACCTGGCGACCCAAGATAATCGCCCAGAAATAGAATACCACCACTGGGACCCCCAAAAAGAAACATGGCCCGTCACAAAAAAACCAGACCTGATTTTTTTTGATCCGCCATATTACACCAAGAAAAAAAAGGAATACGAACAAAAAGCAAATAAGGATACCCCTTCCATATCCTCATACACAAAAAAAGATTACAAACAATTTTTTAAAGATTTTTTCACCCTGGCCCATAAAAATTCAAAACCAACAACAACCCTGGCTTTCCTCAATGCTGACTGGCGTGATTTTGAATCCACCCCAGCCGCAGAAGAAAAACCTGATAAAGCAATCACAATATTTGACTACCACAAACTTCTTTCAGAAACGGGATGGAAAACAATCTTTCGCATAGAATGCCCCTTGTCCACGGAACGCCTGACCGGGAACCAGGTACAAAAAATGCAGGACAAACGCATCCTTGGTACCATTGGAAGAACACTTTTGATCGCAAAAAAAATCATCTGATTCCCAAAACGGTCATATTATTATTATGTTATTTCCAGATTCTAATAAAAAATTCATCTGTTTAGTTGTTTTTTCTTTACTGGTTTTATTTAACGCATTACCAGTACAGGGTTTTGCTCAGCCCGGAATACAGGTTGAACTAAGCAAGGACAGCGTACAAAAAGGCGACCAGATAATATTAAGGGCTGGTATAACCGGCTCCTGGGATCAGGAAGTTGATGTCTATCTTGCATTGCTGTTTCCTTTGGATCCAACAATATATTATCTGGGACCGGATTTGCAATTTACAACGGTGAAAGTTGCCATGGTAAATGCCTGGAAACCTATTGCAATTGCCAATATTGATCTTT
Organism: uncultured Desulfobacula sp.; assembly: GCA_964457495.1. GTDB lineage: Bacteria > Desulfobacterota > Desulfobacteria > Desulfobacterales > Desulfobacteraceae > Desulfobacula. The sequence goes on from CAYWGN010000176.1 coordinate 2,241, forward strand.
TCAGCCATACTTTTACCCAAAATGGTGTTGAAGGTGAATACAATTGGTGTGGCGCCCTGACATATGCCGGCAAAGATCTTTTTGAGACTGGAAGTATTTTGCCCGGATCATTGGTAGTGACTTCATTTACATTTTCAAAATCCAACGCAGCTTATGACTCAAATACAGGCATTATTACCTGGGTTCCCCAGGATGGCGATATTTTTAACACGGCTGAACCGGAATTTTTCCTGCAATTCAGCAAACCGGTTAACAAGGAATCTGTTAAAAAAAACGTAGAAGTGACTTTAAAGAGCCTGTCTTCCGGGAAAATCGTTTCTGTCAGTTCCGATGAAAACAATGAATGGTGGGCAACTGCTACAATACCTGCTCTGGGAACAATTTCTCAAAAAATTAATGAGAATGAATTTATTTTGCAGACATGGGTTGAAAATGATACGAAAATTACTTTTCAAATTAAGAGTGTTACAGTTTACGGGCAGACTTTTTCCCTGAATCAAGGAGCTTCATATGAGGTTACTTTCCAGTTAAAGAAAGGAGCACTGTTTGCAGACGGCGTTGAAATACCAGAGAAAACACTGGGGCCCATAATTTTTTCAATAAAGTAAAATGGCCGGTTTAATGCTGCTTGCGCAGTATTAAACTGCCTTAAATAATCATAGCCAGGCAATTTATTGATGTTATCGAACGGGAAAGCATGATTAAACTGGGAATACCGCCGATAATGTTGATAACAAAAGCCTGATCTAACACAATATTTACCAAAGGGGGTAAAATGAAATTAATATCAAAACAATCGTTCAGAATTTTAACACCAACAATGTTGTTACTCTTTTTTGTTTTACCGGTTATTGTTATGGTTTGTGCAGGGTCAGTATCTGCAGCCGGCTTGGGGATTGGTGGCAACAAGATCACACTAAAGACCACTGGAACTCCATCAGGTACATATACTCCTTCCATTGGTACAGATGGTGTTGTTATTGATGGTAATACAGATGCGATGCAAGGTGATGGGCTTTATACAATAGACATACCGATTGTGAATGATGGTTTTACATCGGATGCTACTTACACTGTTGAACTTGGCATTGTTGTGGATGATGCTGATAATTCCAGGCGGGTAGAAGCGTATTTACCCGGTGTTCAGGTTACAACTACAAGTACGACTACAAAAGTTACACTTCAAGCCAATAATGATTTACGAATTTCCGGCAGGAGCAGCGATGGCATTACTACTTTTTCAACATCACTGAGTAATGGCACTGCTGAAAGTTCTGTGACCGCAGCCGATAATACACTTACTTTCAACTTTAGCAACCTTCAGCAAAAAATAGAAGATAAATTTGGTGCAGCTACAGGCAACGCTAATATTTTAAACAGTATTCTTGAAACAGGAAAATACGCTTATACAATTCTTATAAAAAGCACTTCTGTTCCCATCGGTTATGTTTCCGGCGGTACAACAGTTTCAGCATTTCCTTCAGCTAATATCGCCTCGGGATGTGGTAATTATGGTGAAAATCTGGCTGCTATTACCGGCTCTCCCATTGCCAACAGTTCATACCTTACCGGTACCAGCTATTATATCAGAGGCAGTTATGGTGTAGGAGCAGGAAACACTGCGCCTGCAGTTGGTGATGCACCAACTTCCAATGGAGCCTGTTCTACTACACCTGATCCTGATCCTGATCCGGCCCCAGCCCCAACCCCAACCCCAACACCAACGACTACTGCTCCAACCGCCACCGATGTAGGCGCTCTTGATACGACAGATCCTACGGCAGTCCAGGATGTTGTTGACAATTTTGTTGGTGCTGACCTGACTGAAGCAGGCAATACCTTGTCAACCCTTGGAAATTCTACAGTTGCCAAAGACCTGGAAAACGCTGCTGTCGTTGTTGGCAAGATGGGTGAATCAACAGCAGGTGCGGAATCCGGTGGCAAGATTCTTGGTAAGATGGGTGAATCAGACGCAGGTGCAGAAGCCGGCGGCAAGATTCTTGGCAAGATGGGTGAATCAGCTTCAGGTGCAGAATCCGGTGGTAAGATTCTTGCCAAGATGGGTGAATCAGATGCAGGAGCGGAATCCGGTGCTAAAATTTTGGACAAAATGTCAAAGTCAACAAATACACAGGACCTGGAATCTGCTGCTGAAATAATAAAAAAAGTTGAAACAAACTCAGGCGGTACAATACTTTCTAAAATGGAACCGACAAATGCTGTTTCGATTTTAAATAAAGCAGTTGAGCAATCTACTAAATTGACTCAAGCCCAAAAAGATGCAGAGTATGAAAAAATAAAGAATTTGACCGGAACAACCTTTGCATTAAAAATAATTGATTATTTTCAAACGTTCCAGGCAACGGTTAGCTCTCTCATGTTTGCAGCTACAGGGAGTGCCACAATTATAGAACAATATCTCCAGGATCCCAAAATGATCGAAGTTATTGAGAAAACGGCCAATGGTGCATTAAATTTAAAAAGCTACCTGTCACCTCTGGCAAGTGGATTGCTGGATGGTTCCATGGTAACTGGTTATGTGGAAGAACTTCTTGGAACCACGACATTTACTGTCAAGGCCCTGACTAAATCAGGCGCACTTGATGTAAATACCGGGGGGCTCTCTTATCCTGCGGCAATGGTGAATATTATATTGAAAGACGCGGCTCCCACAGGAGGAGATTCAATACAGGAGTATAAGAATGGTTTTGGGTTCACATTTGCCAAATCTGCAGGCCTTGGTGCTTTAGAGGTTATACTGGTTCCTATTTTCCATGATGTTGATGGATTAAAGACTTTGATTGGGGCAAGTTCAACATCATTGGATGCAGACAATGGATATTTAATATTCACTGATGCAGATAAGAATGAATATGTTGCCTCCTTTGGATGGGGCTCTGGATCATCTTCCTCAAAGACTGACGGCAAAGAAATAGTTAGCTTGTCGCTTAAGGGAACTGATGTCGCAAGTGCTGATTATGCTATTGAAATAGTTTATAAGGATGGATCTGTTCAAAAAATGGTTCCTGCTGTTAAAAACATTGATACTCTTTTTGCTGCACTTTCCGACTGGACGACCCAGGGAGCTATTGACCAATTCAGCTTTGATAAAGATTCAGGTGTTTTAAGTGTAACACTTACGACAGGAGAAGAATTTAAGTATAAGCCGTCTTACCAGGTTCAAGCCATGACCAATTCTGATTTGACCTCATTGGTCGGAGTCAAGTCCGGAATAGTATGGATGGACAACGATTATAACAACGATGGCCTCCTTGATCTGAAGTTCATTACAACTGATGGTTCACAGATTCTTTATTCTGTATCAAAGTGATCCTAAACATATACCGTGTTTTTACAACACAGCCGGACTGGATGAATCGGCTTCCAAAATGTAAAGTTATTTTTGAGTGAACCCTTAGGATCGGAAATTTTATACCATAAGGGCCCGGCTTATGTTATTGATGTTATCAAACCGGAAAGCATGATTAAACTGGGGATTTAACCGATAATTATTGATAACAAAAGCCTGACCCGCAACATAGAACGGTTAAAGCGGGAAAAACTCCTGGACAGCCGTTCTTTTTTTTGGAAACCCGATTATTTTTTGAACGGAGAGTAAGATGAGCTGTAAACATAGAATTTTATCAATTTTTTTTATTACTTTTTTATTAATTGTTTCAAGTGTGCCTCTTGCCCATGCTGTTAAATATCCGGACTGGGTTTTTCAAGATTTTACATCAGCATATACTTTGCATAAAAATGATTTTGAATTGACGGCATCCTGGCTTACCATGAATGAAACCATTGATTTTCTGGATGTAAAGGAGAGCACAATAGGTAATAGTAATCTGTTTACAGCATCACTTGGTGATTACTCCGGCGCAAAATTTTTAATAAACTACGGTTTGACAGACCGCCTGATGCTCAATGGATTTTATCAAAAAGCAAAACTGGATTCCACACTTGGCAGCTCCTCAACATTCAAGGACATTGATTCGACCCAGTCCATTGATACAACTACATTTAAAGCCGGGCTCAGGTTTAAGCTGATGCCGGAAAAAAGAAGAACGCCAGCCGTTTCCCTGGAATTGTCATATCGCAGAAATAATTCTGACGATGCAGGATTTACATTTTCAGAATTGAACTCCAGCTCTTTTCCTGTTCCCAATGGAAACAATTCCCTGATGCTCAGAGATTTATCTGATTCAGGATATTCTTTTAATCTAATTGCTTCTAAAAATTTAGAACCCTTTGTACACACCGTATTTGCAGGTTTTGGCAGCTACAGCTCAGACAGCAGCCTGAACCTTTTAATTGATTCAAACACAATGAAGGCTGACTTAACCCAGAAGTTTGAAATGGATGAAAATATATACTGCCTTGGTTATACCCTGGGGCTTAAATTCTTTGAAAGAATGCCCATTTTTATATCCTATAAATATCTAAAAACTGATATTGATATGCAAGGCAGCAGCAAAACTCTTTCCGGATTCATTCCTGACCACTACTTAAATACTGAGAATATGGAAAATATCTCCTCAAATCATATTATTTCAGGTAAGCTGGTTTACTGGATTACGCCGCATGTCAATCTGACCCTTGACGGTACTATTTATAAAAATCATTTTCTTGGTATTGTGCCCCACTATAACAACGCTCTCACCAATAAATTTTTTGATTATAAATATGGGTATATAGGTCTTGGAGTGGGGGTTGCCTTTTAGATGAAAATAATAAATGACGATAATTCAAAGGTAGTGCTATGATAAAAAAGAGTTTCCTGTTTTCCTGTTTTCTTGTTTTTGGTGTTATTTCCACTGCCTTTTGTTTAGAATATCAAGGTGTCACGCTGACGCCTCAGCAATTGAATAATATACCAAAAGAGAGACTTCGAGAGTTGCCCCCGGGTACGACGACCCTTCAAAATATCCCTCCAGACGTTTTAAAGCAGTTGCCGGCCGATGCCGTAGAGAAAATAACCCGGGAAAGCAAGGGCGGACAGGCGGCAGAGCCTGTGGAGAAAAAATCGGTTGAAAATCCTATGGAGCCAACAGATCAAACAGACTCCCTGATTGATAACAGCGAGATCAACTCCCTTGAAGGGTTGACTGGAGAAATGGATGAGGTTCAGCAAGGAGAGAACACTGAATCAAAAGAGGAAAATGAAAAAAAGGTGTTTCAAAAGCTTGAAGCCCGAGAAGCCTCAGTTATTGAAGAACAGTACAGGAAGGGGTATTCTTCCTTACTTGCCGCAGATATACAGCAGTTTGGATATGATATCTTCAGATCCGCATCTGTAAAACCCTCCAGCCTGGCACTTCCGGATAATAATTATATTCTGGGGACAGGGGATCGTCTTCTAATAAGGGTGTGGGGATCATCTCTGGATAATGAATATCAGGTCACCGTTGATCGGGAAGGGATAATCAGTATCCCTAAAATAGGCCCTGTTTTTGTATCCGGTGTGGCATACGGCCAAGTTGAATCCATTGTCAGAAAAGAGGCTGAAAAATATATTCAGGGGATAAATATCAGTATTACGCTGACCTGGCTTAGGAGTCTTGAAATCTATGTGGTGGGAGAAGTAAAAAATCCAGGGCTTCATATGGTCCCTGCCTTTTCAACGATATTTGATGGACTGATCTATGCAGGTGGCGTTAAAAAAACAGGAACCCTTCGGCGAATAAAACTCTACAGGGATGATAAAACCATTCAATCCTTTGATCTTTATGATCTTCTTCTCCAGGGAAACAGAAAATCTGACAGAATCCTTCAAAACAAAGATGTTATATTTGTTGATGATATAGGGAAAACAGCTGCCATTGCAGGGGCTGTGAATAACCCGGCTATTTTTGAAATAACCGGTAAAAAGAGTTTAAGGCAGTTTGTGGATCTGGCAGGCGGGCTGCTGCCCCAGGCCTTTGGAGATCGTATTTTCCTGAAAAGTTTTGATAAAAACAGACTGTTTGTCGTCCAGGATATCAATTTTGCTAAAGAACCCGCTGCCTGGAATCGGATAAAGGTAAAAAACGGCGATCTCCTTGAGATTGATTTCATGGGATCATCCCAGCCCTATGTCGTAAGGTTGTCAGGCAATGTATGGAAACCGGACATGTTTCAGTATCATGCCGGCATGAAACTTTCTGATATTCTTGAATCTCCTGATTTGTTAATGCCGGATACCTTGACGGAATTTGCCCTGCTGTTCAGATACAACCAAAAAACCACCCGGACCACGCCCATGCGGTTTCCCCTTTCCGACGTTTTTTCAGGAGCCTATGATGCCCCCCTGGACCCCTATGACAAAATAGTGATCCTTTCCAGGGCCAAAATCGGGATACAGGAAAATTTTACCATTAAAGGAGCCGTGTGGAATCCCGGCAAATACAAATTTGACCCGGGCTTGAAACTCAAGGATGCCCTGGCCCTTGCCGGCGGGATAAAAGATGGCGCCCGAACAGACAAGATAGAGGTCACAAGACAGATAAAGGCAAAAGACAAGTTTGAAACAAAATACATCACCTTGAATCTTGATACGGACAAAGAGTTTATTATAGAATCCAGTGATACGGTTAATATCCCCCAGCGCCAGGATTATGTTGTAACGCTTCAAGGTCATATCTGGAATCCCAGAACAAAAAAATACCATCAAGGCATGAAGCTTTCAGATATTTTGATTTCAGAAAATATTCCCAAACCGGAAGATATTCTTAAACCCGGTGCCGTAATGGAATTTGGTTTGATATACAGATATAACAGCAAAACAACCCGGACCCGGGCTGAACGCTTTCCTTTGGTAAAAGTGTTTGAAGGAACCTATGACATGCCCCTTCAACCCTTTGATAAAATTGTTGTTCTTTCCAGAAAAGAGTTTGGTATGAATGAAAAAATTCATATTGCAGGTGCTGTGTGGAAAAGCGGTGAATATGATTATTATCCGGGCTTAAGATTAAAGGATGCCTTTGCCATTGCCGGTGGATTTAAATTCGGTGCAAGAAAAGACAACATAGAGCTAACACGGCAGGTCGTTGACAATAACAGGGTTAAAACACAATTCCTGCTGCTGGACAGTGACAAAGATGCAGATTTTGTTTTACAAGCCTATGACTCTATTTTACTTCCCACGATGAAAAACGCTTCAATTGTAAAAACAATATCAATCACGGGCGAAGTTCAGTATCCCGGCAGTTACACCCTCCGGGAAAATGAAAATCTTTCCGGCCTTATTGTGCGGGCCGGCGGCTTTACGGAAAATGCCTATCTGTATGGCGCAAAATATACCTCGGAAAAAGCAAGGCAGATTCAGCAGCAGAGCATTGATAAAATGGTTGAAAAACTTGAGCTCACTGCATGGCAAATATCTTCGGAAAAGGCGCAGACGGAAAACCAACAGGCAGTTGAAACGGCACAGGAGTCAACTAAACGCATGCTGTCCAGGCTTAAGACCATCAAGGCGGAAGGAAGGGTTGCCATAAAACTTTCAACCCTGGATTCTTTTAAAGACAGTAAGTTTGATTTTATGCTTAAAGATGGCGATACCCTTGATATTCCAACTAAATCATCATTTGTATCCGTTGTGGGCAGTGTCTACTCGCCAGGTTCATTTTTGTTCCAGCCGGATCAGAAAATAGAGTATTATCTGGAAAAAAGTGGTGGTCCCAGTGCAACCTCGGATGAAAAACACATGTATCTTTTAAAAGCAAATGGTGAAATTATTTCAGCAGCACACAGGAAGGGAATTTTTACAACACTGTATCATACAGATATTCAGGCCGGAGATACCATTGTTGTTCCCGAGGATCTGGATCGAGTCCCATACTTAAAGCGCATCAAGGATATTACAGATATTATATTTAAGATCGCAACAACCGCCGGAGTTGCCCTTGCCCTGACACTTTAATTATCGGGATAATCGGGGTCTGACCCCGATAATTAACTGTTTTTAAAAAGGATATTTCCAAAATCACAGGCTAAAAAGAGCTTAGGATATACTTTTTAATACCAAAAAAGGGCATTTAAGCTTTTTGCTCAGATTAAGCTTTGCACTCAGACTAAGCTTTAAATCCAGGCTAAGTTTTAAACCGCAAGTTATTATTATGCCGCGCAGAAAAAGAATCCACATACCAGGCTTTTTATGGCACATCACCCATCGATGCCATAAAAAAGAACACCTGCTGAAATTTGAAAAGGACAGAAAAGCCTGGAGGGACTGGCTTTTTGAATCTAAAAAACGATTTGGTCTCAAGGTGCTTACCTATGCTGTCACATGCAACCATATCCACCTGCTGGCCGTGGACAGTGGCAGGGACATTATTTCCAAAAGCATGCAGCTGATGTCCGGCAGCACGGGGCAGGCGTACAACACCCGGAAAAATCGCAAGGGTGCTTTCTGGGAAGACCGTTTTTATACCACGGCCATTGAAAGCGGGGTTCACCTGTTGAGGTGCATGGCATATATTGAGTTGAACATGGTGCGGGCCGGCGCCGTGAACCACCCAAAGGACTGGGAATTTTGTGGATATAGTGAAATTTTAAACCCACCCAGGCGGTACCGATTGATTGATCGGGAAGTACTGCTTCAATGTTCTGGAATTTTAGATCCTGATGAGTTTAGGGCGTATTATGAGGATTTGGTGGCATACACGTTACAGCATGGCAGTTTAAAGCGGGAAAGCTTATGGACAAATAATCTGGCTGTAGGAAGTCGCGAGTATATCGAACAGAACCTGGATAAATTTGGAAAGCGATATCAGATAAAAATGCTGCCGGCCCCGCCTTTTAAGGCTAAACGATATGGTCAAGTTAGATTCAAAACTAATTCTGATCCCAATTTCATGGACAATATTACCCAGGGCGAAGATCGCCTTGAGGATTATGCAATCAGTGAATCACAAAATGCTTACAATGCTGTTTTTGACTCTGAAAAGTGGGTTTTAAGGGGTGAAAATGCAGTTTTTTGGAGCGATTCTGCTTTAACAACAAATACTTAGCGGGGTCAGACCCTGACATGTCAGACCCTGACATGCCTGACATGCTACATGCAGCCCTTTACTTTACCCCTTTAAAATAATTTGCTTTTATCAATAATATGACATATGATTAAGCATAGGC
>CAYWGN010000177.1:0-11287 GCA_964457495.1 uncultured Desulfobacula sp.
AATCTGTTTAAAATAATCAGGAAATTTTAGCCAGGATAAAGAGGCAATCAACACCTGCCAAGTGTTATCGTATTCCAATCCTCGGGAAACCCATGCGAGTTTTATAAAGAAAAAATACTAAATAGCCATGATCAATCTTGAATTATTCCTAACCTTGTTTATATTAGACTATTATGGAAAAAGAAAAAAATAATATCTTACAAGATCCAAAAAAAATAGAAAAAGAACTGGGCGAGTTTTTAAATAAAAAATTTGGCGGCAATGTTAAAATCATTATGCCTGCAGTTCTTCCCCAGCAGGAAACGATCATGGGAAAAACCTCCACGGGAAAAAAAACGATTATCGATTTTAATATCAAACCCCGGGAGCTTATTGCTTATCTTGATCAATACGTGGTTCGGCAAACAAAAGCAAAATCAGTTCTGGCAACAAAAATATGCACCCATTTTAACCGGATCAGGCATTCTCAAACCACGGGAAACGGACTGTCAAAAATCACGGGCAATATTAAATCCAATATTCTAATGTTAGGCCCTACGGGAATTGGCAAGACCTATCTGATTAAGCTGATTGCAAAAAAAATTGGGGTTCCCTTTGTAAAGGCTGACGCCACAAAATTCTCAGAAACAGGTTATGTTGGAGGGGATGTAGAGGATTTGATCCGGGATCTGGTAAGGGAAGCCAACGATGATATCAAACTTGCCGAATGCGGAATTGTCTACATTGATGAGATTGATAAAATTGCGGCAAGCCCCAGTGTAACAGGTGCCCAGGTGTCTCGGACAGGTGTTCAGAGAGCCCTTTTAAAACCCATGGAAGAAACCGACGTTAACTTAAAAGTTCCCCATGATCCTGTTTCCATGATGCAGGAATTGGAATCCTATCAGAGAACGGGTAAAAGGACCACGCGGGTCGTAAATACATCTAATATCCTTTTCATCGTCAGCGGAGCATTCTCAGAACTTTCTGATATCATCAAAAGACGGTTATCAAAACAAAATATCGGATTTGGCTCAAAGCTTGTAAAATCTCAAAAAGAAAATGAGCTGTTAAAACAGACCAAAGCTCAAGACCTGGTAAATTTTGGTTTTGAATCTGAATTCATAGGAAGACTTCCTGTTAGATGTGTTCTTGAAACGCTCAGCCGAAAAGACCTGTTCTCAATTTTAAAGATGCCCAATAACCCGGTTATTTTGAGTAAAAGGCTTGACTTTAACGCATATGGTATAAAAATTATTTTCACAGATGACGCTTTAAAACTTCTTGCAGAAAGAGCTTATGAAGAGAATACCGGGGCCCGGGGGCTTGTCAGTGTTATTGAAGAAGCATTGCTTGATTTTGAAGAAAAACTTCCTTCTCATGATCTTTTAAAATTCACTGTGACAAAACAAGTCCTGGAAGATCCAAAAACCCAGCTTGAAGATTTTTTGTCAAAACAAAATTCTTTAAAATGGGATAATCTTTATGAAAAAGCCCTCCTTGACCAGAAAAATTATATTTCAGAATACATTAAGGAGAAGAGTAAAACATTTTCCTTAAGACATGGACTTACCCTTTCACAAATCCGATGCAACATGGCAGCGCTTTATTTTTGTAATAATGTCATGGAAATTGAAGACGTCTTAAAAAAAATAAAAAAATATCATGATTCAATTAAGGAAATTGAAGTTGAAGTGTTAAAAAGTTATAATTTGAATATTATTTTTGAAGAAGATGCAATTGATTTTTTAATGGAACAATTTATCAGTCATAATGCAACAATTGAAGAAATATTATCAAAAATATATGATAATTATTATGATGGATTTAACCTTATTCGTGAAAAAACAGGAAAAAACAGGTTTTTCATCTCAAAAAACGCCTTGATAAACAATGAGGCCTATCTTAACGATCTTATCAGGAAAGAAATAAAATGATTGGAATTTCAAAACTTTATTGTGCTACTGTCGAACCATCAGATGCATTAAGATACTCAAGACAATCAGGGCAGCTTCCCTCCCATCTTTTGCAATTCTCCAAAGACAAAAAACCTGTTGTGGTCTGGAACATGACAAGACGCTGTAATCTTAAATGTGTTCACTGCTATGCCAGATCAGAAGACATTTCCTATGACAATGAACTTAACCATGAACAATGCATTGCCATGATTGATGATCTGGCCAAATTTGGCGTACCAGTTCTTTTGTTTTCAGGCGGAGAACCCACTGTGCATCCAAGACTTGTGGAGTATGCCAAATATGCTGTCAGCAAAGGCATGAGAGCCGTTATCTCCACCAATGGAACCCTTATCACAAAAGAAAAAGCCAAACTATTAAAAGAAGTCGGGCTTTCCTATGTTGGTATCAGTCTTGATGGTTTAGAAGAGACCCACGATAAATTCCGAGGGGTTCAAGGAACTTTTAAAAAGGTAATGACAGCCATTGAGAATTGCAAGGAAGCCGGTATCAAAGTTGGATTGCGGTTTACCATTAACAAAAGAAATGTAAATGACATTCCTGGTATCTTTGACCTTCTTGAAGAAAAAAATATCCCCAGAGTCTGTTTTTACCACCTGGTATATTCCGGCAGAGGGTCTGAAATTGCCAAGGAAGACCTTTCCCATGAAGAGACTCGCAAAGTTCTTGATCTTATAATGGAGAGAACAAAAGACCTTCATGACCGGAACCTGGCAAAAGAAGTCCTCACTGTGGACAATCATGCTGACGGCCCTTATGTGTACCAGAAGTTATTGGACGAGGACCCGAAAAGAGCGGCTGAGGTTATGGAATTGCTTGAAATGAATGAAGGCAATAATTCAGGCAGGGGCATCGGATGTATTTCCTGGGATGGTGAAGTCCACCCGGATCAGTTCTGGCGGGAAAAAAGCCTGGGCAACATCAAGGACATGCCTTTTTCCAAGATCTGGACCAATGTTGACAATGAATTTTTAATGAAACTTAAAGAAAAGAAAAAACATATCAAGGGCCGATGTGCTGAGTGTAGATGGCTTGATATTTGTGGCGGTAACTTCAGGGCCAGGGCAGAATCTGTTGCCAATGATCCCTGGGACAGCGATCCAGCATGTTACCTGACGGACAAAGAAATCAAAAAGGAGAATTCATAATGCTTTTTCCAGATTCCCGGGGACGAAGATTAAGGGCTACCAGTAATTTTAGAAGAATGATAAGGGAAACAAAACTTTCCTGTGATGATTTGATTCTTCCTTTATTTGCCATAGAGGGGAAAAATGTAAAAAAACCCATTGAATCCATGCCAGGTCATTTTCAACTCTCCTGTGACCATATTGTCAAAAAAGCAAAACAGGCCCTTGATGCTGGTATTCCAGCCATTATTTTATTCGGCATCCCGGACAAAAAAGATCCTTTGGCAACAAGAGCCTATGCTTCTGACGCTATTGTTCAAAAAACAGTTCAAGAAGTAAAAGAAAAAGTACCGGATATTTCTATTATTACTGATGTCTGCCTTTGCGCTTATACTGATCATGGCCATTGCGGGGTTGTGGAAAACGGTATTATTGAAAACGATGCATCACTTGACCTTCTTGCAAAAACCGCTCTTTCACATGTCAAAGCCGGTGCAGATATGGTAGCTCCGTCAGATATGATGGATGGCAGAGTCGGTGAAATCAGACAACTCCTTGATGAAGAAGGGTTTTCTCACATTCCTATAATGTCCTATGCCGTCAAATACAGCTCGGCATTTTACGGTCCGTTCAGACAGGCTGCCGAGTCAGCACCTCAATTTGGTGACAGGAAAACCTATCAGATGGATCCTGCAAATTCCACTGAAGCCATCAGGGAAGCCACAATGGATATTGAGGAAGGTGCGGATATTATCATGGTAAAACCCGCTCTTGCCTATCTTGATATTATCTATCGATTGAAGCAGGAGATCGACCTTCCCATTGCTGCATATAATGTCAGCGGAGAGTATTCAATCATGAAAGCAGGAGAAATGATGGGTTGGGTCAATGCAAAAGAGCTTATCATGGAAACCCTTTTGTCCATAAAACGAGCCGGTGCAGATTTAATTTTGACCTATTCCGCCATTGATGTTGCAAGGGAGCTAAATGACTGATGAAGCATCCCCACGAACAGAATAACCCTTCCCATACCCTTCGCCTGGTTGCATGGGAAACCACCAGAAGGTGCAACCTTGCCTGCAAGCATTGCAGGGCAGTAGCAGAAGACCATCCCTATGATAATGAACTTGATACAAAGGCCTCGTTTAAATTATTGGAACAGATCAAAGAAGTCGGAAATCCCATTATTATCCTCACTGGAGGAGAACCGCTTTTAAGGGACGATATTTTTGATATTGCAGCATTTGGAACAAAATTAGGGCTTCGCATGGTGATGGCACCCAATGGGACCTTGATTACTGAAGATAGTGCAAAAAAAATGAAAGACTCGGGCATAAAAAGAATCAGCATCAGTCTGGATGGTTCAACACCTGAAACCCATGATACTTTCAGGGGAATAAAAAATGCCTTTGAAAAATCCATCCAGGGCATTAAGATTGCCAAACAAGCTGGCATTGAATTTCAAATCAACACAGTCATAACAAAAACCAATCTGGATCAGATACCTAAAATTTTAGAGCTGGCGGAAAATTTAGGAGCAGTGGCCCATCATATTTTTCTTCTTGTTCCCACAGGACGGGGAAAATATATTGTGGACAGTGAAATCAGTGCCAGAGAGTATGAAGAAACCTTAAACTGGTTTTATGATCAAAGTCAAAAAACAAGCCTTCAACTCAAGGCAACATGCGCACCGCACTATTATAGAATCTTACGTCAACGAGCCAAAGAAGACGGCAAACGAGTAAGTTTTGAATCCCATGGCCTGGATGCTGTCACAAGAGGGTGTCTTGCCGGAACGGGATTTTGTTTCATTTCCCATGTGGGAAGGGTGCAGACATGCGGTTTCCTTGATGTGGAATGCGGCGACATTACCAAACAGACCTTTAAAGATGTATGGGAGAATTCCCAGGTCTTTAACACATTGAGAGATTTTAATACTCTTGAAGGCAAATGCGGCATCTGTGAATTTAAACAGGTTTGCGGTGGGTGCCGGGCCCGGGCCTATGAAGCGACGGGCAGTTATCTGGCTCAGGAGCCATTGTGTTCCTATCAACCGAAAAGGACCAAATAGCTAGCCTGCCTAAATAGTGCCTGACCGAAAACCCCGTGTTTGGGCGAAAAATTGCCCATATACAAGGCGCAAAAAATCTTGAAACCGGAGTGTACTACTGTACATGAGGCCCGATTTATAATTTGGCAAGATTTTGCAGCAACGCAGTAGATGGGTGAGTTTTCGTTCAAACACTAACTAAATGGAATTGAGCAGCAGTGTAATAGGCCTGTCTTCCTCTGCACTTCCTGCAAAGCGCACCGGCCCTGGACGTCTGTATCGATCCTGGTTCCCGTTAGCCCCCATCCATTCTTTTCTTAAGGCTTTAAAAACTCTGAAAGCATTTGAATCTAAATCTACCAGGCTTTTTTCAATCACAAGTTCCAGCTTTCCTTTTCTTTCCTCAAGGCGCATCAATTTTGCAATGGGGATGCCAATGGGTTCCCACTTATCAAACTTTTTCTCAAGATTTTTAATAACAGCCATTTGTCCTGTTGCCCCATTTGCAATGAGGTGGAATGCTGTAATACCAAGGTTGTAGGTATAATTGCAGTCAAAATATGTTGGATCAGAACCCCGGCCATCATATCCGTAAAAATGGGTCTGTGTTTTAAATTTGGGGTCAGATTTTTTAAATATCCGGGCAATAGGTTCAGGTATATTGTCATCCTGGCTGATCACCTCACTATTTATTAATACCTGTTTCAATGTTTTCAAAGAAATGATGGATTCTTTAATTAACAAATATTTATCTTCAGGATTTTTAAATATGCTTTTTGCAATTTCATTGGGAATAAATTTAGAGTTTTTCATAATTGACATGTAATAAGATCTTTCAATACCAATTTTGTATTTTCCCTGTTCCTTTAAAATGCTTAGATATTCTTTGACCATCTCCATGATAATCTCTTCGGTTTTTACCTGGGAAAATTGAAAATTGCCATGGGTATCTCTTTCCACAAGAAGGCCTTCCCGAAAAAATGAGGGCAGCTGGCTGAATAAATCATCATCCCTTAAATTCCAGATTGAAAACTTATTTTTTTCTCCCATACCCCGGGTCAGGCGCCTTAAGTATTCAAGCTTGGTATTTAATGTGGGAAATGAGGTGTGAAAATCATTGTCATGAATATGGTTATAATCCGCAATAATAGTATTTAATTTGATGATAAATACCTGGATTTCATTTATAAACTCAAGAATCCCTTCCGGAATAATCATTACACCAAAATTTTTTCCACATGCAGCTCTTTGAACAATGGTATCACATATTAATCTGGACCAATGGCGTAATGTCATGCCATAGGCAGTATAATCAATTATTCCTTCTTTTTGAGCTTTTTCAATTCTCTGATGGTCTGTATAATCGGCCAACTCTTCACCAACAAAAGAAAGGTTGGCATGGGTCTGAAAAGCACATTCCAATGTCAGGTGGCTTGCAACTCTTCCCATTACTTTACAAACATGCCAGTATTTAATGTCTGAACTGGCATCCGTTGTCAGGTTACTGATATTTTGTGAAAATGCTCTGGCTGCAGTATGAAATCCAAAGGATATGGCGCAAAGTGTTTCTTTGTCATCTGTTTTTATATGTATATCCCCGTCAATGGTTTTGGGAACACCAATGACCTTAATACCAGCACTTTTAAATTGCTGAGCAAGAAAGATCGCATTTGTATTTGAATCATCTCCTCCGATCACAACCAGGGCTTCAAGTCCAAGTTCCATGCAGGTTTTTAACGATAATTCCATTTTCTTTCTGGAATCGATTTTGGTTCTCCCGGTCTTGATCATGGAAAAACCACCCATATTCCGATATGCATCCACAAGGCTCTGGGTAATTTCAACATATTTTGACTCAAGCAAACCGTCAGGTCCTGAAAGAAATCCAAACACTCTTGATTCTGAATTATACTTTTTCACCTCATCATAAAGCCCTGCAATCACATTATGCCCGCCAGGTGCAGGGCCACCTGAAAAAAACACACCAATATTCCGGCGTTTCTTAAATGCCTTTTTGGCTTTGTCAGTTATTTCATCCCCGGGAATAATCCTTTGAACATTGTTATTAATAACATCAGGAAGTAATTTTGTGGCTTCCTTGTTATTACTTAATTTATATTCAGGACACTCTTTGATATTTGTATACTTTGAAGAAAAAATCTTAATTTTCTTTGGGGAAAAGGACCGCCTTTCAATGGTTTCAGTATTTACATCCGAGGTCACATAACCTGTTTTCGGGTGATTCAACAAAAATTCAAGAGATGCACAATTCAAAGGCTCCATATTCACTCCTGTTATCATTCTTTATTTTTAATTAAAAGACCTTGATTCATTTTTGTACTCAAATATCCATCCATCATCAAATGAACGATATGGTGAATGACACAGACAAGTAGTGCTGTCCCAAATTCGCTGAAATAGGTCACCTGGATCATGACAGATAAGGCCAATGTCTTTTGTGATCCCATAAAAATAATACTTTCATAATGGCCTTTTTCCACTCTGAAAAATCTTACCAGCAAAAAAGAAACCCCCAGAAGTATTAAGTGAAAACCACTCACAAGAACCAGTATATAAAAAAAGGTCAGACCACTGCCTATAATAACCTGCTTTGCCCCGGAAAGGGAAATAAAAACAATACTGATTATCATCCACTGGTTTAAGAGCTGCAATTTGAATTTACGCAATTGGCCTGGTTTAAAAACCCTGGCCTTTGCCACCATCCCGATCATCAAAGGGAAAAGAACCAAAAGGATCAATTTTATAATAATAGCACTCCGGTCAATCACCAGCACTTTTTGCTGATCAAGAAATGATAAAAGAATAGACAGTATGACAGGAATGGAAAAGATGCCGATAAAATTTGACAGAATCGTTATAAAAAGCGCATGGGCCATATTACCTCCTGCCGTTCCCGTCATGACAATCCCGGAAGACAGTGTCGTGGGCATTACAGCCACGATAAAAAGGCCAAGGATCACCCCGGTTTCAAGGGGAAGAAGGCAAAGCAAACCAGCGGCTATTGGGGCAACAAAAATAATGACAACCAATGCTAAAACAGTTGATTTAATATCCCTGATTCCGGCTTGTATCTGATCGCTTTCTATCAAAAGGCCGGAAATAATAAAGATTAAAAATATCATTATTTCCGGACCGTAATTTCCCTTTAGAACAAGTCCGATTTTTAACAGGCTATTGGATGAATCAATCATAACAGCGGCAAAAACAAGGACAAGACTGACTAAAAACCATTGTTTTTTAATTTTTTGTACCATACCTCTTTTTTTCCTATTCAAATTAATAGGGATACCTATGATACATTTGGCTTTGAGTCAATCTTTTGTTCAAATTTTCAGCGACTATCCTTGATTCTAATTCAAGAAAAATGGTAAAGATCATCAACAAAACTATATTTAAGGAGCAAATAAAATTGGCGTTTAATTTATTTAAAAAAAAGAGTCCGGAAAAAAAAGAACAAGGCAACAAAATCTTTTCAAGGCTGAAAACCGGGTTGTCAAAAACAAGAAAGCTATTAACCACTGACATCAATGACCTTTTTGGTTCAGGCAAGACAATTGATGACGCGCTTTTTGAAGAATTGGAGGAAGTCTTGATCTCATCTGATCTGGGTATTGATGTGACCATGGAAATGATGGGAAAAATAAAGGACAAAGCCAAAAAACTGTCAAGCTCTGAAGAACTCAAACAGGTATTAAAAGAAGAATTAATTGGATTGTTCCCGAATAATCCTGTTCCGAATAAACCTATTCCGAATAAAACTGGTATAGACAATTTTGATAACCTAAATGAGCAACCAAAGGCAAAACCCCATGTCATCATGGTTGTCGGTGTCAATGGAACCGGCAAAACCACGACTTTGGGGAAACTTGCCATGAAATTCACTTCCCAGGGGAAAAAAGTACTCATTGCAGCAGCAGACACTTTCAGGGCCGCAGCAATTGAGCAGGTCGAAATCTGGGCAAAACGATCCAACTCTTCCATTGTCAAACATAAAGAAGGAGCTGATCCGGCAGCCGTTGCTTATGATTCTGTTGAAGCTGCTCTTGCCAGAGATATTGACATCGTATTAATTGATACTGCGGGCAGGCTCCACACACAAAAAAATCTCATGGAAGAACTCAAAAAAATAAGGCGCTCCATTAACAAAAAACTGCCGGGTGCACCCCATGAAGTACTCATGGTATTAGACGCAACCACTGGTCAAAATGCCATTTCCCAGGCTAATCTGTTTAATGAAGCAGTTGAACTCACCCAGATAGCACTGACAAAACTTGACGGGACGGCAAAAGGCGGTATTGTTGCAGCCATTGCAAGCACAATGAAACTACCCATAAAATATATTGGTGTGGGAGAACAGATTGAGGATCTTCAGGAATTTGATCCAATACTTTTTATTAATGCATTATTTGATTAAATCATCATAAAGGAACAATCATATAGCTGGAACCTTTTTACAAAAACTTTCCGGAATAATTTTCATTGGATTTGGGTTAAAACTTGCTTATTGCTAATAAGTGATAAATAAATAAAAACATGGGAGAACCTTATGAGTGGACAAATCACGATTTCCATCTGGTTATTTCTCTTTCTTGTTCTCATTTCAATCATTGCCTTGCTTGATCGAATACTGATTCCAAGCAGCCGCTGGTTTCTTCGCAGACGTATCAACAGGGTAATAGAAGAACTAGGAACCCGGCTTGATATCGAAATAAGACCCTTCCAATTAACCAAACGTCAGGTCTTAATTGATCGTTTGTCCTATGATCCAATAGTCATAGAGGCAATCAAATCATATGCAAAAGAAAAAGACATGCCCCTTGAAATGGTTCAAAAGAAAGTATCCACCTATGCAAAAGAAATTATTCCTTCCTTTAACGCTTATTTTTATTTCAGAATCGGATACTGGATTGCAAAAAAAATAGCCCGGCTTTTATACAGGGTACGAGTCGGACTTTTTGAAGATGATGAGTATAAAAAGATTGACCCTGATTCCACCGTTGTTTTTATCATGAACCACCGTTCCAACATTGATTATATTCTTGTGGCATTCCTTGCTGCAGAAAGAACCACACTTTCCTATGCCGTTGGTGAGTGGGCTAAAATTTGGCCTTTGCATATGTTATTTCGGTTTATGGGAGCTTTTTTTGTAAGAAGAAACTCTGGCAATGCTTTATATCGCAGGGTTCTAGAAAGATATATCCACATGGCAACCCAACAGGGTGTCTGTCAGGCCGTCTTTCTTGAAGGCGGTCTCAGCAAAAATGGTAAACTCCAGGAACCCAGACTCGGTCTGGTTGATTACATGCTGCGGGGTTTTGATCCTGAAAAAGACCGGGATATAATCTTTATTCCTGTGGGCATCAATTATGATCGTACAATAGAAGACAGGAGTCTTTTAAGATCATTAAATTCTGATTCACAAAAAAGAAGCCTTTGGTTTATTTTCAAGACATCGGTTTGCTTTGTTTTGAGAAACTTCACCCAGATGCTGCTTTCCCGATGGCGTCGATTTGGTTATGCCTGTGTGAATTTTGGAAAACCGATTTCTACAAAAGCCTATTCAAAAAAGCATCAAATTATTTTTAAGAATCTGCAACGTAAGCAAAGGTTTTCTGAAATCAAAAAATTGTGTGACACATTGATGGCCAACATTTCTGATGTTGTTCCAATTGTTCCTGTATCTTTGGTATCCCAGATATTTTTAGAAAATCTTGACAAAGAGCTTAGGATTTCAGACATTGAGGATGAGTGTGGATCGATTTTATTAACCATAAAAAATAATGGTGCACCTGTCATTGAAACTGCTCATAGCACAAGAAAACTTGCTATTTCTGAAGCAATTTCATTGATGTTACTTCGGGGCATGATAAATGAAACAGATGGTATATTTACCTGTAATGAATCAGAAATCCATTTGTTACAATATTATGCCAATGCACTTAACCAATGGTTATAGGAGCAGGGGGAAATAATTGTTGTTGATCAGGGGTCAGCAAATGTCATATTAGTTTTACTTTTTTGATAAGATTTTTTATAAAATATCTATATCTTTAAACCAGTGCAATGCGATTTTTTCTATTGGATATTGGATCATGCCCATAACAGACAATAAAAATTATTCTTTTTCGTTCAAT
>CAYWGN010000178.1:0-11273 GCA_964457495.1 uncultured Desulfobacula sp.
TAATCTGTTTAAAATAATCAGGAAATTTTAGCCAGGATAAAGAGGCAATCAACAACACCCTTGAATCCTTTTACACCTTTAAAAAAGTTTTTCATTACTAAAAAATCTTCTTCCATATTTTCTGTTGGATAAAAAGGTTCTGAAAAGGTGACCTTTTTCTGGGCATAATCAAAAGAGACCATTACAATAGAAATTTCTGCCAATTTTGAAATCCAATAAAATCCTGTTTTCCATTGCTGCGGGTTTGAACGAGTTCCTTCAGGTGCAAGAGCTAAGACAAATCGATCTTTCTTATTTATAAATTTAACGATTTGATCGACCTGGTTGTAATGCTTGTCTCGTTTCACTGGATATCCACCCAACCCACTAAAAATCCGTCCCCATGGCTGTTGAAATAGAATTTCCTTGGCCAGAAAATTTGCTTTCAATCCAATGGCGAACTTAACCACAATCCCAAGAAAAAAATCAATATTAGATGTGTGGGGCGCAACAATAATAATATATTTTTTCTCGTCTGGAGCCATGCCTGATATTGTCCAGCCAAAAGCTGAAAGTATCCATTGAAATAAATATTTTATCCAAATATTACTCATTTCAGCAGTGTTTGAGTTTTTCATTATTTTCTAACCATGCCTTTGACTTTTATTACCATAACTCTATAAAGATCCAGTACTATAAATGGTGATGCAAAACAAATAAATTTTAAAAATAATTCAATATATGGGAAAGGGCAGAATAAAATTATTACAGCTTCCATTACATTATATTTTATGTGCTCTATTTACTCAAAATGCCAGGATTGGCATAATGGGTAAATAACGATTTATTGAAAGTATTTTCAGTCCCACAGGTTGCGCAAAACCACAACTGGCTTGAAACCATGGTATGTTTACGGGCCTTGGTAAATACGAATGATTTAGATTGATGATTATCGTAAAATTATGTTATCTTACAGACGAAAAATGAAAATGGAAAAATAAAGACATATACCAAGCATTGAAATATAAAAATATTCAGTATATTTATTGGGAGCTCCAATGACATCAAAAAATAATAATATTAATAAAGATTTTGCATTCAGGGTTTTGCCTGTGATTGAGAAGCAGGTTTTCAGGATGGGTATTGCCGGCAACTACGGGATGAATTCTTCTGATGTCGAATGGGCCGCGGATCAGGGAGCTAATTACTGGGTATGGGGTGCTAGTTTTAAAAAGGTGACGGCAGGGATTAAGCAAGTAATCAGAAAAGATAGAGAAAATAATGTGGTGGCCCTGCTTGGCTGGGGATTTTTTGGCTGGCAGGTGCGCCAAAGTATTGAAAAAGCTTTGCGCAAATTAAATACGGATTACCTGGATGTTTTCAAACTTGGGTGGCTGGGGCGGACATCAGCGTATAGCCAGGGTGTTATTGATTCATTGCTCAAACTTAAACAGGAAGGTAAAATTAAGGCTATTGGAACCAGCATCCATGACAGGAAACGGGCCGGAAAATTGGCCCTGAACTCAGAATTGGATCTGCTGATGATCCGTTATAATGCCAAACACACGGGAGCAGAAGAGGATATTTTCCCGCATCTAAAAACCCGGAATCCTTGTGTTGTCAGTTATACGGCATTGGCCTGGCAGCAGTTAATCAACCCGGTGAAAAATATTGAAATGCCTCCATGGCCGGATAACAAGGAAGATGTTAAGATACCTCCTCTGACACCTGAACTGTGCTATAGATTTGTTTTGTCAAATCCTCACGTTCACCTGGTTCTGACGGGTCCGAAAAACAGGGAGCAGCTGATGATGAATTTTCGAGCGATACAGCAGGGGGCTTTAACTCCGGAAAAATTGGACTGGATTCGACAATATGGAAAACTAATCAGATCTAAGAGAAAACTTGATTACATCAAATAGGGTGGGCTGGGATCGGGGCCAGGCCAAAAGCCTGAAATTACACTTTGCATCTGCAAAGATTGAAATATTATCCAGATAAGCCAAAAAAAGAGGGAACGGAATAATGAATACCTATAAAGTAGGATTGGTGCTGGGAAGCGGGGCCTCTCGGGGATGGGCACATATCGGGGCCATTGAGGCCCTTCAGGATGCGAATATCCCTATCCATCTTGTGGCTGGGTGCAGCGTCGGTGCTTTTGTAGGTGCGATTTTTGCCAGTGGTGGCCTGGAGCAGTTGAAGAGATATGTCATTGACATGGACGGTGAAAGCATGTTCTCCTTTTCAGACCTGAGCCTTATTAGTTCTGGGCTCTTAGACGGTGATAAAAAACTTAGGGAACTTTTCTGTATGCACAGCGATAAAAAGAATTTTGACGAACTGGAGATTCCTTTGAAAGTTGTTGCTGCGGACATGTACTCCGGCGACCTGGTGGTTTTAGATTCCGGCGACCTGCTCAAAGCACTTAGGGCATCCATGTCTTACCCGGGCCTTTTTGCGCCCGTATACCACAAGAGCCGATGGCTGATAGATGGCGCGGTGGTGGACCCGGTTCCCGTGGGGGTAGCCCGGGCAATGGGTGCGGATATCGTGATTGCCGTTAATCTGGATTCTGAACTGATATCGCGTAAGCGCCACCAGAAAACCAAGACTGTTCCTGAAATAACACCGCCCCCGATCCGTAACGAATTCTTAAAAAAACTGGCCGCCCGTTATGAAGCCGTGGAAAAAACAATTCGGAAACACCTGGAACTCCAGAAAAAAAATAAGCCGACTCCGCCCGGCACCCGCCAGGTTATCAGCGCCGCACTACAAATCATGCAGGACCGAATCACCCGGGTTAATTTTGCTGTTAATCCACCGGACATTCTAATCACACCCCGCCTGGGCGACCTCAAAATGCTTGATTATGATCAGGTTGAGCATGCCATCGAAGAAGGATACATCGCCACCCGGAACAAGGTCAACGACATCAGTATGCTGCTGGAAACACAGGGAACAGAAGATGTGGTTTTATAGTTCCACAAATTGCGCAAAAACAGGGGGCTGAACGGGACATCCCGAACAGCCCCTGAAAAATCGACTAGTTCAAAATTGCAGCCAGATCCTCATCTGGTGTCGTGATCGGTTTAATGTCAAACAGCTTTACCAGCGTACCCAATATATTGGGGGTTAAAAATGCCGGTAGAGACGGGCCTAAACGAATATCTTTGATCCCCAGATGAAGCAGTGCCAGGAGAACACATACCGCCTTTTGTTCATACCAGGAAATAATTAACGATAAGGGGAGTTCATTTATGCCGACATTAAATGCTTTTGCCAGTGCTGTTGCAATCTGAAGAGAAGAATAGGAATCATTGCATTGACCGGCATCTAACAGTCTTGGAATACCACCGATATCGCCAAAATCTTGATCAAAAAACCGGTATTTTCCACAGGCACACGTCAGAACAACACAGTCCTTTGGCACTTTTTCAACAAACTCTGTGTAGTAATTTCTACCCGGCTTTGCACCATCACAACCAGCCACCAGGAAAAAATGCCGGATATCACCGGCTTTAACGGCTTCAATAACTTTGTCTGCGACATTGAGAACCGCATTTCTGGCAAATCCAACGGTTGCCTCTCCCGTAACTTTATCTTCGACAAATCCGGGAAGCGCAAGCGCCCGATCAATAACAGGCTTGAAATTCAAATTAGAAATATGTGGAATCCCTGGCCAGCCGACCATTCCAGATGTGAACAAATTATCCTGATAAGATTTTTGAGGTCTTTGAATACAGTTGGTGGTCATCAAGATTGCTCCGGGGAAATCTGCAAACTCCTTGATCTGCTTTTGCCAGGCAGTTCCAAACTGTCCATAAAAATGTTTGTATTTTTTCAGTTCCGGGTATCCATGGGTAGATAGCATTTCGCCGTGGGTATAAATATTTATACCTTTTCCCTGGGTCTGCTTCAAAAGTTCTCCAAGATCTTTTAAATCGTGTCCCGAGACCAGGATGGCTTTACCTCGTTTATATCCCAGCGGCACCTTTGTCGGAACCGGATGCCCGTATATTTCTGTGTTTCCGGCATCGAGCAGTTCCATTGTTTTTAAAGCGGTTTCTCCGCATTTAAGGGTCAGGCCCAGCCAGTCATCCAGGGTTAAATCCGTTCTCTGGATCGCGGCAAGTCCTTCGTGAACATAGGCAAACACACTATCATCCATCTTTCCTAAAATATAAGCGTGATCTGCATATGCACTGACACCTTTAATTCCATAAAGGACCGTATGTTTTAATGAAAGGATATCAGGATCATCAGCTGGATACGTTTTGATCCCCACTGTTTCTCCCTGTTTAACCAGTTCCTCCAGATCAGTTCCCGGTGTAAGGTTTGCAGCGCCGTCAGGATAATCAACACTTCCGCCACTGTCTTTGATTCTGGTTTTAAGATCTTCCCGGAAAAAAATAGCTTCATGGATCAGCTTGGAAAATCTATCCGGGTCAAAATCAACATTTGTTAATGTAGAAAATGCAGCTTGAACCGTAAAAACGCCTATTTTTTCATCTATGATATTTTGTTTGCGGGCATCTATTGCTACTTGGGACAATCCCATTAATGCATAGAGCAACAAATCCTGTAATGCCGCCACATCAGGCTTCTTACCGCAAACGCCCTGGACTGTACAACCAGTTCCTTTGAACGTTTGTTCACATTGGTAACAAAACATAGTGTATTCCCTCCTTTTTCATATAAAGTTGTAAGACCCATTTTTGTAGCTGACAAAGAACACGTAAGCTTTTGTTTGTCTTTCCATTTATCAAGAGGCGATGTGTGACTTCTGGGTGTAGGAATCCGAATCCTGGGTCAAAATTAGCAGCTCATTTTTAATAGCTCTTATTGTGTGCAAACACTATATCCGTTCATGATTGATGTGGTCAAGTAAAAACGGATTGGGCCGGGAGGTGATATATTCAATAATTGTGAATAACTCTTTTTGCTTTTCCCATTTTGCTGCGTTCTATTGAGTCGGGTTTTACGAGATCTATAATTCCTTTAAAGTTCAAGGTTTCTTTAATTTTTTTCTCAATCTTTAATTTCAGATCTATCATCTTGTCCGGTGTGATGTGTATCCCATGCTCCACTTTTATATCAAGGTCGGTATATGGGGAAGGGTGGTTCAGAATGATCTGGAATTCGCCTGTTACTTCAGGAAATATATCTTCCAGGACCATAGCAATGCCATTGGGGAAGACATTGATGCCTTTTACATGGAGCATGTCATCAGCTCTGCCCACAATCCTGAACCGGAATCCTGTCCTGCCACACTCACAAGGGCCTGTTTCAAGGATTTCCATGAGATCTGATGTCTGGTATCTGACCAGGGGCTGAGCTTCTTTTTTCAGATGGGTCAAAACCATTTCACCGACGGCTCCCTGTGTAATCGGAATATCTTTCAAGGTCAGAGGATCAATGAGCTGGACAAGCAATGCGCCCTGCCCCAGGAAATGGAGTTTGTAATTGTCCAGGCAAACGGAAGCAAAATTACACAATACATCTGAAACCCCATAGTTGGCGTTCTGGGCCTTCATTCCCCAAGTGGCTTCTATTCGTTCCCTGTATACGGGATTTTCAAGCCCGGGCTCTCCGCCAAACAATCCAAGTTTCAGACCAAGTTCGGCCGGTTCCATGTTGAATTCAATTTTAATTATTTTTTCCAGGTGTCTGGGGTAGGAAGGTGTGGAGGAAATGGCATTTATTCCCGCGTCTTTGACGACCTGGATCAATTGTCTGGAATTGCCGACCCCAAAGGGGATGACAGTGGCACCGGTTGTTTCCAGATTGGCATGATCCGTATATCCGCCCATCCACATGCAATAATTCAGGCAGTGAACAACACGATGGTGGGGGCGCAGGCCGCCTGCCCAAAATGCCCTGGCACCACAATTGTGAGTCAGGTCTAAATCCTGTTTTGTCAACGCAGTATAGATAAAGCTGCCCGTGGTACCGGATGTCCTATGAACCCGGCTGACTTTTTCAGCAGGGGCGGCCAGAAAGTCACCAAACGGAGCCAGTCTTTTCTGGGAATTTCGCAACTCCTGTTTTGTGGTAAAGGGAAGAAGTGCAAGATCCTTAACATCCTTTATTTTATCTTTTGTAATGCCGGCCTTTAAAAATTTATCCTGATACATTTTGCTGTGCCCGTATACATACTCAATCTGATCGAGAAGAAGGGATTTCTCCAGTTTTTCCTGGTCTGATGCAGATATGGATTCCATATCCGGATTAAACAGTGTCTGTTCCATTTTTTCTCCAGTGATGCATACTTGTTCTATAAAACCGGCCTGGTTTATTTTTCTTTCATTTCCTTGAGCCGCTTTTCCACAAATTTTGTCCCGTTTTGGGCACAAATGATCAAATGACTTTTTTCGAGTTCCATGCTTTGATCAAAACTGGCCTCCATGCCCTGATCAAGAGCAGTTCGTGACAGGCTGGTGGCAAGAGGTGAACGGCTTGCGATTTTTTCGGCCATGGCCATTGATTCTGTCATGAGATTTTCAGGTGTCACCACCTTATTTACAAGACCGATTTTTTGTGCCTCAAATGCATCAATGAAATCACCGGTTAATACCAGTTCTTTGGCTTTACCCAGCCCCACAAGATGGGGTAATAGTTTTGTACCGGCATTGGTAACTGTCATGCCCACAGTGGTTTCTGGAAATCCTAACACAGCAGTTTCAGAAGCAATCCGGATGTCACATCCCATGGCAAATTCGCATCCGCCGCCCAGAGCATAGCCAGACATTGCTGCAATAATGGGTTTGCCAAGTTTCATGGTCATGCGTTGGACGTCCTGGAGTCTTTGTGCTTCATCCATCCATTGTTCCATGCTTTTGCCGGAAGCCGTCTCTTTCAGATCCTCACCCGCACAAAAGGCTTTTCCCTCTCCCGTAAGGATAATCACCCGGGCTTTTGTATCCTGTCTTGCCCTGTCAAGCTGTTCCATAAACCCTTTGAGCAGATCAAGATTAATGGCATTGAGGCGGTGGGGGCGGTTAAGGGTAATAATTCCGACATCCTTTTGCCTGTGGTACAATACGGTTTTGTTTTCCATATTTATCTCCATAAAATTGAGTTATCACAATCTATGTTGATGTCTGGTTTATGTCAAACACAAATAACTGGAATGCTGTTTGGAAAAAATTATAAATTATCGAAAATGCAAATTTTTGCAATATCGATAATTTGCTCTTCCAGAGCCAAAACAAGGTACTTCGAGCATTGGGAAAAAGCAGATGGATGTTTTAAGACCCATTAAAAAACATTTTTAGTTTTGAGAACTAAATATTTTGTACTATAATCACCTGAACAGGAATTCATACCGATACTGAATGTGGGAAAAACTGATGGGAAAAAGACTGAAATAAATACCAGAGAAGTTATTGATAAAATATTTCATAAAAAGCTTTGTCCCTTTTGCATCCGGCCAAAAAGAGGCCCAGGTTTTTGTTGAAAACGGAAAATCAAGCCCAAGTTGTGCAAACGCACTGCTGGACCTTGATGTTCCTGAAAAATATTTCGGAAACATCCTGAAAAAGTCTACAAACAGGCCTGATACAGGGGAATTATATGGATATTAAAAAGTTAAAAGAATCCCGGAAGGTTGAGTTCAAGTCATCCTTTGGCAAAGAGGTGATTATTTCACTTGTGGCCTTTGCCAACACCAGGGGCGGAAAGGTTATCTTAGGTGTGGATGATAAAGGAAAGGCCACAGGCATTGAGATGGGACCGGAGACAGAACAAAAATACCTCAATGAAATCAAAACATCCACCTACCCCCAGCTACTTCCCCATTCTGATATCTATAATGTTGACGGCAAAACTGTATTGGTGCTTGAGATTAATGAATATCCGGTAAAGCCGGTTGCCTATAAAAACAGATATTACAAGCGGGTTAAAAACAGCAACCATATGTTAAGCCTGGAGGAGATTGTTGATCTTCGGCAGCAGAGCCTTGATACCTCCTTTGATGCCCATATAGTCGATGAAGACCTGTCCTGCCTTGATACGTCACTCATGGAAAAATTTACAGAGCAGGTGAATTCCAAAGGAAGGATAACTCTTCTGGATGATATGGTGACCAATATGACCAAGCTTAAATTCATCAAGTCCGGCAAATCCACCCTGGCGGGCATGCTTTTATTCGGAAATCATGGGTATTCAATTCATATCGGCCGTTTTAAGGCAGAAGATACCATTATTGATGATCTACTGATCAAAGCACCGCTTTTGACGGCTCTTGAAGAGGCGATGATTTTTATTAAAAAGCATATTAATCTTTCCTATGAATTTGACGGAAGCCTTAAACGTAAGGAAGTATGGCAATACCCTCTGGATGTTATCCGGGAATTCTTATTAAATGCAGTTGTGCACAGGGATTATAAACATTCCACTGATATTGTGATTAAAATTTTTGATAACCGGATCATTTTCTCAAATCCAGGAATCCTATTCGGCAATCTTACCCTCAAAGACCTGGAAAAAGATGATTATGTCTCTTCCATCCGGAACAAGCTTCTGGCAGAAGCCTTTTACCTTACAGGGGATATTGAGAAATATGGTACGGGATTTATCCGCATCAGGAAACAACTTAATGAATTAAAGACAGCGACCTACAAAATCAGTGAAATTGGAGATTTTTTCAGGGTTGCATTATTGGATATTCGGTCAAGCGACCTAGGAAAAGACCCTGTAAATGGATTTATCGACCCTGTAAAAGAGTTTAGCGACGTAGAAAAAGACGTAGAAAACATTACATACGACGTAGAAAAAGACGTAGAAAAAGACGTAGAAAAAAAATTCAACCTGTCTAAAAATCAAATCCTGATTTTAAAAAGTATACAAAAGAATAAAAACATTACCCAAGAAAGTCTGTCCGAACTTGTAGGAATAACTTTAAGAAACATACAAAATAATATGATTAAATTAAAAGAAAAGGGTGTGCTGAAAAGGATAGGCCCGGATAAGGGCGGGTATTGGAAAGTGCTTGTTAATCTGTCTGAAACAGATATAAAAAATAATGAGCTGAAATGAGACACGCCATCCTTTCACAGCAGTTAAAACAAGGGGCAGAAGATTTTTTAAAGAACAGGCATTTGATCTCCTGTCCGGGCTCGGTCTTCATCCGTTAACAGGTGATTTAAAAAACTTTTGGGCGGTTGCCGTTTCCGGGAATTGGCGTATTATTTTTCGATTTGAAAACAATAACGTCATTGATGTAAATTACGACGATTATCATTAGTTTTAAATAAATAAGGATTAAGAAAATGGTTATGTTTGATCCACCACACCCGGGAGAAGCGATAAGAAAATTTAAAGTAAAATCTTTTATTCCAACTTCCCCTGAGTTTAGTTGTTAAGATTCCAAAAGCCCGAGTTCATTAAGCTTTTCTGCCGTTGGATAGCCGGTTTCGGGATTCCATCCTCGTAATTGATAGAACTCATCTCGCATTGTTTTGAAGACTTCCCGATCCAGGGTTTGGCCTTTACGGCTTAAAACGGTATCACCCTCACCTGGCACAAGCACATCAGTGTTCATAAAAACGGATTGGACCGGATCAGTGAAATTGAATTCTGCAACTATATCATCTTTTTTTGGATCCCAACCTTCCCGCAAAAGGATGGCACGCTGTTGATTAAAAATGGTTTCACCGAATTTGCGCAGGTCATTCTCATCCAGATCTTTTCCCGTTACTGCATTGAATATGCGGGCCTCCAAGGTTGTATCACCCACTTTATCTTTTGTATGGTTTGAAAACATCAATGGCCAGCAGGAATCACACAGCAGCATTCAAAAGCCTTCACAAAAAAATGTGAAGGCTTTTGCAACAATTAAAAAAATGCCATCTTATCCAATTCAATCTCAAGTTCTTGTTTAAGAACAAATGCCATAAGTGAATATAATAATCATAATCATCAGGGTGACTGCATAAGGATTATGAATCTAACTATCCCCAGTGCCAGTCCTGAATATTCCATGTGACATCAGTAACATAAGGATTAACTTCATATCCCTTGAGATCCGATTTTTTCCCATAGATAAAAACATAAGCAAAAATTGGAGCAAAAGGTACATCTTCATGAAGAATTTCCTGAATTTTGTCATAAACTTCTTTGCGTTTTGCCATGTCTGAAATCAGCACACCCTGTTCCAGAAGTTTATCCAGTTCAAGATTTTCGTATTGTACATAATTGGAACCAACTCCATGCTTTACTGGAATTTGTTTTGAGTGGCACCTTGCTGTGTAGTCGGGATCCATTCCAACGGTTGGTTCCCAGCCCACCATAAGCGTATCGAATTGAGATTTAGTTGTATATTCGCCCCAGACAACTGATGCCGGCATATTTTTAATTTCCATGACTACACCGATTTCTTTCCAGTTTGCCTGAACCATTGCTTCAGCCTGTTCCCTTGCTTTTGCACCGGCAGTAGTTGACATGGTAAATTTTAATTTTACACCGTCTTTCTGGCGAATGCCGTCTGAACCGATTTTCCACCCTGCTCCTTCAAGCATTTCTGCAGCTTTTTTTAAATTAAACCCCGGGTCCTTTATTTTGCTGTTGTAGGCCCAATGGCTGGGATGCAGATAAGATAATGTTCTAGGAGGAAGTCCATATTGAACATCATTTATCCATTTTTCCTTGTCACAGGCAAGGTATAGAGCCTGGCGGACAATTTTCTCTTTGAACTGTGGCTTACCACAGTTAAAGTAAATAAATTCAACCCATGGCTGGGGTGTTTTCAAAGAATCACGATTAAGGAGTGTTTTTGCCTCTTCAAATCTTTCCGGCGGCACACCATGCAGTCCAAACACATCGATTTCACCGGTTTTAAACTGGGTGTATGCAACAGTCTGGTCGGGAATAAATTTATGAACAACTGTTTCTATGGCTGGCTGGCCTCTATGATAATCAGGATTCCTTTTATATATCATATGACTGCCTGCCACACGTTTGTCAAGAAGGTAAGGTCCTGTGCCTATGGGGTTCATGTTAAAAGCAGCAGTGTTGATATCCGGTACTTTGGATAAAATATGATGGGGTACTATGTGCATTTTTTGCCATGCCCAGGCAAAAGGAACAAAAGGTTTTGCCAGGCTTATTTCCACATTGTAATCGTCAATTATCTTAAAATCAGAGATAAGATCAAATCCTGATCGAGATCTGATGGCGACCTTGGGATTAATAATTGTCTGGTATGTAAACTCCACATCTTTTGCATTGAAGGGAGCCCCATCATGCCATTTAATCCCCTTTTTAAGCTCTATTTTCCACAATTTTCCATCTGAAGA
>CAYWGN010000179.1:0-10925 GCA_964457495.1 uncultured Desulfobacula sp.
GGATCCATTCCACATCGTCAATAAAGCCCATGTGAAGCATTTCATCGGCCTCATCTATTACCACACAGAAAAGATCTGCAAAAGACACGGTTTTTTTTCGCATATGATCCATGAGCCGCCCTGGCGTTCCCACCACCACATGGACACCTCGTTTGAGTTGGTTCAATTGGATCCCGTAACTCTGGCCCCCGTATACAGATAATACGTTCAGCCCTTTCATCTTTGCCCCATATGTTTTAAAGGACTCGGCCACCTGGATGGCCAGCTCCCTTGTGGGGGTCAGCACCAATACCTGGGGCCGTTTATTGTCAAGGTCAATCCGGGACAGCAGAGGCATTGCAAAGGCAGCTGTTTTGCCTGTACCGGTCCTTGCCTGTCCTATCATGTCTTTTCCCTGGAGCAGATGGGGAATAGTTAAGGACTGGATGGGTGTGGGGGTGATATAGCCCACATTCTGTAATGCAGAAAATACAGCGGGGCTCAGGTTCATTTCGTCAAACCCGGTCAAGGGTAAATTGTTCTGGAGCATAGGGTTCCTTTAAAAAAAAAGACCGGGATCACCGGCCATGGAAATCAAAATTAGTCATAATACACGAATTTATTTCGTTGAGCAAGAGATATTTTTTTATGAAAAAATATTTGAGATTTTTTGTTTGACAATTAAAAACTAGCACTTAAAATTTGACCATATTTGTTTTTTATTAATAAGGAGAGAAAAATGCCTGACTTAACAGCAATTATTGAAACAAGCAAAGGGACTATCAACATAAAACTATTTGCTGATCAGACCCCTGTTACCTGTGGTAATTTTGCAAATCTTGCAAAAAGAGAATACTATAACGGTCTTAAATTTCATCGCGTCATCCCAGACTTCATGATCCAGGGCGGTTGCCCCCATGGGAATGGAATGGGTGGGCCCGGTTATGAATTTAAAGATGAATGCAAAGCAGATCTGAAACATGACAAACCCGGCATTCTTTCCATGGCAAATGCAGGTCCTGGAACAAACGGCAGCCAGTTTTTCATTACCCATGGCCCCACCCCCCATCTTAACGGTATGCATACTGTTTTTGGCGTGGTGGAAAGTGATGAAGACCAGAAAATTGTAAACAGCATTGCCCAGGGTGATACCATTGAAAAAATTACCATTAAAGGTAATTCCGGTTCTCTCTTCAAACAGGTGAAACCCCAATTGGATGATTGGAATAAAACATTGAACAAACAATTCCCCAAACTGCTAAAAGCATAAAAATGTCCTGTTAAATACCAACAGGCCAATAAACATAAAAAGGCCGGATCTATTACACAGTTCCGGCCTTTTTTAACTAATGATTGTTATTTAAATCTAGAAAAAAAGGAATAACATGAAGTGAAGTACTATTTTCTTGAGTTTCGCCTAACTGCCATTTCTTTACCTTAATTCCGTTTTCTTCAATTTTTTTTATCATACCCTTTATATCTATTAACGGATGACGGGAAAACACATTGGGAAGACCGTATGTCAGACTACACACCAGGCATTTCCCTGGTCTCTGGGTAAGGTTGAATGCTAAAACAATCCGGTTTTTATTTGCAGAGATGAATTCAAGCCTGATATTATACGCGCCATCTGATGCATCCCCGTAAAGTGCTTCAAAAAATTGATCACTTATTTCCATTGGTAGAAGCTTTTCAAGATAATCCTTTGAAGAAATCTTGTCTAATACAGCTTTATCCATTATGATTTTTATCCTTTTGGGATATGTTTTGTAAAAACCGCCGGACTCTTTTTTATTAAACCTTAACAGAAAAATCAAGATTATTCTGTTTCAACCTCTGCACCTTTCCAGGCAAAAATTGCGCATGAATAGCGATAAACATTTTTTCCCAGTACCAATTGATTGAACCTGAATTTAATTTATGGTAAGTTAGAGCTGATCTTTCCCAACCCATCAGGAGAGAATACTAAAAATGGATGTCTAATTTATGGAAAACATTAAAATTTTAAAAGGGTTTAAAACGCCGCTTACGGGGATGCCGGATTCGAGCGTTATCCAGATACCTGATCCAGATACAGTGGCAGTATCTGCCATGGATATCCCCTATATCCGTCCTAAACTTCTGGTAAAGGAGAATGAGTCGGTAAAAACAGGTACACCGCTGTTCTGCGACAAACGCAACAATTGTATTTTTTATGTGTCCCCTGGCACTGGAATCGTCAAACAAATCGTATTTGGAGAACGAAGGCGGTTACAGGAAGTCGTGATTGCCCTGGATAAAAATTTGGATAAAAATACAGATAAAAATCAGGCTAAAAAAGATGATTTTATTCAGTTTGAAACCCTGTCAAAAGACAGCATTGGTACTATTCCCAGGTCAAAAATTATAAAACTGCTCCAGCAGGGCGGCCTTTGGCAGTGTTTTCGCCAGTTTCCCTCAAAGGACACAGCTGACGAAAACCATGAACCCCCCATGATCATTGTCCCTTTAAATGGTAATGATCCATTTTCTCCCCATCCAGAAGTGGTGCTTGAAAATGAAACTGGATTTTTTGAATTTGGAATAAAAATTTTAAAACAATTTTCAAACCGAATTGTTGTAGCTTCAAGACAAAGCAGTCTGGACAGGTTGAACGGATTTAAAGACCACATCACCCACATAGTTCCCGACTTCTACCCGTCATGGGACCCGGCAGTCATACTTTATCACCTGAAAAGATCCAAGGAAGATAATCGCTCCTGGTGTATTCCTGTAGAACATCTGGTACTGGTGGCCAAGTTCCTTTTAAGCGGCAGGTATCCTGTAAAAAGAGTGGTAACCATTACAAGGTCCAATGATAAAAAACCCCATATGATTGCCCGGCAGGGCACACCTGTCAAAAATCTCGTGGGAAGCCTGGATGAAAACAGCCTTATTACAACGGGCCGCTTTAACGGTAGAGCTGTTGAACCACAATCCCATATGGGATTTTTTGAAAATACCTTGAACATTATCAATGATAATCAAGAAGAGGAATTATTCGGGTTTATTAAACCCGGGTTAACAAAACCCACTGCCTCCAGAACATTTTTATCCTGTCTGAGCCGGGACCCCAAAGATCTTGATTGCAACATCCATGGAGAAGAAAGGGCCTGCATTAATTGCGGTTATTGTGCCAATATCTGTCCCAATGATCTTGCACCCAGTTTTATTTACAAAGCATTGTTAAGCGATGAAATTGAGGATGCTTTAAGCTATGGCCTCCTGGATTGCTGCAGATGCGGTCTTTGTTCATATGTCTGTCCGTCAAAAATTGAATTGACCCAATTGTTGTCCCAGGGAATGGACGCTCATTATAAGGATAAAGAATAGGTTATGAATCCTTTAAAAAAATTAATTGATCTGAGTGAAAAGCATTTTACAGGTTCAGGAAAATTTAACAGGTTGGAGCCTCTTTTTGATGCCACAAAAACATTTTTATTTTTTCCCTCTTCTAAAAATAAATATAAGCCCTTTGTCAGGGATAACCTTGACCTGAAGCGGTTTATGAGTTTTGTTATCATTTCTCTTCTGCCTGTCCTGATATTCGGCATTTACAATACCGGGTTTCAGGCAGGGCTTGCCCAAGGGGAATCCTATGCTTTTATCCAGGCCTTTTTTCTGGGCTCACGATATGTTCTGCCCATTATCATCGTATCCTATGCCGTGGGTTTTTTTTGGGAAATTGTTTTTGCCACAATCCGAAAACATAAAATCAGTGAAGGATTTCTGGTCACAGGGCTTTTATTTCCTTTAACCCTTCCGGCAACCATCCCCTTATGGCAGGTGGCTTTAGGGATTTCATTTGGTGTGGTTATTGGAAAAGAAGTTTTTGGCGGAACGGGTCGAAATTTTTTAAACCCGGCACTGACGGGAAGAGCGTTTTTATTTTTTTCCTATCCTGTTTCCATGTCTGGAGATGTCTGGGTGGCAGCAGGCAGCACCGTGGACGGTTTCAGCGGTGCGACGGCTTTGTCAATCCTGGCTCCAGAAGGTGAAAAAATAACTGCGGCCCTTTCCAATTCAGGATTTTCTCTGGCTGATCTTTTTTTTGGGCTTGTGCCGGGAAGTATAGGAGAGACCTCGGCTTTTTGCTGTATTCTTGGCGCTTTGTTTCTGATCATAACAAAGATTGCAAACTTCAGGATTATTATTGGAGGGATTACAGGATTAATTGTTACATCCATCATTTTTTATCT
This sequence comes from uncultured Desulfobacula sp., assembly GCA_964457495.1. Taxonomy (GTDB): domain Bacteria; phylum Desulfobacterota; class Desulfobacteria; order Desulfobacterales; family Desulfobacteraceae; genus Desulfobacula. The sequence continues at coordinate 4,197 of CAYWGN010000179.1, forward strand.
GATTCCAGGTGGCAGCGACTCCTGGATGAATGCCAGCCCTTTATATCACCTCTGTGCCGGTGGGTTCTTATTTGGCATATCCTTCATGGCAACAGATCCTGTCAGTGCGCCCGGCACCAATCCGGGACGGTGGATATTCGGGTTTTTAATCGGTTTTTTAACCATTACCATCCGGGTGGCCAATCCGGCCTTTGTTGAAGGCACCATGCTTGCCATTCTTTTTATGAATGTATTTGCCCCATTACTGGATTTAATTGTGATGAAATACACTGTATCAAATAGGATACCCAATGTCTGAAATCCCAAATAAAAATCAAGATAAAAACAGCAGGAAAAATGTTATTTTGTTTGCTTTGCTGCTTTCTGTCGTCTGCAGTGTTTTAATTGCGGTAACTGCAGGCGGTTTAAGGGGATTTCAACAGGCCAATATGGAACTGGATAGAAAAATCAATATCCTGAAGGCTGCTGGTCTGATTAAAGGCAAAAAGCCTTCCAAAGAAAAAATAAAAGAACTTTATGATACCCATATCAAGGAGGTCCTGGTCGATGGCCAGGGAAAAGTCATTGAGGCCAACCTCCCCAATTCCCTGTCCCTTTATTTTTATCAGGAAAATGGAAGCCTTAAAGGATATATCCTCCCCATCAATACCAGGGGATTATGGGGAAAAATACAAGGATATCTGGCCTTTGAAAATGATGGCCAGACCGTATCAGGATTTTCGATTTTCAGTCATTCAGAAACCCCGGGCCTTGGAGGAGAAATAGAAAGTGCCTGGTTCCAGAAAAACTTTAAAGGCAAAAAAATATTAAACTCCCAGAATAAATTTATATCCATTGGTATTGCAAAAGGTAAATCAGCAAATCTTCCCAAAGACAAACAAGCCCATTATGTGGATGGGATATCAGGTGCCACACTGACGGGCAGATATCTTTCAGAAGGGATAGAACAAACCCTTATAAAGTATGAAGCAGTGTCCATTACCTTTAGGCAGAAACAGCTCAGGGCTCAAAAAGATGTGCCCGCAAAAAGCGTTCAATAGACAAAAAGGATGGTTTCCATGTCCCAGGAGAAAACAAGCTATATAGAGATCATGGCCAAGGGCATCTGGAAGGAGAATCCCGTTGCCTACCAGATATTGGGGATTTGCTCCGCCCTGGCCGTCACGGTCAAAATGTCAACATCCATTGTCATGGGTATTGCCCTGACAATGGTAACTGCATTTTCAAGTCTCTTGATATCTTCTTTAAGAAAAAAAATCCCTTCTAACATAAGGATCATTGCAGAGCTTGCCATTATTGCCTCACTTGTCATTGTAACGGACCAGATATTGAAAGCTTTTTTTTATGATATCTCCAAACAATTGTCTATTTTTGTCGGACTGATAATCACCAATTGTATTGTTCTGGGAAGGGCCGAAGCCTTTGCTCTTGCCAATAAGCCCTTGGACTCATTTTTTGATGGTATTGGGAACGGGTTGGGATACAGCCTGGTGCTGATGGCAGTGGCTTTTTTAAGAGAACTTTTAGGATCAGGTAAATTTTTTGGGTTCAACATTATCCCGCAATTTCTATTTGATGCCGGATACCAGAACATGGGATTGATGGTGCTGGCACCCGGGGCTTTTTTCATTATCGGGATGCTGGTCTGGCTGAAAAATAGTCTGTCCAGACTGTCAAAGGAAGAAAGGTAGGAAACCGCTATGGGTGATCTATTAAGTCTGTTTATTAATTCTGTATTTATCGGTAATATTCTTCTGGCCTATTTTCTGGGAATGTGTTCCTTTATCGCGGTCTCAAAAAATGTTGAGACTGCCACAGGCCTTGGATTTGCTGTCATTTTTGTCCTGACAGTGACAAGCCCTGTCAACTGGATCATCTATCACGGACTGCTTGCCCCGGGGGCTCTTTCCTGGGCAGGGCTGCCCGACCTTGATTTAAGCTTTTTAAAATTCATCACCTTTATTGCCGTTATCGCCGCCATTGTGCAGGCCGTTGAAATGATTCTTGATAAGTATTCCCCCCTGCTTTATGCAACCCTTGGGGTGTTTTTACCTTTGATTGCGGTTAATTGTGCCATTCTTGGGACATCGCTTTTCATGGTGGAAAGAAATTATACCTTTATTGAGTCTATTGTTTTTGGAGCAGGTTCGGGAACCGGCTGGATGCTGGCTATTGTTTCCATGGCAACCATAAGGAACAAGGTCAAATATTCGGATGTCCCTAAAGACCTGGAGGGATTTGGCATCACCATGATTATTGCAGGCCTTATGGCCATGACATTTATGATGTTTTCCGGGATCACCCTTTAAAAGGTAGTAACCATAAATATTTAAGGATAGCAAAAAGTGTTATATCTTCTCAGTATATTGGTTTTTTCAGGTGTAATTTTTATCCTTGTCACAGTGCTCCTGTTTGTTGAATCAAAGGTCACCACCAAGGGTGAATTTGAGATCACCATTAATGGGAATAAGGATGAAAAACTGAAAATTACGGGTAATCCCACCCTTTTATCAGCCCTGTCAGGGAAGGATATCTTCCTTCCTTCTGCCTGTGGCGGTTCAGGTTCATGCGGCATGTGCAAGTGTGAAGTCACAGAAGGCGGCGGCAGCATCCTGCCCACGGAGCTTGCCCATTTGACAAGAAAAGACAAGCTTGCCAACAAGCGATTATCCTGCCAAATAAAAGTAAAGAATAACCTTGAAATTAAAATACCCGAGTCCATCTTTGGCATAAAAAAAGTGGCTGCCCAAGTGGTATCCAATCACAATGTGGCGACCTTTATCAAAGAACTGGTGCTCAGGCCTGAAACCCCCATTGATTTTAAGGCCGGCGCCTATATCCAGATAGATGTGCCTGAATATGATCTCATGTTCAAAGATTTTCATATTGAAAGCAGGTATGTGAGTGAATGGAAAAAATACAATTTTTTGGAACTCACAGCAAAGGGAATTAAACAGGGTTTTCGGGCATACTCCCTTGCCAACCCGCCCCATGACAATAAAATCATGATGTTGAATATCAGGATCGCAACCCCGCCTCCGGGAACCGAAGGCATCCCGCCCGGATTAGGGTCCTCCTACATCTTTGGCCTTAAACCCGGGGATAAGGTTACCATCAGCGGTCCTTACGGGGATTTCATGGCAAAGGATACAGACAATGAAATGTGCTTTGTCGGCGGTGGAGCGGGCATGGCCCCATTAAGAAGCCATATCCTCCATCAGCTTGATGGAATACATACAAAAAGGAAGATCTCTTTCTGGTATGGTGCCAGATCCAAAAAAGAGATGTTTTATGACGATGTTTTTAAGGATCATGCAAAAAGACATGACAACTTTACGTATCATGTCGCGCTTTCAAATCCGGATGAAGAAGACAATTGGGATGGTATGACCGGATTTATTCACACCCATCTGTGTGATGCCTATCTTTGTAAACATGAAGATCCAACGGAAATAGAATTCTACCTTTGCGGCCCGCCCCCCATGATCAATGCTATTATCAATGCATTATACGATCTTGGAGTAGAAGACGATATGATCTTTTTTGATAAATTTTAAATTTTTTTTTCAATAACAGGAGAATCATATGACCTCAATCAATTTTCTTCTTGTAGATGATGAAAAGCCGTTTATTGAAGCTATTGCTCGACGGTTACGTCAACGGGGCTTTATAGTCGACTGTGCCTTAACCAGTGTAGAGGCGCTGAATATACTTGAAAAGAATGATACCATTGACGTCGTTGTCCTGGATGTAAAAATGTCTGATCTTGACGGTATCCAAACCCTTGAACAACTTAAGAAAAAGCATCCCCTCATAGAAGTCATCATGCTCACGAGCCACGCTACAATTCCTTCTGCCATTAAAATCTTGAAGTCTGGCGCCTTTGATTACCTGATGAAACCGTGTGATTTAAATGATCTTATTTCCAAGGCAAAACAAGCCGCTTTCAGGAAAAAAGAACGTGAGGCTAAAATTTTCGACGTAAAGATAAAATTGTACATCTCAGAACAAGAACGGTCCGAGATGATATCCAAGATATTGGATAGTTAGTTATTCAGGTTTTTATCTATCTGGATATAGGTATAGGGCATTTGAATATAATTAAAGGCTTTTGAGATTCTGGGCATTGAGGCTTGTTTAAACAACCTGGAAATATTTATTCCAATTCCAATATAAATATTTCGCTCCCTGTTTTTTTGATCAGGGAATCCTTTTGTATTATAACCCAAATGCAGTTCTAAATATTTTAGATAATTTTTTTGCGCAAATTCAAATCCATCAAACTTTAAGGCCAAAAGAAATTTCTGATTTTCGTAATCCGTAAAAAAATCTGTTTTATTAAAGTCTGGCCGGTATTCAAGCCTGATATCAATTTTTTCTGCTATATCAGGATGTGAATAAAAAAAATATCCTGTCATGCTGCCAATTAAATTTATTATAAAATCTTCATAGGAAAAACCATAACTGCTGAAAGAATCTCCAAGTTCCATCCAGGTTGTCATTCCAAAAGATGACAAAGACCCTAAAAGAGCACCTTGCCTGGTCGTATATCCTCTGTTTTCATAAAAAGCAGCCAGAGCATTGGAAAGGGCATATGAAAAATAGAAATGTCCGAGCTTGTCTTGGCCTCCATTTTTGGTATTGTTGGAAAACCAGCCCTCGTCTTTTTTTTGGGGCTCATTTTTGAAATAATCCCAGTTTAAAACTCCCCATGTGGTGATGGCCGTCAATCCTATAATGTTTGAGATTAAGACGGTTTCTTCCTTTGAAAAATTTGCTTCCTTCCCGGACAAATCAGGGGCTAAAATGAATCCGGCCAAAAGAAGAATTAAAAAATATTTCTTCAGAGCCTGTGATTTAATAAAATATTGCATTGCTCCTCCAATTGAAATCCGGATAAAATTTACACCCTTTACAGGGGAATATTATAATCTGCGGGTTTTGAGAATTACATGACAATGGGAAAGGAGTTCCAAACAATAGTAACCCTGTGCTTGCAATGGAGATTCTGGTGCATAGAGAGTAGGATAAATAATTGTTTTTTGTCAAGAAATACAAAAAAAAATTAAAAATTGATGTCCATATCTGGCGGCGGACAATGCAAACTATCGTCGATTTTGAATCAAAGATCCCCAGGTATACAAAATTACGCCCATCCAGATGAATCCAAAGGTGATCAAATTGTGGCGGGTAAAGTCTTCCTTATAGATAAATACACCAAGCATAAACGCAATGGAAGGGGCCAGATATTGCAGGATGCCAATGGTGGACAGGTTAAGCCTTTTTGCTGCAGCTGCAAACCAGAGCAGGGGAAGGCTGGTTACCACACCTGCTCCGATCATCCAAAGGGTCAATATTAAATCATTGATAAAATAGCTGCCAACCCAAATCATTCTAAACAGGATATAACCAAGCGCCGGGATAAACAAAACCATAGTCTCAACTAACAGGCCCGGTATGGGGGCAGCCTGTATTTTTTTTCTGGCATAGCCGTAAAAGGCAAATGTGGTTGCCAGGGTCAGGGCAAAGAGGGGCAGGTCACCATAGGCAATAAGAGAATAAACTACACCGGTCGTGGCAAAAAGCACTGCAATACGTTGCAGCCGGCCAAAAGTTTCACCCAGCAGAAAATATCCTATCAATACATTAAGCATTGGATTGATATAATACCCGAGACTGGTTTCCACCACCCGGCCCGAGTTGACTGCCCAGATATAGACAAACCAGTTAAATCCGATCAAAAATCCGCTTAGAATAAGGCCCTTTAATTTTGCCGGTGTTTTAACAATATCTCTCACTTCTCCCCACCTTTTCTGGAAAGAAATAATTATGGTAAGGAAAATACAGGACCAGACAATTCTATGGCAAAGGATTTCAAGGGGAATGACCTCCTGCATCTGTTTCCAATAGGCCGGCAAAAATCCCCAGGCTGTAAAAGCTGCAACTGCAGACAGGATGCCGATAGCTTGTTGATTCATATATTTTCCCGAATAAAAAAATTTCAGTGTAGCACCATAGAATGTATTGGCAACCTAAAAATGAAATTTTGACAAAAAAGATCCAGGAAACATGCTGAAGAAACTGGATGCAAAGTTTTTAAATGATTGAGTTTGAAACCTGAGTCAGCCAGATTGTTTTTAAAAAAAATATTGGCACCAGCTATGCATTTAAAATTTTATATATGAATCTCTTTATCACCAATTATGTAGCGAGTTTATTTTGTTGCGAGTTTACCCCGCATGATCCCCGCAGCCCCCGCCCCATTTTAAAAAAAATACCCCGCCTGCCTTTCTTATATGCCAATCTTAGATCTGAGGAGGTACCAGATGTGGTATTGTGGAAATATTTAAAAAGCCCGGACTGGTTGATGAAACGCTCGGTAATTTATAGAATTTGACTCATGAGTTTTTATACTATAAATACTCGTGAGGAATAATGATAGGGCAAGATGAGATTAACAGAGACCCCAACCCATGTATCACATGTGTCGATGAAATATTCATAATACCTTTAGCATGCTTCCAACTTTTAAATTGGAAAAGTAGTCACCAAAAAATTCGAGCTTATTAGAGTTTATGGTTTGATTTTGAAATTCGGTCGAGGTAGTATGCATTTTGATGAGATTCCTATCTTTAATTGTTTCTGTAAAAGGTTTAAACCCCCGCCTTGTAGGCCAATGCCATTCGTTTAAGATTTAAAGCCATTCGTTTAAGGAATTGCAGTGTTAGT
>CAYWGN010000180.1:0-10920 GCA_964457495.1 uncultured Desulfobacula sp.
AGACCGCCAAGTGTTTGAGCGATAGCGAGTTTTGGCGGTTAGCGCAACGGAGTTTAGAGCCTGTAGGAAGTCCAATCGGATGAGTCGCAATCCATGCCCGGGTCCGGTTAAAATTAATTTATTATTTTAAAACCTGTTTTTTTTGTGGATACTTTTGTTTTTACATGCCATTGCCCTGGGACGATTTATATTAACTGTTTGAAGTTTTAAACAATAATGATATATTAGCTGGCTTAAACTTTGGTTTGCTTAAACAAGGTATGATTGGAAATATATGAAAACAATTCATAAAGAATATTTAGTGGATAAAACCAGGATTGGATTTATAAGGTTTATTTTTGAGGGCCATGAAGGTGTGGCAATTGCAACAACCCTGGATCCTAAAACAGGTCATATCAGGCTTGCCATTGCACCGGATCGGCTGGAATCAGCCCAGATGATAGTTGAAGATTTAAAAAAGGATTTCATGTTTAATGAAGTATAGCGGATATGCCTATATATATACCATAGGCTGCCAGATGAATGTCTACGATTCTGAGAAACTGGCCTCAATTTTAAATTCTTATGGGTTTGAAAAAACCGATGATATGGATAAGGCTGATATCGTGGTTTGCAATACCTGTTCGATCCGGCACAAGGCAGAAGAAAAAGGATTCAGTTTTTTGGGCAGATTTGCTAAAATAAAAAAGAAAAAACCTCATCTGATCACTGTCATGGCCGGGTGTGTTGCCCAGCAGGAGGGTGAAAAAGCTTTTGCCCGTGTTCCGCATCTGGATATTGTTCTGGGTACTCAGGCGTTTTCAAGGTTTGGCCAGCTAATTGATGCGGTTAAGTCCGGCAAACAAAAAGTGGTGGATATAGAAGATTCCTCCATGATTTATGAGTCCCTGCCAGACACATCTTGTTTTGGTGAAAATAAAATCTCAAAATTTGTCACCATTATGCAGGGGTGTGATAATTTTTGTACCTATTGCGTGGTACCCTATGTCCGGGGCAGAGAAAGAAGCCGATTGCCGGAAAGTATTGTAGAAGAGATCACCCTGCTTGCTTCTGCAGGTGTTAAGGAAATTACCCTGTTGGGGCAGAATGTTAATTCCTACGGCCAAAAAGAAGACCATATATCATTTCCGCAACTTTTGGCCAAGGTCAATGACATAAATGGAATCCATAGAATTCGATTTGCCACGTCCCATCCAAAAGATCTTTCAAAGGATTTGATTTATGCCATCCGGGATCTTGATAAAGTTTGCAACCATCTTCATCTGCCGATACAGTCTGGATCCAATAAAATCCTTAAAAAGATGAACCGGGGGTATACCCGGGAGAAATTTATGGACCAGATTTTTAACTTAAAAAAGGAATGTCCGGATATTGCCCTTTCAACAGATATTATTGTGGGGTTCCCTTTTGAAACCCAGGAAGATTTTAATGATACAATGAACCTTTTGCATGAAATACATTTTGATTCCATATTTGCTTTTGCCTATTCTGATCGCTCATCTGCACCAGCAGCAAGGTTTTCTAATCAGGTTGTTGAAGAGGAAAAACGGGAAAGATTAAATAATTTATTAGAATTACAGGAAGATTATACTGAAAAAAAGAATAAGGAACAGATCGGGAAAATATTGGATGTTCTTGTTGAAGGCAAAAGCGGGAAGAAGAGGGATGGATTTGATCATGCCGCAAAAAATATGGAGCAGATGGTGGGAAGGACTGAGGCCAATAAAATCGTGCATTTCCCTTCAAAAGATGTCATTATTGGCGATATTATTAAAATTAAAATTGAAAATGCATACCCCCATTCATTGTGGGGATATCCTCTGGGAGCGCAAGATAAATGAAAAACAAATCTGTGAAGGTCGGGCGAAATACCCTGTGTCCATGTGGAAGCGGGGAAAAATATAAAAACTGCTGCAGAAATAAAAAAATAGAAATCAGTCTAAAGGAAGAATACAAAAATCGATATGATATTTATTTGAAAGACCCACACCAGATCCAGGGCATTAAAAAATGCGGAGAGCTTTTAATGTCAATTCTCAACCAGGTGGAGAAAATGATAAAACCCGGGCTTGTGACAGAAGCGATTAATACCTTTGTACATGAAGAAACCATTAAGGCTGGGGCGATTCCAGCACCCTTAAATTACAGGGGTTTTCCTAAAAGCGTGTGTGTCTCAGTCAATGAGGTTATCTGTCACGGTATTCCCGGCGGCAGTGTCTTAAAAGATGGGGACATTGTCAATGTGGATATCACACCCATTTTGGACGGGTATTACGCAGATGCCAGTAAAACCTTTTTTGTGGGAACCCCGACAAAACAGGGACAGAAAATAGTGAGTGTGGCTGCCGAATCCTTGAAAAGAGGGATTGAAACAATAGCCCCGGGTGTTAGATTGGGCGATATCGGTTATGCCATCCAAAGTTATGCAGAGTCCCAGGGCTGTTCCGTGGTTCGTGAGTTTGTCGGTCATGGCGTAGGCATTGATTTCCATGAGCAGCCCCAGATTCTTCATTTTGGAACCAGGGAAAAAGGTGTCACTCTTGTTCCGGGTATGGTGTTTACAATCGAGCCCATGATCAATCTTGGCAAAAAAGAGCTCCATGTGCTTGAAGACCGGTGGACAGCCGTCACCAATGATGGATCCTTATCTGCACAGTTTGAGCAGACCCTGCTTGTAACTGAAAATGGATGGGAAAGTCTTACACCCTATGAGCTTTAAAGGCCGGGGACTGATTCAGTGTTTGAACGAAAACTCACCCATCTACTGCGTTGCTGCAAAATCCTGAAATCCTCATGTACAGTAGTACACTCCGGTTTCAAAATTTTTTGCGCCTTGTATATGGGCAACTTTTCGCTCAAACACGGGGTTTTCGGTCAGGAACTATATAGATTATTTTATGCCGGCAATGGCAATGGTTTTTATTTTTTTAATAAATTTTTTGATCAGGTTGCTATCTGCAATATGGGTATAAATCTCACCATCTGGATAAACTCCCCGGATTTTCTCATCATGGAGAAACCATTGAACCAGTTCTTCTGATAAGGCCTGTCTGTCTAAGGAAGAGGCTTTTTTTTGATCACAAAAAGGCTTGGATTCAGGTATTTCACCCTTTGTGTCAATCAAATGCTTTATAAAATTTATGATTCTTGAAAGCCTTAACAGGGTTACAGCTTCTATTCTTGATGTTGTATCATTTAAAGGCAGTGCTGTTGACCGCATCAGGGAAAAGCTGTCCGGCAGAAGATGATTTGCCTTGCAAAACTGATAATCCAGGCTTCCTGGTGCTGGGTAATAAATCGACAATCCTGCAAGGGTCCTTTTTTGTGCCAGGTATAAAAGATCTTCCAAAGAACTTTGTGCACTTTGACCAGGTGCTGCAGCAATAATATAGGAAACGCATTCAAGATCATATTTTTTGGCAAGAAAAAGGGCATGTTCAAAAGAGGCTCTAACGTCAGGCCGTTTGAATTTTTTCAATTGTTCTTTTGATGTTGATCCCAAAGAAAGGTTGAGAGTCTTAAACCCTGATGCTTTCATCAAAGAGACGATGTCTTCATCAATTGCAGGGGGATAAAGGCCGTTCATGGCCCGAAGCTCGACATTTTTATCTGCAAACAGCTTTTTTATCTGAGAGAAAAGCTCCATAAACCATGGCTTGTTTAAACACAGGTTTTCATCTTCAAAATCAATAAATCCAATGTCATGGATTTTGGCCTGAAGTTCAATTTCCCTGATTACATCCTCAACTTTCCGCTGTCTGAATGGTGCATGGGATGATGAAGCAGATACAGAACAATATGAACACTGCATGGGACATCCTCTGCTTGAAACAACCATGGTGGAAAGTCTGTTTTTCCTTTGATAATAATCATGATTGATCAGGTCTGAGGCAGGCAGAGGAAGGTTGTTAATGTCTGTAACCCAGGATGGATTCGAAATATGGATAGAATTGTTTTTTTTAAAGGCAATTCCAGGTATTTGTTTTAAATCTGAACCATTCTTTAATGCTTCGCAAAGCAGACCCATGCTGGTCTCACCCTCGCCTTGCAGAACAAAATCAATTTCAGGGCAGTTTAATACTTTTTCAGGAAATATGGTGGGATGATGACCGCCCAATACTATTTTACAATGGGGATAAAATTTTTTGATGGTTTGAGCGGTTTTTAATGCTTCATTACAATAAGCAGTAAACAAAGAGGATATGCCCACAATAAAAGGTTGTTTTTCTCTGATTTTTGTCCCGATATATTCATAGGAGTATCCAAAATGTTTAAACTCATGGAACAGTGAAAAAGCCGTGACATCCTTTTTTCCATAAAATGGTAAAAGAAAAGAAAATTCATCTGGATATGCAATGGTTTTTGATTTGTCCGTTGCAAGGGAATCAAGAATTTCAACATCAAAGCCTTTTTCCCTGATGCATGCGGCAATGGAGGCAAGTCCATAGGGTATGGTTCTTTTTTTTGTCAGATAAAAATCTTCCAGGGGCGGTTGAACCAGAATTACCTTCATTATTATGGGGACACCTTGCTTAATTGAAAATTATAAAATTTGATCCCAACGCAAAGATTGGGAAAAATTGCCTGTTTCTGGTCAACCACTATTTAACCCTGGGAAATTTCATAATGGGCAAAAGGGAGACAATGGGTATAAATGCGGAATAAAAAAGAACATTTTCAAGGCCGTAAATGTCGGCAAGTTTTCCCATAAAAGGAGATAGGGCGCCTCCCAGGCCATAGGCAAGTCCCATCATGATGCTGGATACCATGGATCTTGATTTAGGAGCTAATTTTTGGGCCATTAAAACGCCAAGAGGAAGGGATGCCAGGGCAGCAAAACCGGCTAAAAAAGATCCAAGGTAAACAAAGGGCCCAGGAAGATAGAGATATAATAAAAGGGTAGGGGCCATCAACGCATGGGAAACAAAAAAGATTTTTTTAATATCTGTTCGGTCAGCAAGATAGCCTGCCAGAAGGCCGCTGAAAGTACCTGCCATAATAAAGATAGAAAAAATAAATCCTACAGAAACAAGGTCATGACCTTTGTTAGTGAGATAAATGGGCATAAAAGTCATAAAGGTCTGCCCGGTGACAGCTCGAAGTACCATTGTAAGCCATATCAGGAAGATGGATTTATATACCTTGCCAAGGGTTTCTTTCATGGAACCAATAAATCCTAAGTGTGAGAGGTTCTCGCTGACAGGAGAGGGCATGTATTTTATACAGAAAAAAAAGGCGATGGCGCCCATAAAAATCGTATATGGCATTTGTTCAAGGCCAAACCTTGTCACATACAAGGTGATAAATATAGGTCCCGCAGCAAAGGCAAGGGCTCCACCAGTATTGAAAATTGAAAGAGAAAATCCGGTGCGGTGGCCTGAATATAATGGCACCATTCCGGTTGTGGAGGGGTGAAACATGGATGATCCAATGGAACCTAGACAAAGGATGATAAGTAAGACCCAAAAATTTGGGGCAATTCCTGAAAAGGGAATAAAGAAAAAAGAAAAAAAAAGTCCTGCAAAAACAAAACTTCTTGTTTCATACCGATCTGCAAAATAGCCTGTGACCGGCTGTACAATAAATGCAAGAAGCCTGACCATTCCAGTAATTAAACCGACCTGGGCAAGGGTTAACCCAAGCTTGTCAACAAAAGCGGGTAATAAGGGCGTAAAAAAAGATGAATAAAAATCACCGGTAAAATGAACCAGGGTTAAAATAAAAATTATTCTGTAATTAACAGTGTTTTCAGGGGAATCAGATTGTGTCATTATGGTTTGTTTTTTTAGATCGTAACCTTTATATATTTTGCCGTAAACTTGAAATGGTTTCTTTGTAGTTTTCAGTGTGAAAGATGGCAGATCCTGCAACAAAAGAGGTGGCGCCTGCCATGGAGACCGCCTTTATGGTGCTGTTATTGATACCGCCATCCACCTGGATAATGGCATTGGAATTTTTTTCTTTAAGCAGTTTAGATAAGGTTTTTATTTTATCAATACTTGATTTAATGAATTTCTGGCCGCCAAATCCTGGATTTACACTCATGATCAAAACAAAATCAAGCTGATCTATAACCCATTCTATGGAAGATAGCGGCGTTGCCGGATTTAATGCCACTCCAGCCTTTACACCAAAGCTTTTAATGAGTTGCAGGCTTCTGTGAAGGTGGGGGCAGGCTTCCTGGTGAACTGAAATGTAATTGGCCCCTGCGCGGGCAAACTCCGGGATAATCAGATCCGGCGTTTCAATCATTAAGTGAACGTCCAGAACAAGGTTGGTGGCTCTTTTGCATGCTTCCACAATAATGGGGCCATAGGTGATATTGGGTACAAATTGTCCATCCATAACATCAATATGTATCCAGTCTGCTCCTGCCTGTTCAACACTTATTAATTCTTCACTAAGTCTGGTAAAATCGGCTGATAAAATTGAAGGGGCAATGATTCCCATGGTAATTCTCCTGTATCGTTATCCTCTTTCCAAGGATCAATTATTATTGTTTTTTCAAACCTGTGGTCAATAAATATATTAATTTTCGTATGAATTCCAGAAGGAACTAAAATGTTAATATCTTCGCCCGGTTTCATGTATTCATTGTAAAGATCAATAATAGGTCCGAACATGTCAGTTTCAACCCTGACATGTTGTTTTAAAAACCCGGGACCTAAAGAATATGTTACAAAGATGACCCGGCTTAATTTATCCGGGTCCATTATTTTATTGTTTTCAGGGCTGTTTACAACAAGGATTATGGGTGTGTCCCCCGTCACATAGCTGCCGGAATGGGGTGTATAAGATAAAATAGTTCCCTTATCCTGATTCAGCTCCTTCTTTGAAATAATTTTTGAAATATGAAGATTGTGATTCTTTATAATTGCAGCTGCTTTTTCCAGTCGTAATCCGTTTATATCCGGCATAACCATGCCTATGGGATTGGCTCCCCGGCTGACAAGCAGATGGCAGAAAGATTCTTTTAAGGCAAAGGAAAAAGGGCCTGGATGCTGTTCGATAATATGGTCTTTTGGAGTTTTTGAAGAATATGTAAACGAGACAGATCCTTTTTTAAATTCATTTTTTTCAAGGAGAATCAAGGCCTGTTTAAGTGGGATTTGTCTTAAATCCGGAACGCTGTTTTCTTTTGGTCCTTTTGAAATATAAATAATGACATCCCTGCCCTTTTTTATGGTGGTCCCGGGCTTTGGGTCCTGGGAAATAACATTATGCCTGGGAATCGTATCATCATATCGGGTCCCATGCAGTTTTGCGTTTAATCCCATGCTGTTCAGGGTTTCTAAAACATATATAATGTTTTTGCCGGTTAATTCAGGTAAAATGATTTCATCTGCGCTTTGCGTAAAAAGGCTAACTGAGTAATAGGCCATGGCGCCGGCAATGAGAAATGCCATTGAAAAAATAAGTACGTATTTTAAAAAAGATTTCACCTGGGGTCTTTGGATTTCCTTTTTAGTCGTACGGCAAAAAAACCATCCATATTATTTGCATCAGGATATGTCTTCAAAAATCCTTCCTGTGATATTAATCCAGATATTAAATTGGTTTTTAATTTATTATAATTACCAGATTCAAAATCTTTATCAATTGAAAAATCTTTTCTTTTTTCTAAAAATGTATAAACAACATCTTCATTTTCTTCTTTTTCACAGGAACACACTGCATAGACAAGTAGCCCGCCTGGTTTAACCAGGTTTGCTGCAGCATTGAGCATTTTTTTTTGCTGTGCTGAAAGCCGGGTAATATCATTTTTTGAGCGTTTCCATTTTGTGTCAGGATTACGTCGGATTACTCCAAGCCCTGTACAGGGGGCATCAATCAGGACACGGTCAAAATAAAAGTCAAAATCCTTAATAGTGGTCTTTAAAAGATTCAAAGGTTTTGTCTGGATAATATCAATGCCCAGCCTTTTTGATTCCAATTGAAGGGATTCAAGTTTTTTCGATTCAAGATCTGCCGCAATAATTATCCCTTTGTTTTCCATGAGCTGGGCAATATGTCCTGTTTTTCCTCCAAAACCTGCACAGGCATCCAGAATTTTTTCTTTGGGTTTGGGTGCCAGAAACTGGGTAACAATCTGTGTTGCTTCGTCCTGGACTTGAAATAATCCAAGTTTAAATGCTTCAAATTCATGTATAGGTATGCTGGGGTTGGTAAAGCTGATTCCCTGTGAAGCATAATCAGTCAGTTGGATATTTTTTGCGACTAAAGAAAGGCTTTTGGCAAGGGATTGTCTATCACTTTTTAAAGTATTGGTTCTCAGCGTGATCTGGGGAATGGTATTGATTTGTTGGCAAAGCAAGCATGTTTTTTCAAACCCAAAGGCATGGTTCCATTTTTTGGAAAGCCATAAAGGCAGGGAAAATTTCACAGAAATATATTTGGATCTATTATCTTTTGCGTCTGGAAAAGGGACCTTTGAAAAGTTGTCTGCTGCATTTCTTAACACTGCATTAATAAATCCAGCAGCTTTTTTGTCCAAAAGCTTTTTTGCAATATTAACTATTGTGTTAATCGCGGCAAAGACAGGAATCCTGTCCATATTTAAAATTTGAAAAAGGGCTACCCTTAATAAATATAAAGTTGTTATATTTAATTTTTCCAAAGGTGTATTTGAAAATGCACGAAGTATCCAGTCAATGGATTCTCGTTGACGAAGAACTCCAAATATCAGCGCATTGCAAAGACTTCTATCATTTTTGGAAAGAGAGGATATCTCTTTTGAATGATTTTCCAGACTTTTATCAAGGTTATGAAACGAATTGTCCCAGGAAACCAGAACGTTTACAGCTATGTGTCTGGGGTCGTTAATCATGCAAGATCAAATCTTACAAAAGGATCAATTTTGTGGCCGCATAAAAATTGTCTGGCCTTCAATCGTTTCCCAGATATTCCCATTAGCTCCAGAATAATAAGGCTGCCTTTGCCTGTGGCAACATGAATCCCTTCTTTGTCGCATTGAAAAATAACGCCAGGCTCATGATGGGTCAGGATATCAGAGAAAGGCGTATCAGAGGGAGTGGCTTTATAAATTTTTATTATTTTATTCCCAAGAAGGGTGAATGCTCCGGGCCAGGGGGTCATGGCGTTAATGTGGGCACAGATCTGCTCATTGGAAAGATTCCAGTCAATTTTGCCATCGCCTTTTTTTAACATTTTTACATAAGTTGCCTTTGAATGATCCTGGGGAGTCGGGTTAAGGCGATTGTCCAGAATGGTATGAAGGGTTTCTACAATAAGATCAGCACCGATTAATCCCAGCCTGTCATGGATATCCTGGGCAGTGTCCTGTTTAGATATAGGGGTTGAAGATGACAGCAAAAGGTCTCCTGCATCCATTTTTTTTGCCATGACCATGGTGCTAACCCCGGTTTCCCTGTCCATGTTCAGAATAGATGCCTGGATAGGAGAAGCTCCCCTGTATCTGGGTAAAAGGGATGCATGGATATTAATGGGCATTATTTTAGGAATGTTTAAAATCTCCTGGGAAAGGATCTGACCAAAGGCTGCTACAACAAAAAAATCAGGATTAAGGGATAAAAGTTTGTCTCTGGCTTCTTTTGTATTGAGATTTTCCGGTTGAAAAACATTAAGGCCAAGGTTCAGCGCAGCAGTCTTGACAGGTGAGGGTGCAAGTTTTTTTCCACGGCCTTTGGGCCTGTCCGGCTGGGTGATCACAAGGCTGATAAAAAAATCATCCTGTGCTGCCAGTTCCTGCAAAGCAGGTACGCTGAAATCAGGTGTTCCCATGTAGATTATATGGGTCCTGTGTCTCACTGATCATCCTGCATTCTTGCCATTTTTTTTTTATACATGGTTCTTTTTAAGACACTGATCCTGTCGATAAATAAGATGCCATCAAGATGATCGATTTCATGCTGCATGATGATGGCAAGAATACCCTGTGCCTCAAAGTCAAGCGGGTTGCCTTCAATATCAAGTGCTTTTACCCGCACTTTTTCATATCGTTTCACGTCTGCACTATAGTCAACAACGCTTAAACATGCCTCTTTTTCTGAAATAATACTGCCGGAACCGGTTATGATTTCAGGGTTTATCAAAGCTGTAAATTCTTGAACCGAGTCATCCTTATCTGGATTTGCTGCATTAGAGTCATAAACAATAACCCTTTTGTTTACGCCTACCTGTGGGCTGGCAAGCCCAACCCCCGGTGCATTGAACATGGTTTCCCCCATGTCGGCAATCAAATTTTTTATGTCTTCATCAATGGTGTCAACCTTAATAGATGGCTGCAATAAGGATTTTTCAGGATATGTTAAGATTTTTCGAATAGCCATTTTTCTCTAATATGTCCTTTGTAATTTTAATATCTTTTTTAATCTGCTGGGAAAGTTCCTGAATACTGGAAAACTTTTTTTCATCCCTTAGCTTTTTAACCATATTGACACGGATTCTGGTATCATAAATGTCATGGTTAAAATCAAGGATATGCACTTCAATGGTGAACATCTGGTCACCAAAGGTAGGTGCAAATCCAATATTGGCAACTCCCCAGAAATTGCCTTTAATTGTTTCCACATTGACAGCATAAACACCTATTTTGGGGCAGAGTTCATCATGAAGTTTGATATTGGCCGTGGGAAATCCCAGCTGGGTTCCGCCACGTTTCCGGCCTTTGATAACTTTCCCCCGGATTTGATAGTGCCGGCCAAGGTATTTCATGGCCTGATCAACTTTTCCTTCCATGACAATTTCACGTATTCTTGTGCTGCTGATCCGTTCCAGATCTGAACCTGTATTATTTATCCAGGGAGAAACAATGGTTTCAAATCCCAGTCGGCCTTCTTCTTTTTTTAAAAGTTCAATATTTCCCTGTCGGTCTTTCCCAAATAAATAGTCTGCACCAATAATGATCGCTTTCATCCCGATTTTATTCACAAGAATTTT
>CAYWGN010000181.1:0-10750 GCA_964457495.1 uncultured Desulfobacula sp.
CCCTTCTCTGTTCCAGTTCTTCAAGTTTCCAGTCCAGACGTTTTACATTCTCTCCGCTTCCGCACTTTGCCAGGCATACACCATCAAGGCCTGGATATACAATAGCCTCGAGGTCGTCATTGGTCATCTCTGTTTCCCAGTTATTAACCCGGACATAAAGATATTTTGCTTTCTGTGACGCTCTGCTTGAATCAAGATATTTTTTGATCTCTGCACGACCCTTGGCTTTTTCCGCAGGGGGTACTGAATCTTCAAGATCCAGGGTTAATATGTCTGCTTCAATGCTGACTGCCTTGCCAACCATTTTTTCATTATTACTGGGTACATAAAATACAGATCTCATAACTGCCATGATAATTTTCTCCTTTTATTTGTTATTTAATTATGCTTGATTTAATTATAACCTGATTTAATTATAATTGGATCAATTCTTTAATTTTTGGGGCAATTTTTTCAGGGCTGTCCACGATGTGGGCTCCGGCCTTTGTCAATGCGTCCATCTTGCCCCGGGCAGTTCCTCTGCCTTTTTCAACAATACTGCTGGCATGGGAAAACCGCATACCCTCAGGTGCCCAGGCACCTGCAATAAAGACAACAAGGGGTTTTGTAAACTCACCTTTGGCAACACACTCGGCCGCTTCCTCTTCAAGGGTTCCACCGATTTCACCAAAAATTGCCACTGCCTTTGTCTGGTCATCTGTTTCAAACATTTTCAGTATATCTGCCATGGTCATCCCCAATACGGGTTCTGTACCGATGTGAAGAGCTGTGCTGATTCCAAGGCCTGCTACCTTGAGAGCCCAGGGCACCGTACCGGACTGTCCTCCGCTGCGGGAAATAACGCCCACAGGACCCGGGTCAAACAATGCTCGAGCCCATTCCAAACTTCCGCCCAGCCAGCCAATGGCGGCCCTGCCCGGACTGATCAGCCCGAGGCTGCCAGGTCCCAAAAGTTTTACATCATTTTTCAAGGCATAATGGACCATTTCAATAACGTCCTGAACGGGAATGCGCTCAACCGGGGAAACCACAAATTTAATGCCGGCATCAATGGCTTCATAAACAGCGCTTTTCAAAGCAGGCCCCGGAATGAATGTAACAGCGGCATCAATCATTCCCACCTGTTTGATGGCTTGTTTTATCGTATCAAACACGGGGATCCCATGGACCTCAGCGCCTCCGCGACCCGGTGTCACACCAGCCACCACCCTTGTACCATACTCTTTCATAAATTGTGAACGCAGGGAGCCTTCTCTTCCTGTCAATCCCTGTACAACAACCTTTGTATTTTCATCCAATAATATGGACATTTTTCCCCCCTGCTAATTTGTTCCGTGTCTTTGCCTGTATTGGGATAATCCTTCAATAGGCACCTCAATGGTAATGGCACTATTCCCCCTGAACCAGCATGCGTATTCACAGGCCAGGCATTCTGTTCCTTTGCGTGCCAGCTCATCAGCAGAATCTTTCACAAAGGGTTTTCCATCTTTCAAACCCAGGATACCCCTGGAAAAAGTTTTACAGGCCTCCACACAGGCATGGGTAGTGCAATCATCACATTTGGATTCATCTATAATGATTTTTATTGTTCTCTCATGAAATTCCATTTGTTTCTCCCTCTAGGATACTGAGTTTTTTTCATGGTATTCATCGACCAGCGCCTTGACCCTGCCTGCAATAAATGTGGCATCGTAAACATGCTCCCGATCATAAATTTCTATCCTGGCATCCAGATCTGCCAACCCTTCCTTTAAAATCTCCTGGGATTCTTTTTCCTTGTTTCCACACAAAAGCAGAACAACGGGAAAGCCGGCAGGTTTTTTGGGCAGTTCTTCCCTTAATGCCTTGACCACTCCATGGGCATGGTGCCATTGTTCCTGATTGGCCATCATGAATCCTGCAAGGAAATAAGCCTCAATACCTGGCTGGGACATAATCAATTTAGTGGTTCTATACACTTTGGATGCTGTTGGATTACCACTGGTATCTGCATAATCCGCTATTTTTAATCCCACCCGGTTAAGGGCATCCATACCGATCATGGCAGCACCTCCGCCAATGCCGTGGTATCCCACATAACCGCCTTGGGCTACCTCTTCAGGCGTTGCCATCTCAGCAACATAGCTTGTCCCCCGAAAATCACTGGCCTCAAAGGACCAGCCAATGAGGTCAAACTCAGTGGGTTCCTTTAAGAATTCACGACCAATTTTAATCCCCAGTTCCGGGTGTCTGAAAAGAGCCTGGTCATCAATAGCCATGCGGCAATCTGCAGCCAGCACCCTGCCATCGGATGTTAATACCAGAGGATTGATCTCAAGCGTTCTACAATCCATCTTCTGGAAAACTGTGAAGAGCTTGAACACTATATCGGCAATCTGCCGCAAAGGCTTGCCCGTAACTCCCATTGATGCCACCAGGTTTAATGTATCATAGGGCATTAATCCTTTGATTACATCCACATTCATGGTTGCAATTTTGTCCTGGGATACAGATTCAATATCCATGCCCCCTTCAGGGCTGAACATCAGTACTGGCCCCCGAACCTCCTGGGCAGAATTAATAATAATCCCGACATAAAACTCCTGGACAATGTCCAGTTGTTCCTCAACCAGAACCTGTTTAACTTCTAGCCCCTTGATATCCATTCCTAAAATTTCCCGGGCCAGGCTTTGGGCCTGTTCCGGTGTGTCAGCAAACTTGACCCCACCTGCTTTTCCCCTGCCTCCGGCAAATACCTGGGCCTTGACCACAACAGGTCTTCCCAGCTTCAACGCTGCAGCCTTTGCTTCTTCAGGGGTGTTAGCCACCATGCCTTCAGGAATAGGTATTTTGGACTGTTTAAAAAATTCTTTACCCTGATATTCTAAAAACTTTGCCATTTATCCTCCATAACCAAATATTGATATTTTTTCCCAGCTTTGTTTTTTTACTGAAAAATTACCTTAGGTCATCGTCAAGACAATCAATCTATGCTGATTGACATCTGGTCTGACCTGATACATAAAACCACATCAATCAATCATTGTCAAATAGTTTTTTCGGGAAAATAAGGCTTTTTTTTAAAACAATTCTGATATTTTCTCTATTAAATTAATTTTCAGGATTTAATTTAATAGTTGTTCAATTTTTTGGCTGGTCGTACCAGATTAGATGTAATTCTTGGATATGTTTCCGCATACATTGTTCGGCAGTTACAATGTCTCGACTTGCAATTTTTTCAACTAAGCACCCGAGTTCAAGCCGAATCTCATACAGATGGGAAATGGTTTTTTCTTCAATAGGGGTGATTCAATATCCCCTATTCATCTCATGGACGATGGAAACAGCTCCTTGACTTAGTCTTAGCCTCCATTAAAGCTGCAAATTCTCTTTGCCATTGCCGGATCACGGGGGCCGCTTTTCATAACCTGTCCTGGAAGAGTATATCCCAGTTCACGCTCTAGACCTTGCGCCGCCTTGATGATCAATTCCAGGTCAATCCCCGTATGAAATCCCATTTCTTCAAGCATGTAGACAACATCTTCCGTTGGTAGATTTCCCGCCGCCTGTGGCACATAAGGGCATCCTCCGATCCCACCCAGGGTCGTGTCAAATGTCGTGGCACCCGCTGCCAAAGCAACATAAAGATTTGTCATGGCCGTTCCCCGGTTGTTATGAAAATGAAGCCCAAGATCAATATTCGGGTAATTATTTTGAAATTTTCCCACTACCCTTTCCACCTGATTCGGGATTGCCATTCCCGTTGTATCGGCAAAAATAATTCTGGCAGCACCTTTATCTGCAAAAGTATCTACCAAATTAAAAAGGGTTTTTTCAGACACATCACCTTGGAATGGGCATCCGAAAGACACGGCAATCGATGCGGTCACAACAACTTTGTGCTCTACTGCTATTGCAAAAATTCCATCCAGATCCATCACTGATTTGGAAACGGTCCTGCGTACATTAGCCAGGTTATGCTTATCCGTAGCAGAAATGACCAGAACCAGCTCATCAATGCCGGCATCAATTGCGTGCGTGGTGCCAACCAAATTTGGAACCAGTGCCGAATATTGGATTCCATTTTTCGGCAACTTGGGAACCAGTTCCCGGGCGTCCTTGAGCTGAGGGATCGATTTAGGGCTCACAAAGGATGTGGCCTCGATATTTTTCACCCCTGCCAAGCCGATCGCGCTGAGTATTTCCAGTTTTTTTAAACTGGGAATAAAATCTTTTAAAGACTGGAATCCGTCTCGACCTGTGATATCTCTTATTGTAACCTTCATTGTTCCCTTCATAAAACCTCTCTTATATATAAATCACCAGTTTCCCAGTATTATGATAGTTTTGACAACCTAAAATTTGACCTTCAGCAGAAAATTCCTTTAACTCTTCTGTAAGACTCCTCAATTTCAAAATCAATTGTTTATAATGAGCATCGTGGTAAATCAATTTTTTTTAGATCAAAAAATAGATCCAGTTTGTAAATTGAATAAAAGATCGGTTTTTGTTTGTCAATCGTTCTTTTATTCAACCCAAAAAAATGATAGTTCAAAAAAAGATCGCCCAGAAAAGGTATAGCTTCCCACAACAGGAATCAAACAGTAAGCAGGTGATCAACGTCAATTATAACCTTGTGTTGCCTCGTTAATAAAGCTCGCCTACCCATCAAATATGAAATCAAATGAGATAATCATCCATTAAATTAAGTACATAAGAATCATCATGGCTTGAATTAATAATTTTTTTATACTGAGAATTGTTGATGAAAAACACAGTGAGTAATCTGAATAAATGTGTTATTGGATAAATTTGCCATAGTTAGTGCCCGAACAAAAACCTCTAATTTTACCGATTATTGCGTTGGCTAAACCATGACCCCTTGGAACTTTTAAATTATTTAAACCAAAGGAACTTTTCAATGACTTATCGATTTCATCACATCCATCTTTTGTGCAGCAATCTTCAAAACTCCATCGATTTTTTCACGGCAATTCCCGGAATAACCCTGATGGCCCGCAAAAAATTTAGAAACACAGACGGGGCCACCCTGGACTTGAACGGAACGATTATCAATCTCAGGGTGGCCCGGGAAAATGAAATCATTAATGCTGATACAACTCACCCAACTTATGGTTACCACCACATATGTGTCCGGGTGGAAAACACGGATATAGCTTACAAAGAACTCATGGACAAGGGCTTTGAATTTATTGCCTCCCCCGTGGATGCAGGCGAAAACAGGATTGCCTTTTTCAAAGGACCTGATAATATCATCATCGAGGTGATGCAACCGCTGTAATCTATTAATGTAACCCCATCTTACCTGAAATCTTCCGTCCGATCAGTGGCTGGTGCCGGTTCTGGTGTCAGACTTGCCAGTTTTTGGTACAACTCAGTCGTCATGTTGATTTCAATGGAACGTAACGAGTCTTCCAGCTGCCCGACATTTCTGGCTCCCAGAATTGGTGCAGTAACTCCTGGGTGGGCAGCAACCCATGCAACGGCGAGACTTACCGGGTTAATATCATTGTCACGGGCAAAAGTTTCATACCTCTTTGCAGCAGCAAGCATCCAGTCATCACCATATCTTTTTTTATACATTTCTACGTTGCCAAGTCGATTCCGGGAGGATTCTATTTTCTGACCATATTTTCCTGTCAGCAAACCACCACCCAAAGGGTTATAACTTACCACACCAATATTCTCAGAAAGAGCAAGGGGCAGTATTTCCACCTCTGCCTGGCGTTTGACAAGATTATACATTGGCTGGATACATTTAAATGAGGCCCAGTCATGCAGCGCTGATACGCCAAGCGCTTTGGCCACCTGCCAGGCGGCAAAATTGCTTGCTCCAATATAACGTATTTTCCCCTGAGTCACCAAATCATCAAGGGTGGCAAGGGTTTCCACAAGAGCTGTGTGGGGATCAAATCTATGCAAAAAATAAATATCAATATAAGAAGTATTAAGTCGTCTAAGACTTGCTTCCAAGGAAGCTATAATGTTTCGCCGGGATGAACCTTTTGCATTGATATCCGTGCCCATTTGGCCCCAGACTTTGCTGGTTATGATTAGCTCATCCCTGGATCCTGCGATCAGGCCTCCCAGGATTTTTTCTGCCTTTCCCTGACTATAAACATTAGCGCAGTCAAAAAAATTAATCCCGACATCCCGGCAGCGATTATACATGGCCGCAGATTCGTCTTTATCAGCCTCATTTCCAAATGTCATTGTACCCATGCACAACTGAGAAACCCGGATCCCTGTAGAACCAAGAAATCTATATTCCATTTTTTACCCCCACCCATTTTTTATTTTAATTTCCACTATCTTTCCAACAGGTAACCGTTTAATCTGTGAAAGCGTTACTTTTTTTCAGTAAAATTAATCACCGTACACTATCGTGTCCTCTTTTGCTTCATAAATATGCTTCCTCATAATACGCTCACACAACTGAGGTTCTCTAAGATCCAAAGCCATCAGTATTTTTTTATGCCCGCTAATGCTCCGCCGGACACCATCGTGATGGGCAAGCGTATTTTTGCGATATCTCAAAACATATTCCCGCATATCTTCTATGATGCTGAAAAGTCTCGGCTTTTGTGAGGCAAGCATGCCATAAAGCAGGTCATGAAACTGGGTATTATAATCAAAAATGAGATCTAATTTTCCTGTTAAAAAGGCCTGCTCAGCAGATTGAACAAGTTTTTTAAGCGATCTTATATTTTCCTGTGTGATTATTTTACATATGCAGGCCAGGGCATGCCCTTCCAGTACGGCTCGGATTTCAAAAAGTTCGCTCATATCCTCCACAGAATCCTCGGGCACGCAAAACCCTCGGGCACCTGCTACCTTGACCAGGCCTTCCAATTCCAATTTGTGCAGGGCGTCCCTGACAGGTGTCCTGCTCACTCCAAATTTTTTGGCCAGGGACTCCTCTGTCAGCCTCTTGTTAGGTCTAAGCTGACCAGTTAGCAACTGCTTTTTCAAAAGGCTGTATGTCTTTTCCCTGACAGACAGAGGATTTTCAGGACTTTTTGACAATGGTTTTATCATTATTGTATCCAAAAATTGATTTATTGTTTATTTGTAACCAATATAACTTTCTACGTCAAGAACATAATAATATCAAACGTATGCTTAATATAAAAAGAATAGCACTGTATTCCCAGATACATAGGCAAATTACCTTTAAGGCATTAATGAATATTTCACAGGGATTAAATATTGCATTCTATAATATTTTTGGATACAATGTTTTTGCTGCCATCACACAGAGTGACTATTAGCAATAAAAACAAAATATTTAAAAGGAAGCGGGTTATGAGGATATCAAAGGAAAAATGCGTTGGCTGTGCTAATTGCGTGCCTATTTGTACCGTTGGGGCCATCTATATAGATGAAGATGGCTTAGCAAACATAAATGCCGACGAATGTGTGGAATGCCACAATTGCTATCGGAGTCTGAGTTTTGAACATCTGCCGCCAAGCTTTACGAGAACAATCAGAAGGCTTCTGAAAAAAATAAGCCTGCGATTTCAACCTGATCCTGATATATGCCCCACTGAAGCTCTTGTTCCAGAAGACCTGGAATGGCCACGCATTGTTCGGCGGGCTTTTTCCGACCCCATGGTTACCCATGAGTCCACGGGCGTGCACGGCCGGGGAACTGAAGAAGTCAAGACCAACGATGTCAGTCATAGGATTAAAAAGGGCGAAGTCGGGCTGGTGGTGGAATTTGGCCGACCGGGAATAGGCGTCTTTTTCAGAGAAGTTCAGAAGGCAACCAGAGTTATGGCTACAGCCGGTGCCAGGTTTGAAGAAGGAAACCCAGTTACCAAAATGATGACTAACCCTGCAACCGGCGACATCCAGGAAGACGTGCTTAACGAGAAAGTCCTTTCCTGCATTGTAGAAATCACCACCACGATCCAGGATCTAGTCCACACGCTCACTATTATAAAAGAGGTCTGCAAAGCTTCAGAGACAGTGGTAAGTATCGGAGTTTCTACCGTTTGTGAAGAAGATGGCTCAGAACCACTTAGAGACATACTTACACAAGAAGGATATGAGACTGGGTGGGCAAAATTAAATCTTGGACTTGGGCGCGCTACCAACGCTTCTTTCACCAACATGGAGAACTTATAATGACCAATACGCTGCACAGGTTTGGAAAACCTGAAACATTATCTGACGATTATATTGTTTTTGCCATGGCAGGCAAAGGATTCAATGAAGAAGGGGCTCTTGAAAAAGCACAAGCTTTTTTGCGTGCTGCAATCAAATACAACCCCATAAATATGGGCAACGGCCTTATCAATTCGCTCTATCGGCCGGAAAAAAACCTCAGTTTTTTTAAACTTTACTTTATTGGCAGACAGGAAAAAATAACCTATGAAAAACTCATAGATGAAATTCCCAATTCCGGTTCAGCTGCAGCAGTGTTCGATGATCGCAAGAAAGTGACACAGTTCATTCAAGATGTTAAAAAACTAGATCTGGGTCTTTCTATTAATGTGAGTGCACTTGTGGACAATGTGCGAGATATCTGCGGAGAAGTGGACATCACTCCCCATGCAGTAGAGTATACGCTTGGATTCCATGGGGATACAACCAGACTTCCCGACCGGGAAACCCTGTCACTTTCAACCATGTGCGGACATGGAATGGTTTCGGCAAACTTTGCAAAAAAAATGCTGACCCATGTAAAAGAAGGCCGCATGGATCCAGAAGATGCCACCCGCACCATGGCAAAATTCTGTGTATGCGGAGTCTTCAATACCACCAGAGCCATGCGTATTTTGAGCAATGCAAAAAAGGGACAATAGATTTTAGTCAAAGGAGAATTACATGAAAACAATTATTGTGGGTAACAGAGTTATATCACCATCTAAAATTGTGTGCGTGGGAAGAAATTATGTCGAACATATTGAAGAATTGGGCAGTGAGGTTCCAGATGAACCTATATTTTTTATGAAACCAAACTCAGCCATATCAGAACAATTACATTCTTTCCATCAGGAACCCCTTCATTACGAAGGTGAGTTATGTTTTCTGTTTGAAGATGGTGGATTTTCTGCTGTTGGATTTGGTCTTGATATCACAAAGAGAGCACTCCAAAACAAACTAAAATCCAAAGGGTTGCCATGGGAGCGCTCTAAAGCTTTTGATGGATCTGCTGTATTCAGTAAATTTATCGGGATTGACCAGGTTAGCCAAAATTTGAGTCTGGAATTATCTATCAATGGAAAGGTTGTTCAGTCAGGGAGTATCAGTTTGATGCTGTACAAACCTCAGAATATTTTATTAGATATATTAAAATTTATAAGTCTGGAAAATGGTGACATAGTTATGACGGGCACGCCAAAGGGAGTAGGTGTAATAAATTCAAAAGACTTTTTTTGCGGTAAGGTCATGGATAATGATTCTCTGATGACAAGCGGTGAGTGGGTGGCAGGTTAAAACTGACAACAAAATCTAATTGCCCCGGAAAACTTGATAAAGAAAACTCTTATGAGCAAATAATATGGATTGGCTTCCCCATAAACAAATGGTATAGCTTGCTGTTGAGCTTGATTGCACTTGCTAATTTAATCCCAAAAAAGGACAGATACACATGAACAAAGAAAAAATGACCGGAGTAATTACGCCTATACTCACCCCCTTTAACGATGACCTGAGTCTTGCTCCTGATTTATATCTCAGTCATGCCCTTTGGCTGCTTGAGCAGGGAATACACTATATTTCACCATTCGGCACTACTGGTGAGGCACTCAGCGTGTCCCTTAATGAACGAATGGAGGCGCTGGACATCCTCATTAAAGGAGGAATTGATCCTGCAGTGCTCATGCCCGGGACCGGACTTTGCAACCTGGAAGAGACTGTGACTCTTTGTCAGCATGCAGTGGATCATGGTTGCAAAGCTGTTATGACCCTGCCTCCATTTTTTTACAAGAATGTCAGTGATGATGGTTTGTATGCCTATTTTGTCAGACTCATCGAGTCTATTAATCGTGATAATCTCAAAATCTGCATGTACCATATTCCACCTATTGCAGTAATAGGCTTTTCTCCAGAACTGGCCGGCCGCCTGGCAAAAGATTTTCCCGACGTTATCGTGGCTTACAAAGATAGTTCAGCAGACTTTGAAAATACAAAGAAGGTGATTGCCGCTGCCCCGGATATTGCCGTGTTTCCAGGGTCGGAAACCTTTTTAAGAGAGGGCATGGAAAATGGCGGCACAGGATGTATCTCAGCTACCTGTAATGTGAATCCAGCCGGAATCAGAAATGTCTTTAATGTTATAACAGGTGCAAAAGATGGTGACCTTGATCTTCTCAACCATGAAATGAAGACCTTTCGAAGGAATATGGAGGGCTATGGACCGATTCCAGCCATGAAAGGTTTGCTTGCCGAAAAACGAGGCGATGCAAGGTGGCGTAATGTACGACCTCCAATACTGCCTGCCAGTGAGGAGAGCACTCAAGATTTGCTCAAAAAGGTTGGTGATGTGCTTGGCCCCTTAAATTAACCATTTCTTTATGAATCAGACAAGGGCTGTAGAACAGAGGTAATCAACTCTTTTTTCCAGCCCTTGTAGATTTTTAAGGGATTGGCTATATTTCAAGATATTATGCAGCACAGGGAAAAAATATGAACCAAATTCTTTACACTATCTATTATACAATTACGGATGAAGCACCGGCTTTGGCAACTTATTCACTTCTGCCTATTCTCCAGTCTTATACAAAGGGATCTGGTATTTCCT
>CAYWGN010000182.1:0-10692 GCA_964457495.1 uncultured Desulfobacula sp.
CCCTCAATCTGGAAGGTTTTTAATCCCTTTATTAAATTAATATCAAAAGACCTGTAATTAACCAGACCGATTCCAACAATTTCATTGGCAGCCGTCTTAAAGGAAACTGCTGCACCTTCTTCAAAATCACCTTCCACGGCAAGAATTCCAATGGCAAGCAAGCTTTTCCCATTCTGCTGGACAGCACAAACAGCCCCATCATCAATCACAAGACTTCCTTTTGGGGCAAGGGTATGGGCAATCCAACATTTCCGGCTGGGCATTTTTTCTTTTTTAGGAACAAAATATGTGCCATCTTCTTTGCCGTTAAAAAGATGTAACAAGATACTGGGAATGTTTCCCCTGGCCACTATCATGGGGATTCCGGCTGAAGTGACTTTCTGGGCAGCCTGGATTTTACTGAGCATGCCACCCGTGCCCAGGGTCCCTGGTATGTCACTGGCAAAGTCTTTAATTTCTTTTTTAAACCGGGTCACCCTTGGGATCAGCATTGCATCGGAAAATTGCCTTGGATCTTTATTATACAAGCCGTCAATATCCGTTAAAATGAATAAAAAATCAGCATCCATCAAAAGGGTTATCATGGCGGCAAGATTATCATTATCCCCTAATTTTATTTCTTCAACCATAATGGTATCATTCTCATTGATAATGGGCACAACCTTCCATTTTATGAGCGTATGCAAGGTATTTCTTGCATTCAGATACCGTTTCCTATTGTTCAAATCTTCCGCAGTTAACAGGATCTGGGCAACCTTTTTATTAAATTGGCCAAAACTTTTTTCATAGGCATTCATCAGCCCACTCTGACCAATGGCTGAAATTGCCTGACGTTTGGGGATTTCATCTGGACGGCGGTCCATTCCCATTTTCCTCAAGCCTGCTGCCATGGCGCCCGAGGATATCAGGATCACCTCAACCCCATTATCCATAAGATGGCTTATCTGGCTGGAGATGGATTCAATGAGTTCCAGGTTTAAACTGTTCTTTGCCGTGATCACATTACTGCCCAATTTTACAACCACCCGCCGGGCATTGATTAATCTTTGTTTTGGCATTATATATCTCTAATTAAATTTATCTGTTAATGTTTTATGGCTAAATGGTTTTGCAGTTAAACCCGTATAGTCCTTTACCATATGCCCGTCACCCATAAGACGCCACTGATAAATCATAAGGCCTTCAAGGCCAACAGGGCCCCTTGCATGGATCTTATTGGTACTGACACCCACTTCAGCACCCAGACCAAACCTGAATCCGTCGGCAAATCTGCTGCTGCAATTCCAGAACGCATCAGCTGTGTCTGCATGATCCATAAAATAAATGGCTCTTTTTTTATCCTTTGTCACAATGACATCTGTGTGACCTGACCCGTATTGATTAATATGGGCCAACGCATCATCAAGGCAGGGGACAATTTTAATGGAAACCATAAAATCAAGGTATTCTGTCTGCCAGTCTTTTAGGGTGGCAGCTTCAACATCTATGATGGCCCTTGTTTTTTCACACCCAAAAATTTTCACGCCATGGTCTTCTAATTTGCTCTTCAATAAAGGAAGTATATCTTGAGCCAGGACTTCATGGACCAGGATGGTTTCAATGGCATTACACACGGCCACGTACTGGCATTTGCTGTCCAAAGACAGATCAATTGCCATTTTAAGATCTGCAAACCTGTCTATATATAAATGACAGATCCCATCAGCATGTCCCAACACCGGGATATTGGTATTATCCATGATATAGCGCACAAATTCATTGCTGCCCCGGGGGATAATCAGATCAATTGACTTGTCCAGCTTTAACATCTGGTCCACATCACTGCGGGATTCAAGCATTCCCAGCCACCCCTTGGGCAAGCCTGCTTCAACCCCGGCTTTGGAAATGATCGCCGCCAGAATTTGATTAGTGACCAAAGCCTCACTGCCGCCTTTGAGCAGTACTGAATTCCCGCTTTTCAAACAAAGGGCTGCAATCTGTACCAGGGCATCTGGCCTGGATTCAAAAATAACCCCGATCACGCCAATGGGCCGACTCACCTTAAAAAGATTAAGGCCCTTGTCCAGCTCTGTAGCGCTCAACGTTCTGCCCACGGGATCTTGAAGTTTTATCAGGCTTGCTATCCCTTCGCAGGCTTCTGACAACTTGGCGCGGTCAAACCCCAGGCGCTTTATCAACGGCGGTTCAAGCTTGTCTTTTTGAGCCTGTTCAAGATCTGTTTTATTGGCAGCAATAATGCGATCCATATTATCTTCCAAAGCCTTGATAATATTTTTCAAAGCTGCATTTTTTATGTCACTTGAAAGCGCTGACATAAAAATTCCAGCAGATTTACACAGTGATGCCATTTCTTTAATATCCATTTTTTCCCTTTTGTTGAAAAACCATGTCAACATTATTGCTGAACCTTATAATACACACGAAAGATATTAACAATATGTCATGGGAAAACCAAGGAAATACTGAACTGACAACTACTTTTCATTAAAACAAAAAAGGCTTTCAACAAAAAGCTGAAAACCCTTAATATAAATGGCGCGCCTGGAGAGATTCGAACTCCCGACCCCCTGGTTCGTAGCCAGATACTCTATCCAACTGAGCTACAGGCGCACAATATGTGATGCTTTATACCAAAGATTATTAACAATTTCAAGATTTTTATGTTTCAATCCATTTTCAAAATTCCTTTCCCCTATTGCATGATGGCATAAATTTGTTTGACCTTAGGCAAAAAGATTTATATAAATACAGCATAAATGAAAGATGATGAATATTATATGGCCCTTGCCATTAAGGAGGCAAAAAAAGCAGCAGCAATAGATGAGGTTCCTGTGGGCGCCATCATAGTGGATAAAAATAAAACAATTGTCGGATATGGTTATAATTGTCCCATATCATCCAATGATCCAACAAGCCATGCTGAAATCAATGCCATACGAATGGCTTGCCAGGCTTTGAACAATTACAGGTTGATTGACATGGTTTTATACGTCACCATTGAGCCGTGTATCATGTGTATGGGCACCATTATCCATGCCAGGATCAAACGGGTTGTTTTTGGGGCAAAAGACCTGAAATGGGGTGCGGTAAATTCATTGTATACCATGGCAGAGGATAAAAGATTGAACCATCGCCCTGAAATTGTATCAGGGATTTATGAAGAAAAAACAAAACATCTCATACAAAAATTTTTTTTGAATAAAAGGAGCAAGTAGTGGGAAATACAGTTATTGTCGGTACCCAATGGGGAGATGAAGGTAAAGGAAAAATTGTTGATTTATTAAGTAAACACGCCGATTATGTGGTCCGGTTTCAAGGGGGAAACAATGCCGGTCATACAATGGTTGTCAACGGCAAAGAAATTATCAGCCACCTAATCCCTTCCGGCATTATCCAGGGCAAAAAATGCTTTATCGGCAATGGCGTTGTTGTTGATCCCTTTGTGTTACTTGAAGAAATTGATTATTTATTATCAAATAATATTGATGTTTCACCGGATATGCTCAAAATAAGCAATCGAGCCCATATCATCATGCCCTATCACAAACTGATCGACTCTGCCCGTGAAGCTAAAAAAGGCGACCAGAAAATCGGGACAACAGGTCGGGGAATCGGACCCTGTTACGAGGACAAGGCAACCCGACGCGGGATAAGATTTTGTGATCTTCTTGATTTTGATCTTTTCAAAGAAAAAATTATCACCATTCTTGAAGAAAAAAACTTTTACCTTGAACATTATTTTAAAACCGAAACCATGGGCCCTGAAACAGTTATCAATCAGTTCCAGCAGATCAAAGGTCGGCTCCTGCCTTATATTGCAGATGTCTCCGTGATATTGTTTGACGGAATGAATAACAATAAAACCGTTTTATTTGAAGGCGCGCAAGGTACCCATCTGGACATTGAACATGGGACCTATCCCTTTGTGACCTCTTCTTCTGTTGTGGCCGGTAATGCCGCCAATGGATCCGGGGTCGGCCCTGGTAATCTCAGTGAAATCATAGGAATTGTAAAAGCCTATACAACAAGGGTCGGCAGCGGGCCTTTCCCAACGGAATTATTTGATGACATGGGAGACAAGCTCCAGAAAACCGGCTCGGAATTCGGTGCCACCACTGGCAGGAAAAGACGCTGCGGCTGGCTGGACATGGTTGTTCTCAGGAATGCGGTAAGATTGAACAGCCTTACCGGCCTTGCCATTACCAAGCTTGATGTCCTTGATGATCTTGATGAGATTAAAATTTGTACAGGATATGAACACAAGGGAACCATAATTTCAAATTTTCCAGCTGAAATCAAAATTTTACAAAAGTGCATCCCTGTATATGAAAGTCACCCAGGCTGGAAACGGGATATTTCCGGCATTATTGACTTTAATGACCTGCCGGATAAGGCAAAAAACTATCTTGCCAGGATTGAAGAGCTTTCCAAAGTGAAAATTAAAATTGTCTCTGTTGGACCGGAAAGGGAAGCAACTATTATAAAAGAAAATATTTTCAATTAGACATTTTAATTTTTTTTGTGTATAACCTTTTTGCTGTCGGGATGTGGCTCAGTCTGGTAGAGCACAGCGTTCGGGACGCTGGGGTCGGAAGTTCGAATCTTCTCATCCCGACCAGCTAAAATCAAGAATCGAAAAATTCGATATCAACTTTTTTATTCAAAATTCCCTGGTCAAAAAGAGAATCAAAAAACAAAGCCATTGCTTTTATTTTTTTGTCGTCAAGGTCACAATAAAGCAGATCAAAATATTCTTTTACCATGGATCTCTCAAGGCCTAATTTATTTTTTCCTGCTTCAATCACCTTATCAATATTGCGATACCCCAGGTCTTTTGATGCCAATAACAATTTATGGATGTCTCTTACCAGGGACGGGTGTTTAGCGGCAAAAGAACGTCTCACAACCCAGACTGCAAATACAAAAGGGAGCTTTGTCATCTCATACCAAAGCTGGCCCAGGTCTATACAATATTCAAAAATTTGACCCCAGGGGTGTACAAGTGCTGCATCTCCTATAACCAGAGCAGCATCAGCAGAATTGGAAATCTGCTGATAATTGTTTGTGGGCCCGACTTCAAATATGGGAAAAACCTTTTTCCTGCGGAATATCATTTTCAGAAAAGCCGCGGCCGAGGCAGACTCCTGGGAGAACATCACCTTTTTACCGTCAAGGTCATCAATGCTGTAATTGCTGGCCAGGATAACACTCATAACCCGGCCGTTACAGGATATTGAAAGATCAGGAAGCAATAAAAATTCTTGGTGATTCATGGCATAAAATGCCGCAGACACAGGGCTTATTTTTATCTGTCCGGTTTTTATTTTTTGATTTAAAACAGCAGGCACATCTGACACCATTTTCAGCCAGGGAGGCAAAAGGCCGTGATCAAGGCCAAAGTAGACAGGAGCATCATTAATATAAGAGATTTTCCCTATATTTACTTTTTTTTCATTCATTGGAAATAATTCTGTGTAAAAGATTTTTTTTATTTAATCCATCAAGGGGGCGATACAAAAATTGAGCTTTTTTCCCCTTTGAAAGTGTACCCGTCACATGTTCAACACCCAGGGCCCTTGCACCATTTATGGTTCCCATGGCAACAATTGTTTGAGGATCAAGCCCAGGGTAATGTTTTTGTACAAAAACCATTTCATCTATAATATTTAATGAGTCGCAACTTGCAAGGCTGTCTGTTCCCAGTGCTGGTTGTATGCCCTTTTGGATCATAAGTTCAATATCAGGCAGTCGTTTATGTAGATTCCAATTGCTCCTGGGACAGACACAGACTTTTGTCTTTGACCTGGCAAGCAGGTCCATATCCTTTTCAGTCACGTTTAACAGATGAACTGCAATGGTTGAAGAATCCAGCAATCCTAGGTCATAGACATAGGAGACAGGTGTTTTTGATCCAATATCCCAGGATGAAAAGTCAATCCCCCGGGCCGTAAGAAAATCCGCCCAGGCTCCTTTTTTGCCATGGATAAACTCTGATTCATCATCTGATTCTGCCACATGGATGGAAAAAGGCAGTTCTTTTAATGAGACAGTTTTTTTTAATGCTTTGAGCAATTGCGGGGAAGAGGTGTGAGGGGCATGGCCTGCAAGCGAAAATGAAACAGACTCATTTTTCCGGACAAAAACAGCAGGGATGTCTGATCCCAAAAACTCATGAAAACAAACACCTTTTAAAGCAGAATCTTCCATAAGGGGCCCTGTAATTCCCAGAGTTGAGATATCTCCCACATAAAGGGTGCCGGATTGTAATAAATCCTGAAGAGAATTCCGGGCTTCTTTCATCAGTTTTTCTTTGCCCATAACATCTCTTTTTTCCAGAAGCATTTTAACCCAGGACTTAAACCCCCTGTCAAAGGGCAAATGATTTTTTAAGGCAGACAACTCCAGGTGCAGGTGTGCATTCACAAATGGAGGCATTAATACGCCAGGGCCATGATCAATACTCTTTTCTTTTGGCCGGCCTTTGTGGATGGCGCAGATAAACCCGTTTTCAATTTCAAGATATCCATTCTCAATAAGGGTGAAGGCATCCTTCATTATCCAGCCAGCCCAGTGGAGTTCTCTTTTATTACAGCCTTTAATACAGACCGGATTTTGGGAATTCACAGTCATAGCAGATTATAATAGCAGTCCCGCTGCCTTGGTTCAAAGCCTGCCTTTGTAATCAATCGTGTCAGTTCTTCTTTGGAAAGCATAAAGTCAACGCCTGCAGAAGCTACAACATTTTCTTCAATCATGGTGGAGCCCATGTCATTTGCACCAAAAAAAAGTGCTGTCTGGGCAATTTTATCTCCCTGGGTCACCCAGGATGCCTGGATATTATTAATATTATCAAGAAACAACCTGCTCATTGCCAGAACCTTCAGGTATTCCACGGCTGTCTTCTTTTTAACCAAAATTTTGGTATTATCCGGCTGAAAGGTCCAGGGGATAAAGGCTGTAAAACCATGGGTTTCATCCTGGAGGTTTCGTATTTTATCCATGTGCTCAAAAATATGAAAATCCTTTTCAACATGTCCGAACATCATGGTGGCACTGGACCGCATCCCCTGCGCATGGGCCTGTCGCATCACTTCAAGCCATTCTTCTGACGAGCACTTATTGGGAGACACTTTTTCCCTGATATCATCACACAAAATCTCTGCACCTCCACCCGGAATAGAAGAAAGGCCCGCCTTTTTTAAAATCAACAGGGTCTGAGCAATGGACAGAGAAGATTTTTTGGCAATAAAATCAATTTCAGGTGGAGAAAAGCCGTGAATATGAATATCAAAATTTTCTTTGATATAGGTTAACAAATCAACATAATAATCAAGGTCAAGGTCTGGGTGCATGCCCCCCTGCAAAAGAATCTGGGTCCCGCCAAGGTCGAGGGTTTCCTGAATTTTATCAAACAAATCCTTTTTTGAAATAATATACCCACGGCCCTTGTTGGGAGTTACAAAGAATGCACAAAACCTGCAGCCTGAGGCGCAGATATTGGTATAATTGATATTTCTATCCACAACATATGTGACGATTTTATCCGGGTGATAATAAAAGCGTTTCTGGTTTGCAAGACTTGCCAGGGTCAAAAAATCAGCCTGTCTGAAAAGCTTCAGGCCTTCATTGATGTCTATTCTTTCATTGGCAGATATTTTTTTAATAATTTTATTCAGATTATTCATTTTGTTTTTTTAAACTACTGTTTTAGGATTATAAAAAGAATCTCTCTCAACGGGTTCAAACCCGGCTTTTGTGATCATGTCCTCCATCTGCTCCTTTGTAAGCCCAACGGCTGATTTTGCACCGGCCATATGGGTGATCCTTTCTTCTATGATGGTCCCATCCAGATCATCAGCCCCAAAACTTAAGGCCACCTGGGCCAGTTTCTCCCCGATCATAACCCAATAGGCTTTGATATGATCAAAATTATCCAGCATAAGACGGGCAGCTGCCACATTTTTTAAATCATCCACTGCAGTTGTGGGAGGGATATGGGCCAGTTTTGTGTTTTCAGAATGAAATGCCAGAGGAATAAAAGCAGAAAACCCATGAGTTTCATCCTGTAATTCCCTTAAGGTAATCAAATGATCCACTCTTTCTTCAATGGTTTCAATATGGCCATACAGCATGGTGGCATTGGT
Source organism: uncultured Desulfobacula sp. (assembly GCA_964457495.1). Taxonomy (GTDB): domain Bacteria; phylum Desulfobacterota; class Desulfobacteria; order Desulfobacterales; family Desulfobacteraceae; genus Desulfobacula. Next base: position 8,145 of record CAYWGN010000182.1, read on the forward strand.
TTTGATCCCGGCCCTGTGAACAGCCCTTATAATCTCAAGCCAGCGTTTGTGGTTGATTTTTCTGGGAAACAATTCTTTATGGATTCTTGAATTTAATATTTCAGCCCCGCCACCAGGCATCATTTCAAGCCCGGCCTGTTTGAGCTGTTGAATGGTCTGCTCAATGGAAAGCCCGGCCAGTGTGGAAAGATAATCAATTTCCACACTGGTAAAGGCTTTAATCGTGGCCTTTGGTCTGATCTTTTTCACGGTCTTTAAAAGATCAATAAAATAATCAAATGTTAAGGCCTCATTCAAGCCCCCCACAATGTGCAATTCATTCACAGGCTCATCAATGCGTTCTAAAAGCCTTTTTTCAATCTCCTCAATGGACCAGGTATAAGCACCTTTTTCTTTGCGGTCCCTGGCATAGGCACAAAACCTGCACCTGTTTTTGCACACATTGGTATAATTTAAATGCTGATTATAAATATAAAATGCTTTATTGCCATGCAAAGACCGTCTGACATGATTGGCAACCTGGCCCAGACCAATCAAATCATGGGTTTCATAAATATAAATCCCGTCTTCCTTGGAAAGACGGGAATTGTTTAAGACTTTTGAATAAATTCCTTCAAGTCTTTTATCAATAAAAGATATGGCCATTGGTGTCTCTTTGTTTTACCTCCCAATCCATTATGCATCCCCCTGGTTTATTTCTGAAATCATATCTGCAATATTTGAAGCCATTTGGGCCACTTTATTTTCCTTCTCAGAACTTATTGGAGGATCTGTGTTCACGTCTGTATCCAAATCTTGAAACAAAGGGTCCTCGTCCTGTTCTTCACCCTCTTTTCCCGGAGTTGAAATTTCCAGACATTCACCCTGCCTGTTAACCATCACAGATAAGGGAACCTTGATTTCAAAATCAAATTTATAAGCAATGGTATCATTATAAACCACAAGGTCACCATTTTCACACTCTATTTTTTCCCGGAGTGTGAAATTGTGCTTTTCCATCAGCATTTTTCCAATGGCGTCCCAATCCAGTGCTGCATTTATTGTATCAATAAACTTTTTTTCTTTTTCCTTGATTTTCTCAGAATTTATAAATTTCATGAAATACTCCTTTATTTAAAGGAAAAATGTAATTCCTCAGCAGCCCTTAAATATGCTTCAGCTGCCGGACTTTTTATATCATGCAGTACAACAGGGATCTTTAATTCCTTAGAATTTTTAATGGCCACATCATGGGGAATAAATGTATTGAAAACCAATTTTTTTACATCGGACAAATTCTGACTTTCCATAAAGGACTCGATCTGTTTTTTTGTTTCACTCCGGTTAAACAAAAGACCGGCTATTTTCAAAGGAACATCATGGGTCATCCGGATATATTTTACCATTTGCAGCAGGCTATGAAAATCTTCAATGGAATTGTGATGAACCGACATGCAGACAAGCAGCCAGTCAGCAGCTGTCATTGCTGTAACACTTAAAAAACTATAGGAAGACGGTGAATCAATAATAATATAGTCATAATCGTCTTCAACATCCTTTAAAAAAAAGCGCAGGATCTTTTCATTTCCAGAATTTTTTGCCAGCTTTAAGGCGACCTGGAACAAATTAAATTCTGCAGGCATTATATCCAGGCCGTTGATCCGGGTGTTTACAATGGCATCAACAACCTTGGCCCGGCCAGACAAGACCGATGTGATATCACACTTATAATCCAAATCCTTGATGCCGCACCATTGGGTGGAACATGCCTGGGGATCACAGTCTATTAACAGGGTCTTTTTTCCAAACAGCGCTAATGATGTGGCAAGATTAACGGCTGTAATGCTTTTCCCAGTTCCACCCTTTTGGCCGGCGATTGTAATTATATTACTCATAACCCAATACCTTTAGCACAATTATTTAAAAATTCAATCCTCTAATTTACTCAACTTTCAAAATAAAACCCAATGAAATATCCATGGTTAGTTGAAATAATACAGTGAATATATCATAATGCAAAATAATATCAAACCATAAACAGGAAAAATCATGGTTAAAATATGGATGAATTAACCCAAAATTATATTGATTATCTTATTATTGAAAAAGGCCTGTCCGATAACAGCCTTGTTTCTTATTCATCAGATCTTGCCAAATACATCACCTTTCTTGAAAAAAATCTGATTCATGATTTAAATGATGTGGATACCACGGTCATTCTGGCCTGGTTGATAGATCTTGCTAAAAAAGGACTTTCAGCCAAATCAAGGGCCCGGCATATCATTACCATTCGCGGTTTATATAAATTTTTAATCGCTGAAAAAAAAGTGATAAAAAGCCCTGTAAAAGATATAGATATCCCTAAAACAGGTCTTACTCTTCCAAAAATAATGACCATAGAAGAAGTTGCAACGCTTCTTGATGCCCCTGACATAAGAAAGCCCAGGGGAATGCGGAATTCAGCAATGATGGAAATCATGTATGGCGCGGGCTTGAGAGTTTCTGAACTTATTGCTTTGCGCCTCCAGGATATTAACCTTGATGCAAACTTTGTAAGGGTCATGGGAAA
>CAYWGN010000183.1:0-10637 GCA_964457495.1 uncultured Desulfobacula sp.
GGAATTTCAACGAATGTGATGAAAGATTCGGAGACGACTGGCCCGGCCGCATCCCTGCCCAGCTTTTGAACGAAAATGCCACGCCTTTGATCTTGCACCATCAGACAGCCGCCCGGAAATAGAGCACCATCACTGGAATCCGAAAAAAGGCACATGGCCCCTTGCAAAAAAGCCTGACCTGATCTTTTTTGATCCGCCATATTACACCAAAAAGGCAAAGGAATATGAAGAAAAAGCAATCACAACATACGATTACAACAGACTTCTATCAGCAGCAGGCTGGAAAATAACCCACAGAATAGAATGCCCCCTCTCCTCGGAACGTATGTCAGGAAACATGGTAAAAAAAATGCAGGACAAACGCATCTTAGGCACCATAGGAAGAACCCTCTTAATAGCAAAAAAAACATAGGTCCTTGAGGGGTCTGGCTTTTTTTACGTGTGACCTTTAGGTTATTGTGGTTATTTGCAAAATAACCACAATAAGGAAAGCCTGACCCCGGATCTTCTAAAAAATAGCAGACCAATTGATCCTTCACGAAGGTTTGAGATTAAAGCCATACCATTGTCCTGCAGGCAAGCTTACCATCGGTGTTGGCAAAAGAGCGGAACGCCTTACTGGAATGATGGAAGATTCCGCAGAGGCAATTTTATGAATATGAATAGACAAGGAGATTGGCCAGGGACGACAAAGTCGGAGGCTTGACCCTATTTAAATCTGAAAGGATATTTTCGAATGTTAATAACACCTTGGAAAACAGAAATTGACAAATTGAGTAGCATTTTATATGAACTCTCCTTCCTAGGATATGACGGCGCTGAATATAGTTCAGATGAAGGGTTTAAGACTTGGCAGGAATTAACGATTGCTGTGAGAGAGAAAAAACGATCCATCTATCTTATTGGTAATGGTGCCAGTGCATCTATGGCCAGTCATTTTGCTGCTGACCTCGCAAAAAATGCTCATCTGCATACAGAGGTTTTTACGGATCTTTCTCTAATCACTGCAATCTCGAATGACATAGGTTATGAATGGTCGTTCTCGGAACCGTTGCAACGTCGTGCTGAAAAAGGAGATATGCTTGTGGCCATAAGCAGTTCCGGTAACTCAAAGAACATCCTGTGCGCTGCTGAAGTTGCCAGGAAAATCGGTTTGAAAGTTATAACCCTTTCTGCCATGTCGGCCCAAAACCCGCTTAGATCATCAGGAAATCTCAACATTTATATTCCTGCTGTAACATACGGCTATGCTGAAACATCCCATGCTGCGATCCTCCATCATTGGATGGATATGATGGAAATCAAGGAACTTTAAGAAAATTAACATGCGATACAGAAAAAAGATTAAACCCCTTATTGAGCTTAGTGAGTTGTTAGAATCCATACGAAGTGAAGGCAAAAAGATCATTCACTGTCACGGGGTATTCGATCTGTTGCATGTGGGTCATATCCGATACCTTGAACATGCCAAAAAATTTGGAGATATATTGGTTGTTACAATAACACAGGACCAATATGTTAACAAAGGGCCGAATCGACCTGCATTTACAGAAGAATTGCGTGCTGAGTCTCTTGCAGCCTTGGATTGTGTTGACTATGTTGCAATAAATCAGTGGCCTACAGCGATTGAAACAATTAAGCTTCTGAAGCCGGATTTTTATGTAAAAGGTTCTGACTATAAAGACAGCAAGGATGATATAACAGGCAAAATTATAGATGAATCAGCGGCAGTTCAATCTATAGGTGGTGAAGTTCGATTTACCGAAGATATTACTTTTAGTTCTTCACAATTGATCAACAGCGTTATCCCATCATTCGATGAGGAGACCAACCGGTATCTGGATGAATTTCGCCGAAAGTACTCAATAGATGAAATTTTTAGCCATATTGAAAAACTTAGGAATTTAAAGGTATTGGTGATCGGAGAAGCAATTATCGACGAATACGTCTATTGTGAATCTATGGGCAAATCAGGAAAAGAATCCGTGCTGGTTATGAAATATCTTTCAAAAGAGCGTTACGCTGGAGGAGCCATCGCCATAGCCAATCACCTGGCTGATTTCTGTGACAATGTTTCACTGGCGTGTTATCTTGGCACTGAAAAGACCGAAGAAGATTTTGTAAGGGGTTCCTTAAAAACGAATGTTGATCCTTTGTTTGTTTACAAATCTGAATCACCTACCATTGTTAAGCGCCGTTTTGTGGACAGCTATTCCTTAGCTAAACTGTTAGGGGTTTATAAACTTAATGGTGAACAGTTGAACCAGGAAGAAGAAAATATGCTGTGTAATATCCTGGAAGAGCAGTTGCCGGAATACGATGTAGTTATTGTTGCTGATTATGATCACGGTCTGCTTACCCCTAAAGTTATTGATCTTTTAACTGAAAAATCCAGATTCCTTGCGGTCAATACACAGATTAATGCAGCTAATATGGGTTTTCATACGATCTCAAAGTATGCATTTGCTGATTATGTATGCATTCACGAGGGAGAGATAAGGCTTGACCAGCGCAGCCGAAAAGGCGACTTGAAAGATTTGATACGCGTACTGGCAAGCCGAATGGGCGATCCTTCGATAATGATAACGCGCGGAAGCAATGGCAGCATTTTTTATCGCAGGGATGAAGGTTTTGCCTTTTGCCCCGCCTTTGCAGTGAAAATTGTTGATCGTGTAGGTGCCGGGGATGCGGTTCTGGCATTGACATCAGTAACGTCAGCCGATAACGTTCCTGCGGATGTGATAAGTTTTGTCGGTAATCTTGTTGGTGCAGATGCAGTTTCTATTGTGGGAAACAAGAGAGCTATAGATCGTGTGAAACTTATGAAAAGTATTACAAGCCTTATGAAATAAGACTGGCATGGCATAATTACGATCTGTGGTCAATCAATTCTAAATATTACAAGAGAAGTAAATGAAAGAAAAAATAGCAGTCATCGGCAGCAATTCTTTTTCAGGATCGTATTTTGTAGATTATGCCATGGATAATGGCGCAGAAACTATCGGGATCAGCCGATCGCCCGAACTAAATCCTGTCTTTTTGCAGTATAAAAGAAAACCGGTCTCATTTTTTCGTTTCTATCAACTGGACTTAAACCATAATATTGACGAGATAGTGAAAGTTATTCGTGAATTTGAGCCGGACTATGTTGTTAATTTTGCCGCCCAAAGCATGGTAGGTGAGAGCTGGCAGTATCCTGAGCATTGGTTCCAGGCCAATGTAGTAGCCACTGTAAAGTTGCATGATCAATTGCGCAAATGTGACTTTTTGAAAAAATATGTTCACATTTCCACTCCTGAGGTGTACGGAAGTTGTAATGGGCTTGTGCAGGAAAATATAAACTATAATCCGAGCACACCTTATGCAGTTTCAAGAGCCTCCGCAGATATGAGCCTGAAGACATTTTTTGACACTTATGATTTTCCTGTCGTGTTTACCCGCGCAGCTAATGTCTATGGTCCAGGACAGCAATTATATCGCATCATTCCTAGAGCCATACTTTATTTTATATTAGGCAAAAAACTGCAACTTCATGGAGGTGGATTTTCGGTTCGTTCCTTTATCCATATTCGTGATGTTGCTGATAGCACCCTCCGAGTGGCACGGATAGGAAAACCAGGAGGAATTTACCATTTTTCCACCACTAGAAGCATTTCCATCCGAGCACTCGTTCAGATGATAGCGGAACAAATGGATCTCTCTTTTGAAGATAATATTGAGGAAGTGGGAGAACGTATGGGCAAGGATGCGGCCTATCTTCTCGACAGTACCAAAGCAAGGGAAACATTAGGGTGGAAAGATCAGATCAGTCTGGAGCAGGGAATTGAAGAAACTATCGGCTGGGTAAAAGATAATTTGGAAGAGCTAAAAAAACAACCTTTCGATTACATCCATAAACCATAGGAGGAAATGATGCACATTGTTTTAACTGGCGGCTGCGGCTACATAGGTTCTGTTTTGACCCCAAAGCTTCTGAATGCTGGATTTAAAGTCACGATTATAGATATTATGTGGTTTGGAAACTTTCTTTCTGAACACAAAAATCTTAAAATAATTCAACAAGATATCTGTAATATAGACGATCTGAGAATGGAAGATGTGGATATAGTCATCCATCTTGCCAATGTTGCCAACGACCCTTGCGGAGATATTAACCCGAAACTTTCATGGGAGGTAAATGCATTGGCAAGCATGCGCCTTGTCGAGTGGGCGATTAGACATAATGCAAAACAGTTTATTTATGCCAGTTCCGGTAGCGTATATGGCGTAAAAGAAGAACCGCAGGTAACAGAAGATCTCTTTTTAGTCCCTATTTCTGATTACAACAAGACCAAGATGATCAGTGAAAGGGTGCTCTTGAGTTATAAAGATTCAATTGTGGTTCAATGCATCCGCCCGGCAACAGTTTGTGGCTATTCTCCAAGAATGCGTCTGGACGTATCAGTTAATATGCTTACAGTGCAGGCATTAACCAATAAGAAGATAACAGTGTTTGGTGGAGATCAAGTCAGGCCCAATATTAACATCCGGGATATTACAGACCTTGCCCTCTTTTTTATTGGTGAAGGAGAAAAAGTTCAGGGAATTTACAATGCAGGGTTCGAGAATATTTCAATAATGGATATCGCAAACAAGGTTGCTGAATTTGTGCCGGCTGAGATAATAGTAACACCATCGAATGATCCGCGTTCTTATCGTTTGAATTCAGATAAACTTTTGGCAACCGGGTTTGAACCAAAATATAATGTCCAATATGCAATAGATGAGATTATTGATGCATTCAAATCCGGGAAGATAAAAAATGAAGATGGGTGTTACAATGTCAGGACTATGAAGAAAAATCAGAATTTATAATAATATCATGAAGAGTTTTTATTTGTGTATGCTGACATGAAGCTGCGGCGAATAAAATGAAAGGAACAAAAATGGGACAGAAAATTGATCTACTGATAAACTACCCAAATACCAAACGAAATGTGAAAGACCGAGGGGCTACCAAAACTGAAAAAGACAGAGCCATTGCCAGAAAATTCGGCATGGAATTCTTTGACGGAGACCGAAAACATGGTTACGGCGGATTCTCATATAATGCCAGATTCTGGCAACCAGTAATTCCAACCTTTCAAAAGCATTTCGGTCTGACAGCTTCGAGCTCAGTTCTGGATGTAGGATGTGCCAAGGGTTTTATGATGCATGATATGGCTGAATTAATATCCGGTATTATAGTGAAGGGAGTGGACATCTCAGACTACGCCATTGAAAATGCAATCGAGGATATGCAGCCTAATGTTCAAGTGGCTAATGTTAAGAAGCTGCCTTTTGAAGACAAATCTTTTGATGTGGTGATTTCCATTAATACTGTTCATAACTTAGAAAAAGATGAATGTGCTATTGCCCTACAGGAGATTGAACGTGTCAGTCGTGGAAAAAGCTTTGTCACTGTTGATGCATATCGAAATGACGAAGAAAGAGAACTTATGTATGCTTGGAATCTCACTGCTAAAACGATAATGCACGAGGATGAGTGGATCGAGTTTTTTAATGAGGTGGGATATACCGGTGATTACTATTGGTTTATCCCTTAATTGATTATGAAGAATAATATTTTAAAAAAAATATATATCTCTATGCTCAGAATTCGTCTGATTGAAGAAACGATTGCAGAGCGCTATTCAGAATCGAAAATGCGCTGCCCTACCCATCTGTGCATTGGCCAGGAAGCTGTTTCTGCTGCGGTGGGAATGGTACTGAGAACCGATGACTTTGTTGTGAGTACTCATAGGGCGCATGGACATTACCTTGCCAAGGGCGGCGATCTGAAAAAAATGATAGCAGAGATATATGGTAAGGTAACCGGTTGCACTGCTGGGAAAGGTGGTTCCATGCATCTGGTCGATAAAGCGGTTGGATTCATGGGCAGTACATCAATTGTTGGTGGCACAATCCCTTTGGGAGTCGGTCTGGGGCTTTCAATTAAGCTTAAAGGTACAGCACAGGTTTCCTGTGTTTTTTTTGGTGATGGAACCACAGAGGAAGGGGTTTTTTACGAATCAATTAATTTTGCAGCATTAAAAAAACTTCCTGTGTTGTTTGTGTGTGAGAATAATCTTTATTCTGTCTATTCGCCGTTAAGAGTCCGTCAGCCTGAATCAAGGGATACCTGTAGGATGGTTGAGGCTATGGGTGTTCCAGCTGAACATGGGAATGGGAACAATGCAGTCGAAGTCTTTAACAAGGTTGAGCGGGCGGTTAAAAAAATCCGTCAGGGATCCGGGCCCCATTTTTTTGAGTTGGACACCTATCGGTGGAGGGAACATTGCGGTCCTAATTTTGATAACGACCTTGGCTATAGAACCGAGGAAGAATACCTCGCATGGAAGAAAAAGGATCCTGTAAAGTTATTGGAACTACAATTAATGGATCAAGGAGTAATTAATGCTGAGGATATCGCAGAAATTAAAAGAAATATTCAACAAGAGATTGATCGGGCTTTTGATTTTGCAGAAAAATCACCTTTTCCAGAATCCGAGGCCGCATTTACTGGTTTATATAGGTAAAGATACGTGGCCGGAACACAGATTTATCATAGATAAACATAGATAGAATTGTATAGAGTTTTCGTTTATCAGAGTCCAACCCATAACCATTTAAAAAGAGGCAATGAATTGAATCGCACGTTAACATATTCTCAGGCTATTAATGAAGCTTTAGTTCAGGCTATGAAAATGGATGAATCAGTTATATGCTATGGATTAGGTGTGCCTGATCCCAAATGTGTCTTCGGAACTACACTTGGTTTGCAGGAACGGTTTGGTGAAGCCAGAGTTTTTGATATGCCGGCCTCTGAAAATGCCATGACTGGTGTTGCCATTGGAGCTTCCTTAAATGGAATCCGCCCTGTCATGACACACCAACGTCTGGATTTTTTTCTCCTTGCCCTGGATCAATTGGTAAACAATGCGGCCAAGTGGCATTACATGTTTGACGGGCAGACACCGGTTCCTATAACGATTCGATTGATTATCGGGCGTGGGTGGGGGCAGGGACCAACCCATTCACAGAGTCTGCAAGCCTGGTTTGCCCATGTTCCTGGGTTAAAGGTCGTTATGCCTGCGACCGCTGCAGACGCAAAAGGGTTACTTCTTTCGAGTATATTTGATGATAACCCTGTGATCTTTCTTGAACACCGATGGTTGCATAATCTGGAGGGGAATGTACCTATTGATGATTTCAGGGTTCCTATCGGTAAAGCACAACAATTGAAGACAGGTAAGGATATTTCTATTATTTCGTCTTCTTACATGACTGTTGAGGCCCTGCATGCAGTCGAGTTTCTGGAAAATAACGGTTTAGCTTGCGATTTGATTGACCTGCGCTCTGTGAAGCCGATTGACTGGAGATTGATTTTTGACTCTGTACATAAAACAGGCAGATTATTGGCCCTCGACACAGGAGCAATTACTGGTAGTATTGCTGGTGAAATCGTAGCCCGGGTTAGCTCTGAATGCTTTGATAGTTTGGTGCAAGCACCACAACGTATTGCTTTGCCGGATTTTCCCACACCAACAAGCCCTGCTTTGACAAAAGATTTTTATGCAGGAACAGTTGATATTGTTAATATGGTGGGAAATATGCTGGGAAAGAAATTTGATCTAACAATTTTGAAAGAACGATGCAAATTTCCCCATGATGTACCAGGAGACTGGTTTAAGGGGCCGTTTTAATAAACTGAGGAAAAAACATGGCTTATGAAATAATAATAGAAGCAGGTAAAACCGAAAGGCAATACTGGAAGGATCTATGGCGATATAGGGAGCTTTTTTTGTTCCTCTCATGGAGGGATATTTTAGTTCGGTATAAACAGACTGTCATCGGTATTGCCTGGAGTGTAATTCGGCCTCTCTTGACTATGATTGTTTTTACTATTGTCTTTGGTAAACTGGCCAAGCTTCCTTCCGATGGCGGTGTGCCTTATCCTATTATGGTGTATGCCGCTATGCTGCCATGGCAGTTCTTTGCTGTTTCCTTTTCTGAAAGCAGTAATTCCTTGATAGGAAATGCAGCACTTATCTCTAAAGTCTACTTCCCTAGGCTTATTATTCCTACAAGCCCGGTTATAGTAGGTTTGGTAGATTTTTTTATTTCTTTCGGCATACTGGGAATTCTTATGCTCTGGTATCAATTTATCCCTTCTTGGAAAATTGTGTTTCTACCACTACTACTATTTCTGGCTTTGGCCACAGCTTTGGGTGTCGGTCTTTTTTTCTGCGCCTTGAATGTAAAATATCGAGACTTCCGCTATATTGTTCCGTTTGTAGTTCAATTTGGGCTGTATATTTCACCAGTTGGTTTTTCCAGCGCTATAGTGCCTGAAAAATGGCGTTTTCTCTATTCTCTAAACCCTATGGTAGGTGTAATTGACGGATTCCGATGGGCTATACTGGGGACTCACGTTCCCCTGTATTGGCCAGGTTTTCTCCTTTCTATTGCATTGACAATGGGAATTTTATTTTGTGGTATTCGGTATTTTAGAAAAATAGAGAGGGTATTTGCAGATGTCATTTGATATAAGCGGATGGATTTGAAGGATCGGAAGCGCAAACAAATAGCAAGTAACACATCATTTATTTTAATTTTTTAGGTATACCGATGAATAATCCCATAATCAAAGTTGAAAACTTGGGCAAGAAATATATCATTTCACATGAGTATCAAAACAGAATATCCCGATATATCTCACTACGCGACGTGATCGCTGAAAAAGCTATTGCTTTCGGCCGTAAATTTGTTTCACCTTTTAATAAAAATCATAATCCAAAAGCCCAGAGCAAGTTTAAGGAAAATTTTTGGGCTCTTCGTGATGTTACCTTTGAAATAAATCAGGGCGAGCGTATAGGGATCATCGGGGGAAATGGAGCAGGCAAGACGACATTGCTTAAGCTATTGAGCCGCATAACAGAACCGACTACAGGTCGAATACATCTTAGAGGGCGTGTAGCCTCCCTCCTGGAAGTAGGAACCGGTTTTCACCCAGAACTCACAGGAAGAGAAAATATCTACCTTAATGGGGCTATTCTGGGTATGACCAAGGTTGAGATCAAAAATAAGTTTAGCGAGATTGCCGAGTTTGCTAAAGTTGAAAAATTCCTGGATACACCTGTTAAAAGATATTCTTCCGGGATGTACGTGCGACTTGCCTTTGCTGTAGCCGCACATTTAGAACCAGAGATTTTGATGGTTGATGAAGTATTGGCAGTTGGTGATTACAAGTTTCAAGAAAAATGCTTAGGTAAAATGAAAGAAGTGTCAACCCAAGGCAGAACAGTTCTATTTGTAAGCCACAATATGAAGGCCATATCGGAATTGTGTACGAAGACAATCTTGCTAAAGAATGGAAAGATAGAATCTATAGGAGAAACCAATTCGATCATAAACCAATATATTCATTCTGATCAATGTGGCAGTGCTGAGACGACATGGCCTGAGTATAATGCCCCTGGTAATAACACAGTCAGACTGCTTTGCATAAAAGCGGTTGATGAAAAGGATGAGGTAAAATCAGAGTTCTCGTATATTGAAATGATTAAGGTAATCGTGGTTTTTAAAATTCTTGATAACACGATTGATTTGTTCCTGAATATGTATATAGAAAATGAGAATGGTGTTTTTGTTCTTGTGACAACGTCCGTAAATCACAATCCAAGATTTGAAAAAGGTATCTTTGAAGCACAATTTATAATTAAACCTCATTTTTTAAACGAAGGCAGGTACTTCGTCGGTCGGTTTTTGTTTAAAGAACATACCATTACATCACCAGAAAATATTGCCCATGTAAAGTATCCTGTTAGTTTCACAGTAAGTTATTCTGGAAAATTTAATGGGGGGCAACTGCGAAAGCATCCGGGTGTTGTACGACCTGATTGGAATTGGGAAATTGTGAAAACAAATTGTAAATGACAGTGAGGTTGGGAAACTGTCGCATTACTTACGCACCAAGAAAAGGAAAAATATGCAAATGATGAAAAGCATCTTAAGAAGTGCGCTTCCTTGCGGACTATTTCAACTGGTAAAAGATATTAGATTCAGGCGTTCATTAGACACCTTAGAGACATTGCAAAAAAAAGTTCAGGAGCTTGAGCATAAATATGGTTTCGCTGGACTACATATGGGTTGTGGCCCAATCCGTCATGAGGGATACCTGAACTGTGACTTATCTGGGGGAGAATTTTGCGTCGATGCAACAAGGTCACTCCCTATTTTAGATAATTCACTGGATTACGCATACAGTGAACATTTCATTGAGCATGTCACTTTTGATGAGGCTTTGTTTTTCTTGAAAGAATCGTTAAGAGTTCTAAAAAAAGGAGGGATTTGTCGATGTCTTTTTTCTGACTTTAGCAGCCTCCTGTTAGCTGCTGACAAAGGACAAGAATTAGAAGCGAAGCTTCGTGATAGGATCACTGGAGGGATTGTTTCCCAAAATGGGGAATGTCTTATGAGCCCAAGGGTTTCTGCTGAACAAGCAATGCTATGGGACCCTCGGGATGACAGTTGCAATAACTTTTTTAGAGATTGGGGCCATAAATATCTATGGTCGGCCCGTCATTTAGAAAAGACTTTAGAGCATATAGGATTTC
>CAYWGN010000184.1:0-10542 GCA_964457495.1 uncultured Desulfobacula sp.
ATGGAACTCAAAGCAGTTGATTGGAAATATCCACACCTGTTATACCGGCTAAAATAGAAAAAATAATTCAAACCATCAGTGTCATGGTACCACCCATACTGTCATTTCTTTTGCACCGTGAATGACTTTCCAGGGGACACTGCCTATATCAAAATCAGTCACATCAGATTTTCCTTTTCTCCCAAAGACAATGGTGTCACAATTTTCTTCCCTGGCTGCTTCAAAAATGGCTCCTGCACGACTCTTAGCGCCTTGAATAATTTTACTCACAATATTTTTTCTTTGAATACCGGCATTTTCAAGAATTTGTATCGCCTCTTGAACCGCGGTTTCAATTTCTTCAAAGGCTGTGGTGATAAAGTCTATTGATTTTTTTTCGTTCTTTTTTTCATCATACTCATCAAAATCCCTGAGCACACTGCAAAGGACAATCCGGCAATCCGAATTTTCAATTATTTGCGCCACAAACTCAATCGCCCTTTTTGCCCCTTCAGACCCGTCAATGGCAAGAAGAAGAGAATGATTAACCTTTTGTGTCCCTGCCAGCATCAATGGGATGCTGATTGCTTTTTCAACCAGTTTTGTTGAGACACTTCCCAGGGCAAGGGGCAACAACAATTTAGCACCGCCACGTCTGCGTATCAAAAGGGCATCATATCCTTTTCGGGCTTCATCCATGATGTCCCTTACGATCTCCTTATTTCTTTCTGCTATAATAATGCTGATGGCTTCCGGCTTAAATCCTGCGGCAATGAGCATGGTTTTTGCTTTTCCCATAAAATCTTCCATCTCAGATCTATATCCAAGTTCCCATGCATATACCCGGGAACTTGCGTTATAGCTGAAAGGATCTTTTTTGAGATCATAATAACACTCTGGAACCTTGGTAATAATATTTATCAAAACAAGTTCCTTTTTAAGAAAGGGTTTAAAACTGCAAAGGTATTTAATGGTTTTAAATGCTCTTTGTGAACCATCCAGAGCCACAAGAAGTTTATTTTTATTTTCTGACATTTTTATTACTCCTTTTTTGAATCTTATTTATTTTTTATTCATTGCACGGCTTCTTTCTTTATTCCCAGATCATTTCGACAACAAAGAGATGACATGTCTATTGTTTGGGATTTCTAAGGTAAGCCCCCCAATAACTCATACCGACAAATACGCCCCCGCCAATTACATTTCCGATGGTCACGGGTAAAAGGTTTTTCCATAAAAAATTTATCCAGGTCAGGGAATCCATCGAGATATTGCCAATGGTCAGCTCAGTCGCCCAGGTTTTTAAGAATATTCCCGTTGGAATAAAATACATATTGGCCACGCAATGCTCAAACCCTATAGCGACAAAGCCCATGATGGGGAAAAAAATGGCGAAAATCTTGCCTACAGTCTGTCGAGCAGCCAGTGCCATCCAAACGGCCAGACAAACCAGCCAATTACATCCGATTCCACGGAAAAGGGCTTCATTGAATCCAAGTTCAACTTTTTTTATGGCGATATTGATGGCAGCTGCGCCCAATGATCCATTGCCGGTTTTCCATAGACCGGAAAAATAAAAGAGCAGTGCAATAAGCAGTGAACCGATGAAATTAGCCAGATAAACAACTCCCCAACGTTTCAACATGTTGCCGAAGGTGATTTCCCTGGTCAAAACACTTGAAATCATTAAATTATTACCTGTAAACAATTCCGCACCAGCAATGACTACCAGCATCAAACCAAGGCTGAATGCTGATCCAGCCATAAATTTTGCAAATCCAATACCCGTTATGGCTGCCATATCAAATGTAATGCTTGTGGCCAAAAGCCCGCCAAAACCAATATATGATCCGGCCAGAACGCCTAAAACAGTTACTGTGAGCCAGGGCGAATTTGCTTTTCCAACACCGATGGTGGATGCAACCGTTTCAGCGATGGTCTTGGGAGCTTTATCTTCCATATTCGGTATTGGAAATTGCATTGAGGTGATGATCTTTTCAAATCTGCCCAGGATATGCTTTTCCTGATTCAATTTACCTTGAATCGCTCGTTTAACCGCCTGCGCTATCTCGTCAGGCGTAAATGGTTTGGAAACATAGTCCATGGCCCCAAGTTTCATGGCTTCAGTTGCCCTGCCCACTGTGGGATAGCCGCTGATCATGACCAGAGCGGATTCAGGTGTCCGCCGGTTAAGTTCTTCGATTACATCCAGACCGTCAAAGCCCGGCATTTTCCAATCGCAAAGAATAACGTCATACATCGAATCTGTGGCAAGCCTGAGCCCCTGATCAGGATTCGGGGTAATGACCACATCAAAACCTTCAGCCGTAAAAATTTTCTGGCATGCATTCAATACGACTTCTTCATCATCTATGATCAACATGCTCTGTTTCATAAACGTGTCTCCTATTTGCCGGAAAACTGTTTTCCTTTAATCAGCCATTGTTTTCGCCCAGGCTCAATGGTGCCCACCTGATCTTCGATCCAATCGATATCACCGGTGATGATGCCCAGTTTTTCAGCACTGGTCAGATTATACTTTTTCAAAACATCCTCACCCTGCTCAAATACTTTCCGGGCAAATTTTGGGTCTTTAGCTCCTTTTTTCAGTATCTCCAACATTTCTTTGACATGGATAATCGTCTGTTCCTCCTGCAAAACACTGGATGAACTGTCCATGGCCGCAACCACGGCCCGGACCAGTTCCTCAGGTGTAAATGGTTTCTCGATATAATTGACCGCACCCAGTTTCATAGACTGGATGGCGGAATCCACGGTAGCATATCCTGTAATGATAAGTACCGGTAATGTCGGTTTGACCCGTTTGATATCCCGAAGAACCGTCAGACCATCCATATCCGGCATACGGATATCTGTTAAAACAATATGGAATGGTTCATTGGTCGCCCGCCGAACCCCGATGCCTGCAGTTAATGTCGTACTGACGTCATAATCATAGGATGTCAGGATTTTGTCGACACTGTCCAAAACAATCTGTTCATCGTCAATGATCAATACTCTTTTTTTATCCATGAGATCTCCTAATATACCAATTAATTATTTAAATAGTGTTTGAACGAAAACTTACCAGATTTCAGCGCTCAGGCGCGCTTCAAGCCATTGTTTCTGTTTGGCCGTAAGTGGGCCGATTTGCTGCTCGATCCATCGGATATCCCCGGTAATGATAGCCAGTTTTTCAGGTCCGGTTAAATCAAATTCGTCCAGCGCATCTGATCCATAATATAGTAGCTCCTTTCTGAGATTACTATCGTCTGCGGCAAGCTCCAATACTTTGATAACTTCTTGCTTGTGTATAATCCTCTGTTGTTCCGGCTCCTGGAATTTGGCAGTATCAATGGCCTTGGATATGGATTGAACGAGCTGGTCGGGATCAAATGGCTTTTGGATATAATCGACTGCGCCGAGTTTCATCGCCTGAACCGCAGAACGAACCGAACCATATCCGGTTATGATCATTACCGGCAGTGAAGGTTTGCTCCGTTTAATATCTCTGAGCACAATTAATCCACCGATGTCCGGCATACGGATATCCGTCAAAACAATATCATATGAATTCTTGATGGCCAGATCGATCCCCGTCTTTCCCTTTAAGGTAAGGTCAACTTCATAATTTTCCGCTACAAGAACCTTTCTAACACTGTCTAAAACCACCTGCTCATCATCGATTACAAGTGCTTTTCTTTTTTCCATTGAATTTCTCCTCATCTTAAAACTTATGTTATGACCTGTCGAACCGCTTTGAGCAGCTCATCAGGTGTGAAGGGCTTGGCTAAAAATTGACATGCCCCTGTTTTTTTTGCTTCGGCAATAATTTCCGGTGTATTGAGTCCGCTCATCAATATGGTGGGGATGATTTTGCCTTGTTTTTTAAGTTCATTCATCAAGTATATACCATCGTGAAAAGGCATTTTGATATCTATGAGCAGCAGCACTATATCTTTCGGGTCAATGACCATGAGGGCTTCATCAACGGATTTTGCGTAAGCGACATCATAGCCTTCCGATTCAAGTACCCGTCTACAGCTTTCAAGAACAATGCCTTCATCATCTACAATAAATATTTTCATTTTATTGCCCCGGTTTTTCCTGATCCTGTTTTTCCAAATGCTGCTGGTTTAATGGGAGCCAGATAAAAAAACTCGAGCCTTTATTGATTTCACTCTGGACTCTGATGGTTCCACCATGCTCTTTGACGATTCCATATGAAACCGACAACCCAAGGCCGGTGCCGCGACCGACTTCTTTGGTTGTAAAAAAGGGGTCAAAGAGTTTATTTAAATTTTTTGACGGGATGCCACAACCCGTATCTGCAATAACGATCTCTACTCCCATGTGGCCCACATCGTCCGCAGATACGCCTGTTGTTGTTTGAATCGTAATCGTATCGCCTGGTTTGGTTGCATCAAGTGCATTGATCAATATATTTAACAGAACGCTTTCTATCTTGTTTCGATCAATTATCATCATTGGAATATCTGCACCTGGCTTGAATTGAACCAAAACACCCTTTAACAATGCCTGATTTTCCATTAATTTAATCGTTGACGTGGCCAGTTGGTTGATGTCCATCAGTTCCGGATCCAAAAGGGTCTGGCGGGAGAAGTCGAGCAATCCTTTGACAATTTTTCGAACCCGTTCAGTGGATTCGGCAATGACATTCAGATCTGAACGGATATCATCCGAAATATCTTTTCTTCGCAGCAACATATGCGTATAGGTCAATACACCCGTAAGTGGATTGTTGATTTCATGACCTACTCCTGCTGCAAGCCGGCCAATACTGGCCTGCTTTTCAGATTGAATGATCTGGGTTTGACTTTCCATCCTTCTTCGTTTCATGGATTTCACCATCTTCCAGAACATTACCTGCAGCACTGCTATTTCTTTATCTTTGGAAATGGAACCCAGATCATGTATCAGATTACCGTCTGAAACCTCCTGACTGGCTTTTATCAGTCGATGGATAGGCTGCATGATCCGATGGGTCAAAAAAATGCCCATAACAATGGCGAGGATAACACTGGCCAGGATTGCCAGGGATAAATATAAAATAAATTTATGTTGTAAAGATAAATAATTGGACTCTGAAATGGCTATGGACAGCATTCCCACTCTTTTTCCCAATATATCACAAATCGGATCATAGGACACAAGGTTCCGGCCGGTTGAATCCTGCTGACGACTTGTCCATTGGTTGCCTCTGATCAAAACCTGCTGCCTGACATCGTCAGGAACCTGTGCGCCAAAGGTTCGCTTTCCATTTTCATCGACCATGTTGGTGGCAATACAGACGTTATTGAAAAAAATGTTGACGGCCAATGTATTTGAATCGGATTGAATGTTATCGAAAAAAAAGGATTTGGGGATTGAGTCGACAATACTCATGCTTTGATGAAGAAGTATTCCACCATATATGACACCTACCAAATTTTCTCCATTTAGGTTTTCAAATATTGGAGTGGCCGCAGCAATCGCCATACATATGGCTGGTTCTGGTTCATTCCCTGGCAGATTTTGCAATCGTTTGGCCAATTCAGGATTTTCAAGAATCATAAAATCCTGTGAAAAAACAATCGTCCCTGCGACCAGTCGACGCTGATGGATGGCTTGGCGTACAAGGGGGTTTCCCTGCAAAGAAATCTGGTCCAGAATCGAGAGGGGGCTGAGTTTAGATAATGGAACCCCGTCACCCGTCACAATCCCGGCAAAATCCAATTCAGCATTTTCAGCTAATCGGTTGATCCGAACTGCCAAATCCGAAAGATCTTTGTTAACCACAGAGGAACGGAATCCTGCACCAAGTGTGGTAATGACCAGGGCAGTTTTTATAAATTTGACATGGGCATTGTAGACGTCATGGGTGGCATTTAAGGCCAGTCGGGAGTGTTTTTGGGCTTCATGAGTCATTGAATTGTATAATAATTGACTACCAATAAGTAGAGAGATCCCGCCTACCAGAAAGGACACGATCAACAAACACAAAATCAATCTGAATCGAATTGAGTGTATCATTTTCTGCCTCTATTATCCGGTTATCACCCTTGCCCAAACCTTTTCCAACATGGACTTGTTAACAGGATATGCAATATGTTTGCCAGAATATTTATGCCCCCAATTATTGGCAATTATGAATATTTGGCTTTGGACAAAGCCAAATATAATCAAGTTGATTTTACGATGTGTAAAAAAAACTGACACTCAATTTAGAAAAAATATTCAGAACTGTATTTTATGGCAATAATAAATATTGCCCAATGATCTTCTAATGTTGTATTGTTTAACCCGAGCGACATTGGATATTACTCTTAAAAGAATTTGGAATTCAATTTATGTGCTTAGCTGTTCCGTCTAAAATTATTGAAATCAATGACAAGGTTGCCAAAGTGGATGTGGACGGTGTGATTCGGGAAACCAGCATCATGCTTCTGGATGATGTAAAAATAGGGGATTATGTCATTGTCCATGCAGGATTTGCAATTAATATCCTTGATGAAGAGGCTGCTCTTCAAACCCTGGAGGATCTGCGCAGTATCCTTGCAGCAGAAGCAAGTCAGAACAATGGTTTGAATGACCATCTATAGACCTTTATGAAATCTTCGATAACAACAAAAAAGCTGAAAATCAGCGGAGTTGTTCAAGGCGTTGGTTTCCGGCCTTTTTTATTTGTCCTGGCCAAAAAATATCTACTCAAAGGTGAGGTTTCCAATACTGCCGACGGTGTGCTTGTTATTGTGGAGGGATCTTCTGAAAATATTAAAAGTTTTACCAATGATATCTATATAAAAAGCCCTTTGCTTGCTTCTGTGACCGGTATTGAAACCTTTGATACTGAATCCGGCAATTTTTCTGTGTTTCAAATTGTGAAAAGTAAAGCCTGCTTCAGTCAAACCACTTTAATCTGTCCTGATGTAAGCATTTGCTCTGATTGCCTGGCTGAAATGAAAAACCCCCTTGACAGGCGGTATGAATACCCTTTTATTAATTGTACCAATTGTGGCCCAAGATATACCATTATTGAAAATATCCCCTATGACAGACCCAAAACCTGTATGAAGCATTTTAAGATGTGTGCTGCCTGTCAAAATGAGTATGATGATCCCATGAACAGAAGATTTCATGCTCAACCCAATGCATGTCCTGAATGCGGACCACAGGTTTTTTTAACAGGCAATAAGGGGAAAAGAATTGATTCAGATTCAAAAGAAGCCATAATCCTTGCAGCAAAATTTTTAAGCCAGGGTAAGATAGTCGGGGTAAAAGGACTTGGGGGATTTCATCTGGCCTGTGATGCATCCAACCCAGATGCTGTTCAAAGTTTAAGGCAAAGAAAATTACGTCCCCATAAACCCTTTGCCCTGATGGCAGAATCAGTATCCCGTCTGTTTGGCCATGTTCATGTCAGACCAGGGGAAAAAGAACTTTTGGAATCCTATCACAGACCCATTGTTCTGCTGAAAAAAAAGAATCATAACAGGGGCAGTATAACTGGCTTGGCAAAGGATGTGGCGCCATTTAACAATACTCTCGGGATCATGCTGCCCTATACCCCGCTTCATTTTTTACTGCTTGAAAAGGGACCTGACATTCTTGTTATGACCAGTGGCAACCGCTCAAGAGAGCCGCTTTCCATTGATAATGAGGATGCAATTGATTCATTTTTTCATATTGCTGATTATTTTTTATTGAACAACAGGGATATTTACTTTAGGGCAGATGATTCCATTGTCAGGGTCCAGGCCGGCAAACCCAGATTTATCCGACGCTCAAGAGGATATGTCCCTTTGCCTGTTTTGCTGAATAAAAAAATGCCGAAAATTCTGGGATGTGGTGCAGGGCTTAAAAATACGATTTGTCTGACCCGGAATAATGATGCTTTTTTAAGTCAGCATATCGGGGATATGGATAATGTGAAGGCATATGATTTTTATCAAAACAGTATTGACCATTTAAAAAAAATTTTTGACATTGTGCCGGATATCATTGCCTATGATATGCACCCGGGTTATTACAGCACTGATTATGCAAAAGCACTAAAGGGTGTAAAAAAAATTGCAGTTCAGCATCACCATGCCCATGCAGCAGCCTGTATGGCAGAAAATGATCTTGATGAAGAAGTCATTGCCATCACCCTTGATGGCACAGGATATGGAACGGACAATCATATCTGGGGCGGTGAAATCCTTTTATGTACGCAAAAAAAATGTAAAAGAAAAGCACACCTGTCATATATCAGGATGCCTGGCGGTGATGCTGCCGTTCTTGAACCCTGGCGCATGGCAGCATCAGTTCTCTATCAAGCCTTTGGAAATGATTTTTTAAATCTGGATATTCCTTATATAAAAGAGATGAAAAAAGAAAACCTGTCTTTTGTCTGTCAGATGATGGAAAAAAACATAAACTCTCCTTTGACTTCAAGTGCTGGAAGATTGTTTGATGCAGTTGCCTCTCTTCTTTGTATCCGGCATAAAATTTCCTATGAAAGCCAGGCTGCCACGGAACTTGAAACCGCGGCAGACAAAAATATGATAGAAAATGTCCTGACAGAAGATGTCTCCATTGATGAAGCCTATGGATTTGATCTTGTACAAAATAAAACCAATAGTAATGATGATTTATGTGAAATTGATATGATGAATAGTATCCGACAAATTGCAGCTGATTTAAAGCAGAATAAATCAATAGGCGCAATCAGTTCTAAGTTTCATCATACTTTGGTAGAGGCTTTTACACAAGCCACGTTTAGAGAGAGTAAAAAAACAGGAATTAAAAAAATCGTTCTTTCAGGGGGAGTGTTTAATAATGATATCATCCTGAATCAGATGATAAGGATTTTTGAAGAAAATAATTACAAGGTATATACACACACAAAGGTTCCAACGGGGGATGGCGGGATCTGTTTAGGACAGGCAGTGGTTGCAGCTGCTTTGCAGGGGAATTAAAATATGGTTTTAAAATATATTGAAGAGTACAGGGATGGCGATCTTGCCAGGGCTATTGTGAAAAAAATTCATGCTGTCAGTAAAAAAAAATTAAGACTGATGGAGGTCTGCGGAACCCATACCATGTCCATTTTCAGGCATGGCATCAGGAGTGTATTGCCTGTTGGTATCACTCTTCTTTCCGGTCCGGGGTGCCCTGTGTGTGTAACTGCCCAGAAGGATATTGATGCCTTTGTGGAGTTTGCAAGGGTTAAAAATGTTATCGTGACAACCTTTGGTGATCTCATTAAAGTACCGGGATCAAGTTCCACCCTTGGAAAAGAAAAAGCTGATGGTGCTGATGTGAGGATTGTCTATTCAATATTTGATGCCATTAATATTGCCAGGGAAAATAAAGATAAAGAAGTTGTGTTTTGTGCAGTGGGATTTGAAACAACCATTCCCACCATTGCAGCCGGTATTCTCATGGGAGTCCAGGGAAAAATAGATAATTTTTCCATTTATTCTGCCAATAAACTCACACCACCGGCCCTTGCAGCGTTAATGGAAACAGATGGTGTCAAGATAGACGGCTTTATCCTTCCGGGCCATGTTTCTGTGATTACAGGTACCAATGCTTACAGAGACACATTTGAAAAATATAATATACCATCTGTGATTGCAGGTTTTGAACCCATTGATATTTTACAGGCTGTTCTTCTTTTAGTACAGCAGAATGAGGCAGGAAAACCAGCCCTTGAAAATGCATATCCAAGGGCTGTATCTGATAACGGGAATGTAAAGGCAAAACAGATTATGAATCAGGTTTTTCAAGTCTGTGATGCCTCCTGGAGAGGAATCGGGGAAATTGCCTCAAGTGGGATGAGCCTTAAAAAAGAGTATCAAAAATTTGATGCGGCCATAAAATTTGATATGGATATGCCGGATGTACCTGAACCAAAAGGGTGTGCCTGCGGGCAAATCCTTCTGGGGTTGAAAACACCGGAAGAATGTGCCCTGTATAAGAAAAAATGCACCCCCATGACACCGGTTGGGCCCTGTATGGTATCAAGTGAAGGGTCTTGCGCTGCCTTTTACAGATATAGTTAGGGAAGATTTGTTTTGAATTTTGGGATGTGAGATAAAAGGAAAAAAGATGACTGAAGAAAAAGTATTATTAGACCATGGTTCCGGGGGAAAAGTCTCCCATGTAATGTTTTCCGAACTGATCCTTCCCTTGTTTGAAAATCCTGAATTATCAAAACAGGATGACGGGGCAACTCTGGATGTTGAAGGAACAAAACTTGCCTTTTCAACGGATTCTTATGTGATAGACCCTGTTTTTTTTCCTGGCGGCAATATTGGAGACCTGGCAGTGAACGGAACTGTCAATGATATCTCCATGTGCGGTGCCAACCCCATGTTTATAAGTGTGGGTCTGATTTTAGAAGAAGGGCTGCCTGTAAAAGATTTAAGAACAATCCTGGAAAGTATGGCAAGTGCGGCCAGAAAAGCCGGGGTCAAGATTGTAACGGGTGATACCAAGGTTGTTCCAAAGGGAAAAGCAGACAAAATTTTTATCAATACTTCAGGGATCGGAGTGATCCCTTCTCACATTAATGTG
>CAYWGN010000185.1:0-10436 GCA_964457495.1 uncultured Desulfobacula sp.
GAAGACTTTAATATTTTTTTGAGCAAGAATTTTTAATGCCTTATCATGATCATCAAACCGGAAAATCATGATGGCGTTTTTGCCTTTTGGATTTGCAAATGCATACATGTATTCCAGATTGATTTCATTTTCAAAAAATGGGTCTAAAATCTTATTTAATCCACCTGGCTCATCTTCGACTTCAACGGCCAGAACCTGGGTTGTACCAACTTTAAACCCATTTTTTTCCAATACTTTTTTGGCTGTTTCATTGTCATTCACAATTAAGCGAAATACACCAAAATCAGTGGTGTCAGCAAGAGACAATGCTCTTATATTGACATTGGCATCCCTTAATATAGCAGTAACTTCTGCAAGCCTTCCTTCCTTGTTTTCAATAAATATGGATATTTGTTCAATAAACATGATGGCAACTCCTTTTATCTAATATCGTTCTCCTTTGAACATAGCCTTTCTTTTTTCAAGAAAAGCATGTGTTCCTTCTTTTGCATCTTCACTTGCCATAGTAAGTCCAAAGACATTATTTTCAATTTTGCATCCGGTTTCAAGATCAGCATTCAGGCCGATTTGAATGACGTCCTTTGCAGATTTTAAGGCGACCTTTCCTTTAGTGGCAATGAGGTTGGCTGTTTTCAAGACTTCATCCATGAGGTTTTCCGGCTCACAGATTTTATTAATAATGCCATATTCCAGTGCTTTCTGTGCATTAATGTTTTTACCGGTAAAAATCATTTCTTTTGCACGGTTTGAGCCTATTCGTCTTGCCAGTCTCTGTGTCCCGCCAAATCCTGGAATCAATCCCAGGTTGATTTCCGGCAGGCCAAAAAGCGCTTTATCAGATGCATAAATGAAATCACAGCCAAGAGCTGCTTCTAACCCTCCCCCCAGGGCAAATCCATTTACAGCTGCAATGGCCGGGATGGGAAGATCCTCAATCTTTGAAAAAACCTTTTGCCCTTTTCTTGAAAACCTTTTTCCTTCAAGGGGATTCATTTTTACAAGTTCTGCAATATCCGCTCCTGCAACAAATGCTTTATCCCCTGTGCCGGTAAGGATGAGAACTCTTATATCTGTATTGTTTCTTACCTGATCCAGGGCAATATTCAGTTCATCAAAAAGAGCATTATTGAGTGCATTTAAAGCTTTGGGCCTGTTAAAAAATATGGTTGCAACAGGGGTGTCAACTTTAAGAATAATGTTTTCAAAAGGCATGATGTTTTCCTTTGCTTAGATTATAATTGTTTGGGATTTGTAGCGTTTATATATTTTTCGATTCCATCTGTGATGCTATCGCTGATCGCTTTCTGGTAGGAATCACTCATGAGCCGCTTGCATTCTATTTTGTTACTGATAAAGGATGTCTCAATCAGGATAGACGGCATCCTGGCTCCCAGCAGAACATAAAACGGGGCCTGTTTAACACCTAAATTATTGATTCCTGAATATTTTTTTCTCATTCCCTTTATAAAAGAATTTTGCACAACATCGGCAAGCCGTGTGGATTCTTCAATCTTTGCATGCTTCATTAAATCACTTAAAATAAATTCCAGATCTGAGATGTTTTTTTCAGATGTTGCATTTTCCCTTGCTGCCACAGCAATGGCCTGGTCATCCGTGGCAAGGTTCAAGATATAGGTTTCAATGCCCCTGAGTTTTCTGCTTTTGGCTGCATTGACATGAAGGGATATAAATAGATCTGCTCTCTTTGTATTGGCAATTGCCGTCCTTTCTTCAAGGGTCAGCTTTTTGTCTGTTGTTCTTGTGAGCGATACAGTACATTTTAATCGCTTCCTGAGAGTTACAGCAAGTTTTTTGGCAATTTTCAGAACAATGTCTTTTTCCCAGACATTTTTATAATATCCAGGTGCTCCGGGATCAGAGCCGCCATGTCCTGGATCAATGATTATTGTTCTGACTCCCAGCGCTAACTGCCGTGTAATATCAGATGATTTTAAATTGTCTGTTGTTAGCCTGGATATTTTTTCAGGTTTTCCCGAATCTGTAATTTTGGGAGCAGAAGAAGGAACAGGTACTCCATTAGATCCTTTTCCCCAGATATCAAGGACAATCCTGAAGGGATCCTTTAAAGAAAATATTTTATAATTTTCAAATGATTTGATATCCACCACAACCCGTACAGTATGAGGAAGGTGTTGCCCTGCCCGGGCCTGGTTTAAAAGGTTGTCATTGATCGGGGTATGCTCGGCAATCCCTTTTCCAAGCTTTGTCTTTTCAATATCAATATAGAGTCGCTGAAAGGGTTTATTAATATCTGGATCTTTTTTCAAGAGTCTGTGGGAATACTTTCTTTCGCTTTCGGCATTGACAACAATTCTAGTGTATTCCGGGTTGGACCAGAATCGAAGATCTGTAACCATGGTATCACTGGTAGACTTATTTTCAGTGGGAGCAGGTTCTATGCCCACAGGTTTTTGATATGCATCATTAATGGCTTTCACTTTTTTTTCAATAGGGACCTCACTGTTTTGAATAAATTTTCTTATAAGCACATCATTTTTAGTCAATCTTTTTTTTGACTGGATGTGATGATTTTTTTTAGCAGTAAAAGTCGGGTGCACGGTTATGGACTTGAGCAAAGTTTTGGTACGGCCGGCATAAGCGCTTTTTGGATATTTATTCTGGAGTCTTGCAAGAAGATCAGCTACCTGGTGTTCGTGGATCTGCTTGCCAGACCATTTGGATAGACTTGTATAAAGCTGGGCTGCTTTATACATGCCGGCTGGCGCCCATGGGCTGTCAGGATGAAGCCTATATATGATTTCATATTGGCTGATGCAATTGAGCCATTCGATTTCTTTTTTCTGTTTGGAAACAGAAGCCCTCAGTTTTTTGTAGCAGGCATCTGCTGCCATATATTTTTGTTTTGCGCTGTCAGCAAAACCGTTTGTTGTGAAAATGAAAATACCGGTAAAGATAAAAAGGATGAGAAAAATTGGCAGTATGGATGTCTTAAGTTTGACCATATCCTATTGAATGCTTTTTTGTTTTAAATCGTTTAACACATTAATTGCTTCAAGTGGAGTCATACTTGAAATATCAATCTTTTCCAATGTTTTTTTAATGTATTGTTCATTACTGCTAAATAATTCCAGTTGATTGTCATCTATTTTCTTTTTCTTTTTGCTCCTTTTTTGTATTTTTTGTGGCAAAGGTTCTGGTCGATCAGTGTCGTTTTTTTGCTCAATGCAGGACAATATATATTTTGCATTGTTAATCACAATATCTGGAACACCGGCAAGCCTGGCCACCTGGATGCCATAGCTTTTATTGGTTCCGCCCTTAACCAGCCTTCGCAGAAATACAATATTATCATTGAATTCTTTGACGGCAATATTAAAATTTTTAATCCTGGGTTTTGTATCTTCCAGTTTTATTAATTCATGGTAATGTGTGGCAAAAAGGGTCTTCACCCCTTTATTATTGAGATCATGAAGGTATTCGGCAACGGCCCAGGCAATACTCATTCCATCATAGGTACTGGTTCCTCTTCCGATTTCATCTAAAATAATAAGGCTTTTGTGTGTGGCATTATTAACAATATTGGCGGTTTCTTCCATTTCCACCATAAATGTGCTCTGGCCCATGGAGAGATTGTCAAGTGCTCCGACCCTTGTAAATATTCGGTCCACAATGCAGATTGATGCTTTCTGGGCAGGAACGAATGATCCCATCTGTGCCATTAAAACGGTCAGGGCAACCTGTCTTAGTACAGTTGATTTTCCGGCCATATTTGGGCCCGTGATTAAAAGGATCTGGTTTTCAATATTATCCATTTCAATGGAATTGGGAACATATCGTTCACCTTTGATCAGTTTTTCCACCACAGGATGCCGCCCATCTTCAATTGAAATGAAGTCCTGTTCATTGATGACAGGTTTTGTATATCCGTTTTCCGATGCAGCCCGGGCAAGTCCCTGGAGCGCATCCACATGGGCAATGAAATCTGCTGTTTTAAGAATAAGGGAGGCTTTTGAAATAATTATTTCCCTGATAAAGTTGAAAATTTTGTATTCCAGGGTATTGCGCTTGTCCTGGGCATTTAATATGGTGGACTCAACCTGTTTCATCTCATCAGTGATGAATCTTTCAGCATTCACAAGGGTCTGCTTCCTGATATAATGATCAGGGACCAAAGTTGCCTGAATTTTTGATACTTCGATAAAATAACCAAATACTTTATTGTATTTAATTTTAAGAGAAGACAATTTTGTTTCTTTTTTTTCTTTTGCCTCAGTCTTTGCAATCCAGGATTTCCCGTCCCGTGAAATTAACAGCAGTTCATCCAGCTCAGGACTGTAACCATCATTGATTAAACCGCCTTCATTAAGGACATGGGGGGCATCTTCCCGAATGGCTTTTTGGATCAAGCTGGATAGAGATCCCAGTTCTTTTAAGATCATTTCCTGATTTTCAATATTTTTTCCCGTAAGTATTGGGCTTTTAAATAAGGAGAGTTCCTTAAAAAGATGAGGGAGTTTTTTTAAAGAATTTTTAAGGGCAATCATGTCCCTGGCATTGCCCTGGCCCATGGAAATCTTGCTGCCGAGACGCTCGAGATCATAAACTGATTTCAAATGGTTGATGATCAATTGATGGATATGGGAAGCTTTGGTGATTTCTTCAATGCAGTCCAGGCGCTCCTGGATTTTATTTTTATCAATCAAGGGGTATCTGATCCAGCTTTTTATAAGTCTTGAGCCCATGGCCGTAATAGTCTGGTCAAGCACCTGGATCAGGGTTCCTTTTTTATCCAGTGTCTGTATATTGGTAAGGATTTCAAGATTTTTACAGGATCTGTCATCGATTACCAGAAAATTTTTCAAGTCATAGGGTATAATCTGGAAAATATGCAGGGTTTCCTGCATCTGGGTGTTCTGGACATAGGAAAGGATGGCACCTGCAGTAGAAATGGATGCAGCCATATGCTCGACACCAAATCCTTCAAGACTTCTGGTTTTAAATTTGTTTAAAAGCCTTTCCTTTGCGTCTTCAACATAAAAGTCAGTTTTATCAAGATAGGTGATTTGCCTTCCTTTAAAAGCCTGCCGTATATGGGTATAGGCAGGGTCTTTTTCAAAACTGGAAGGCAGAAGAATTTCTTTTGGGTCAACTTTTAAAGCTTCCTCAATGAGTTCTAACGGTATTTTTGACTGCCTGGATTCAACCTGTGTGGTTTTAAAGGTTCCCGTTGAGATATCAAGATAGGCAATAGCGGCAACATCCCTTATTTTTGACAGGGCCAGAAGAAAATTATTAGACCCTTTATCAAGTAATTCCTCCTTTAAAATCATGCCCGGGGTGATCACCCGGACAACTTGTCTTTTTACCAATTCCTTTGTCAGCGCAGCATCTTCCATCTGTTCACATACTGCAACCTTGCATCCATTCTCAATCAATTTGGCAATATAATTGTCAGCCGCCCGAAAGGGCACGCCACACATGGGAATGGGGGCATCAGCATTTTTATTCCTGGAGGTTAAAGCAATTCCCAGGATAGATGCTGCCTTTGCTGCATCTTCAAGGAACATTTCATAAAAATCTCCCATCCGATAAAATAAAATTGTATCTTTATAAGATTCTTTGATGGACAGGTATTGTTCCATCATGGGCGTATTTTTTTTTTGGCTCATGCGCTAGTTTAGTTTCAGCAGAATCAATCACCAGTATCAAATTTAGGATCTTTTTTATTGTTGTTTTCAGGTGGCACTAAATCGGGCTGCTCATAATCAGGCTGCTCGAAATCGGATTGCTCGAAATCAGGCTGTACTGGTTCAGGTTGCTCTAAATCAGGTTGCACATAATCAGGCTGCGCTGGTTCGGGCTGTTCAATAATCAGCTCTTTTTTCAGTTCTTTTTTAATATAGGGGTCATGCTGGAATACGTCCAGTTCTGATTTTAAAGCAGTTAGTTTTTCTTTAAAGGAAGCAATGGTGGCATCTTTTGTTTTGATCTCTTTTTTTAAGCCAAGTCTTATCACAAATCCCCTGATGCTGGCTATAATAATTCCTAAAAGAAAGCAGATTCCAAAATAAGCAATATTTTGAAGTTCCGGGATGGTCCAGTTCCAGGAGGCAATTTTAAGATCAATTTTAAGCGCTGCCGTTGTCATGAAATAATCTAAATTCTGATAAACAAAGATCCCGATAAAACTCAGGACGATCAGCCATAAAATGTATTTAATTGTTTTCATTTATCCGCTCCATATTTAATTTTTTATTGCATCTCTTTAAGTTTTAATAATCATAGATTAATTTTTTTCTTTTTTCAATTCTTCTTTTTTTTAATAAAATCATCCTTATTTACCAAAGCCTGTGACCAAGCCAGGGATTCAGGCCAGGGATTCAGGCCAGTCGTGCTTTTGCGTAAGCTGTGGAATGGAAAAGCCTTTGGATAAATCGCTATTTTCGCTTTTTGCCAACCCTGGCATTATGCGTAAATAGCGATACCCACTATCAGACCACCCCAATAACGACAATAAGGAAAGCCTGACCCAGTTTAGAGAAAAACCGGATTAATCAGATTGATGTCAGGATTGGTTGAAAAAAGGGTCCAGTTTAAATTTTCCGGTAAAATCTTTTTAGAGATCTCAAAACATGAAAAATGAAGGTGGGGCCGTAACAGCGGGTTTTTATAAGTATCACACACCCTTGCAATGACATCTTTTTTTCGGATGACATGGCCAATTTTCAAACCCTTTTCAGGTATAATATGGGCATATGCAAAGAGGATTCTTTTGCTGGAAGATATTGAGTTTTCATGTTCAACAACAAGGGTCTGAGCCAGAAAATCATCACAGATATTTAAAATAATTCCATCATCCATGGCCGGCACCTTAATGGAATCATCAAAGTACTGCATTTTTTCTGAATGTATTTTGTAATAGGTGATGTCAATGCCTTCATGCACAGAATGCCGGAATTTAAAATCTCCCCACCATTTGTCCTTACTTGAAAAAAGCATTCCGCAATGAAACATCCATAGAACTTTTTGGCCATTTCCCAGGCCGAAAGACAGGTCATTGACCTGGGAAATAACATCAAGATAGTCAGAGAATCTGCTCATTACAGGGTTTTTAGAATTATTTTATGTCCCATAAGATTAATGTCTGCGATAATGGCTTTCACCTCCATGCTTTCTCCCAGAAGACCTTTTAAAAGAAAGCTATCTTCACCAACCGGGCTTATAGCAGCCACATTTTCCATGATCAGTTTTTCATCATTGCCGTTTCGTAAATATACATTGGACTCACACATTTTTATTTTCCTTTATCCATATTATTTATTTATTACCATTTTTACTCTTAAACACATATTTTTACAACAATCAATGATGGCTCCGCCATATATTTTATTCATTGCACAATTGACCACCAGTGTATTTTTTAAAAATTGATATCCTGCCTGTTCATGGATATGGCCGCATAAAACCATTAATGGCGGGTGTTTTTCAATGAATGTTTTTAACTGGAGGCTTCCTGCACTGAATTTGTTCCCTACTTTGTCACACACACCTCTGGGTGGCGGATGAACAACCAGGATTGTCTGTGGGGTGATATTATATTTAATAGCATCCAGGCGTTGAGCCTCTTTAAGGCAAATTTTTGAAAAAAAAGGTAGAGGGATAGTGCCATTGAGGCCAAGAAACTGTGAATTTTGATATATCACAGGTACATGGTTCAGAAGGGTGGTATTGTCCTGATTTTGTAAAAGTCCTTCAACACGTTTTAAATCAGAGTTTCCCCGGATACCCAGAATGGGAATGGGGATATCCTTTAATTGTTTCAGGGTCTTTAAAGGGGAAACATAATTACTTATATCTCCGGCAATGACAAGAATATCAGGGGTGTTTTCTAGGATAACCTCATTAATTCTTGCAATTTTTTCAATGTTTCCATGAATATCAGCTACAGCATAGATCCGCATTTTTATCCCTGATGCTTTATTTGGAATTTTAAAAAACCCTTGCAATTATCCTGAATTGATTATTGCCTTGTTTTAATCAGATTAACTTGACTATACTATTTTAGAATAATAAAAAAGGATACAATTTTTTAAAGAGGAGTTGCACAATTTATGGATAAAATTGCATCATTAAAAAGATTATTAGATCCTAAAAAAATAGCAGTTATCGGCGCATCAAAGTCCAAGGATAAAGTCGGGGGCATTATATTCCGGCGGCTTTTAGGTTCAAGAAGACGGTTATTCCCTGTAAATCCTAAAGAGACAGCCATTGAAGGCCATAAGGTCATTCCAGACATCAAGTCCCTGCCAGACGATATTGATCTTGCCATTATTACTATTTCTGCAGAAGCTGCAGTAAAATCCGTGGAAATGTGTATTGAAAAAAAAATTGCCAATTATATCATTGTGGCTGGTGGGTTTGGTGAAGTGGGCACCACAGGCAGGGACCTGGAAGAAAAATTAACAAGCCTGGCAAAAGAGAATAATGTCAATATTCTTGGTCCCAATTCTCTGGGGATATTTCTGCCTGATGAAAATATTGATACCATCTTTGTTGAACATGGGGACAAGGCCCTTGACAGGAACGGCAGGGTTGCCTGTATTGTTCAAAGTGGCTCTGTGGGAGTTGAAGCCCTTGGGTATGCGGCTAATACTGGCTATGGCATGCGGGCCTTTGTGGGCCTGGGCAACAAGTGTGATCTTGATGAAATCGATTTTCTTCAGTATTTCAGCCAGGACAAAAAGACAAATTGCCTGGGGTTTTACCTTGAAAATATTGAAAAGGGCAGGCAGTTTTTAACATCTGCAAAAGAAACCTCCAGAAAAAAACCCGTGGTTGTTTTAAAGGCTGGAAGGACTCATACTGCGGCTTCCGCCGTCAGTTCCCATACAGGAAAACTTGCTGGTTCTGATAATGTGATCTCTGGGGCATTAAAACAATTCGGGATTCAGCGGGTTTTTGATGATGAAGAGTTCTGTGATGCCACCAAGGTGCTTTCCATGCTCCCGGGTGCCCCGGGAAACAGGGTGGCTGTTTTAACGGCTGCCGGTGGTTATGGGGTGATGTGTACTGATTTTATCGAGAACAATGACAAGCGGGCAAAGCTTTTGATGGCAAAGCTTTCTGAAACCACTAAAAAGCAGATAAAACAGGCCACCTTTCCCTTTACCGCCTGTGATAATCCTGTGGACATAACGGCAAGTGCTGATGACAGAATGTTTTCCGACAGCCTTGATGCATTGATTGAGGATGATGGAGTGGATATTATTATCTGCATTGCTTTTTTTGCGCCGCCTGGGATTACGGAAAATCTGATTGATATCATTGCCGAAAAAATCAAAAAATCAGATAAACCTGTGATAGTATTTACCAAGTATGGACCCTTTACAGACAACAGTATTAAAAATCTATACTATGCCGGGGTTGCAGCATATCCTTCCGTTGGAAGAGCTGTCCGGGCTGCCCGGTTTCTGGTGGAAAGAACAAAGATAAAACAGCGGCTTGATCAGGAGGCATAACAGTATGGAAAAAAAACTAAAACTATGGTTTGAAAATCTTGATGATAAAGAACATCCCGATGAGTTTGATGCCAAACAACTGGTAAAACTCTATTCAATTAAAGTGCCTGAAGGCAAGAGACTGGGACCAAAAGATGAATTTGATGTTAATGGAATCGATCCTCCCTATGTATTAAAGGTCTGTTCTTCAAAAATTCTGCACAAAACCGAACTCCAGGGTGTGGTATTAAACAATGACAATGAAAGTGTTCAAGACAATTTAGCCATGATACAGCAGCGTTTTCCCAATGAGAATATCCTTGTTGAAAATCAGAGCACTTATATGGGGCCGGAATTTATTATCGGGATCATCAAAGATCCAGCTCTTGGTCATGCTGTAATGGTTGGGGCAGGGGGGGTGCTGACGGAATTGTATAAAGACACATCATTCAGGCTGGCTCCCTGTTCAGTAACCGAAGCCACTGATATGATTGACGAACTGGTTTTATCCCCGGTATTTGAAAACTTCAGGGGCATGACCCTTGATAAGGAAAAGCTTGCTCAAACCATTTCACAGGTGGCAAGGCTTGCCCATGATCTGGGCGATAAATTGAGTCAGCTGGATATCAATCCAATTGTGTTCAGTAATGGGGAATGGATTGCCCTTGATGTTAAGGTTGTGTTTGAATAAAAAATTGTCTATTCAAAGATTTTTTCATCAGTTGCATGGGCTTCTTCTGCATCCTGCTCCATGTCCCGGATCTTGCCGTCCTTTTTATTCTGCCAGTATTCCTTGTACCATTCATTGGCAATGATCATGGACATGACCTCATTGGTTCCCGTCCAGATGGAGGCCAGGCGAAGATCCCTGAAAATTCGCTCCACAGGATAGATGTTGGTATATCCAATGCCGCCCATGACCTGCATGGCATTGTGGACGGCTTTCTGGCAGGATTC
>CAYWGN010000186.1:0-10429 GCA_964457495.1 uncultured Desulfobacula sp.
TTTACGTGTGACCTTTATGTTACGTGTGACCTTTATGTTACGTGTGACCTTTATGTTACGTGTGACCTTCAGGTTATAATATCTTTTTTAAAGCTGTTGCACACCGCGCACAGGCCGTGGGATGTTCCACATCCATGCCGATACTTTCATCAAACCGCCAGCACCGATCACACTTGTTACCTGCTGCCTTGTTAACTTTAATGGACAGGCCTTGAATTTCTTTGGCGTGATAAGCTGCATCATCTATTGTATCCACAATCACAACACTGGATACAATAAAAATATCACTGAGATTTTCTTTTAAATTTTCAACCTGTTCTTTTAATAGTGTATCAGGCAATTTGATTTCAAGGGCAGCATCCAAAGGATGACCGATCAATTTATTGATTCTTGCTTCTTCCAAAGCTTTGGTTACTTCACCTCGCAGGCTTCTGATGTTCTCCCAGATATCTGCCAGTTCTTTATCTTCCCATTCTTTATTGAGCTCAACCATGGAATCCAGGTGAATACTGTCTTTATGATCCAACTCTTTGGGCATATGCTGGTAAATCTCATCTGCTGTAAACGGCAGAATCGGTGCCATGATTTTTACAATGGCATCCAATATGATAAACATGACTGTCTGTGCATCACGTCTCATTGGATCAGTCGCAGGAGACGTATACAATCTGTCCTTGATAATATCCAGGTAGAATGAAGACAGATCCACCACACAAAAATTATGCAAAGTATGATAAATGGTATGGAATTCATACTTATCATAGGAGGTAAGTGAACGATTTACCACGTGATGCAGTCTGTGGAGAATAAAGCGGTCAAGCTCAGACATATCTTTTATGGATCTAAGATCGCTTGTAACATCAAAATCTGAAAAATTGCCCAGCATGAACCTGCAGGTATTTCGGATACGGCGGTATGCATCGGACAATTGTTTGATAATATTATTGGAGATGCTTATATCTCCTTTATAGTCAGCAGAAGCTGCCCAAAGCCTCAATACATCAGCACCATACTGATTAATAACGGATTCCGGAGCCACAACATTTCCAACAGACTTGGACATTTTCCTGCCATTTTCATCTACAACAAACCCATGGGTGAGAACGGCTTTATATGGTGCTTTTCCTGTTCTTCCCACACCAGTGAGCAAAGAAGAGTGAAACCATCCCCTGTGCTGATCACTTCCCTCAAGATACATGTCCGCCGGTCGGGAAAGCCCTTGTCTTTCATCCAGGACTGCTGCATGACTCACACCGGAATCAAACCATACATCAAGAATATTATGATCTTTTGTAAACTCAGTTGAGCCGCATTTTTCACATTTGGCGCCTTCTGGCATTAAAAATTTTGCATCTTTTTCAAACCAGATATCAGAAGAGAATTGTGTGAACAATCCATGTATTTTATCCACGGATTCCCTTGTTACATAAACCTCTTTACACTCTTTGCAATGGAATACAGGAATGGGGACACCCCAGGATCGCTGTCTTGAAAGACACCAGTCAGGACGGTTTTCTATCATGGAATAAATTCTTTCCCGTCCCCAGGACGGGATCCACTGGACATTATTGATTTCATCAAGACTTTTTTGACGAAGTCCCATTTTGTCCATGGATATAAACCATTGAGGGGTTGCCCTGTATATCACCGGGCTTTTACACCGCCAGCAATGGGGATAGGAGTGGGACAGTTTTTCATTCTTTAACAAAAGATTCAGGCTGTCCAGTTTTTCATTAATGGAAATATTTGCTTTAAAAATAAATTCACCGGAAAAATACTCAACATCTTTTGAAAATACTCCATTGTCCTCAATTGGGGAATAACAATCCAGCCCATATTTTTCACCCACAATATAATCGTCCGTGCCATGTCCCGGCGCTGTATGGACACAGCCTGTACCGGCTTCAAGGGTCACATGGTCTCCTAACATAATCAGTGAATCCCTGTCATAGATCGGGTGTTTGCAGCGTTTATTTTCAAGATCCTTTGCGGCAATTTCTTTGAGAATAGTATAATTTTCAAATCCAAGGGTTTTCATTACCTGGTCAGCCAGATCTTTTGCAACAATCAAAACCCCATGATTTTCTGTTTTTACTGCAACATAGACAAAATCAGGGTGAAGACAGATACCTAAATTGGCTGGAATGGTCCAGGGGGTGGTGGTCCAGATCACAACAAATATGTCGTCTGTAACATCTGGCAAAAGTTCGGACAGATCATCTTTTACGGGAAATTTCACAAAAATGGAGGGAGAGGTATGGTCATGGTATTCAATTTCCGCTTCTGCAAGGGCTGTCTGGCAGCTGCAACACCAGTAAATAGGTTTTTTACCTAAAAACATATCCCCGGCCAGGGCAAACTCTCCGCATTCTTTGGTAATTCTGGCTTCATAGGGGTAATTCATTGTCAGATAAGGATTGTCCCATTCCCCCATAACGCCAAAACGTTTGAATTCCTCTTTTTGAATTTCGACAAATTTTGCAGCATAAGCTCTGCATTCCCTTCGGACCTGAACATCGGTCATTTCTTTTTTCTTTTTACCAAGCTTTTTATCTACATTGTGTTCAATGGGAAGTCCGTGGCAATCCCAACCTGGAACATAGGGGGCATTGTATCCTGCCATTTGTCGTGATCGGATAATAATATCCTTTAAAATTTTATTTATGGCATGTCCCATGTGCAGATGCCCATTTGCATAGGGAGGTCCATCGTGGAGAATAAAGGTTTTTTTGTCTTTGGATTGCTCTCTTAATTTCTCATAAATCTTTTTTTCTTCCCATTCTTTTAACTGCTGGGGTTCACGTTGCGGCAGATTAGCCTTCATAGCAAATTTTGTTGAAGGCAGATTCAAGGTTTTTTTATAATCCATTGTTCCTCCGGTATTCGGATCGGTTGACATTCAATAGTTGAACTTGTCTTTGTAAGGCTAAACCGGTAAAATGTCAAGAAATAACAAATATTATCAAGGCAATCCCCTGTAAAAAAGTCTTAATATTATCATTAAATAAAAAAAATATCAGCCAAAGAGTCCATTGAAGCAGCCAGTGACATCTTTGATGTAGAAATGGGCAAATATGCCGGGCATTTGGCGACAGGGAAAACATCTATTAAACCTTTTGAATATTTCTTTACTAATATTTGTTTTTTCATTATAAATATTGCTTTATCAACTGGTTGATCTGATTTCAAATTTTCTAAAATATTGGATGGTTGAGAGGCTTTCTCATTATGAAAAATAAGTATTTATGCGTAATTTTTATTTGTTTGTTAATGGTGATAAATATTTCCGGCAGTCATGCCCAGACTGTTTTGTCTGATGAAATCACCATTACCATTCCTCGTAATGTTATAAACGATATGATCAAAACTGCCTTGCCGCTGAATCTTGAAAAGGGGCATTATTTTAAAGGGTCCTTGTTGATCCAAGCCATAAATCACCTTAAAATTGGCTCTGATAAGGTGGAATTTGAGATGAATATAAAAGGCGAAAATATTAAATTTGAAACCAAATTGGGTAATCAGGCCCTGTTAATGGACATCGGCAACCTCTATGCCGATGTCCGTTGCAACGTTTCTTTGCGCTATGATGCACCAAACCGATTATTGTATATTACGCCTTATATTTTGCAGATACCGAATGAAAATAAAACAGATAAAATGGCAACCAACCTTCTGCAGTTGTTATCGCTTGGCAACGGCATCGAATACCCCATTGAAATTCAAAAATTTGCGCCCTTTATCACCAAAATAGGCAGTGACCAATTCAATATTGATATGGATATTACAAATATCTACACTGAAAATGATAAGGTCTTTATAAGCGGTCAGCCAAAACTAAAAAAATTGAAATCGCCGGCCCCAAAGGGGAAAAAGTCTGAGTGATTCCAATCAATGTACTCATTCAATAGGACAGAGTTGAGGCATTAGCTTTTCAAACTCATCAGAATACAATTTAACACCCCGGACATACGTGTCACTGGCGTTATACCGTTTAAAGGCATATTCTCTACCCCGTTCCT
The DNA here is from genome assembly GCA_964457495.1 of uncultured Desulfobacula sp. Classification (GTDB taxonomy): domain Bacteria; phylum Desulfobacterota; class Desulfobacteria; order Desulfobacterales; family Desulfobacteraceae; genus Desulfobacula. Next base: position 4,020 of record CAYWGN010000186.1, read on the forward strand.
TGTATTTATGACGTTTCAGATATGTGGCAACGGAAAAAATTGAATCTGGAACAGTGTTTAAATCGATGAGGCCATCCCCGTCCCCATCAACTGCATAAGACATGGAAGCGGGCATAAACTGTGGAATACCTATCGCACCTGCCCAGGACCCTTTTACGATTCTTGGATCAAAACCTGTATTTTTTGCCTGAATCAATAATTGAGACAGATTATTAAAAGCACGTTTTTTTATTTTTTGAAGTCTTTTAAGGGCCCTGGATCTTTCCATGGCCCCTTGTTTTTGATAATGGCCTTTTTGAAAAAGTTCAAATTCAACTTCATTAATATGAAAGTATTGATTGCTGAATATCTTGAATATATCATATTTACCCTTGTACATTCCAAGCCTGGACTCCCAGTTTAAAATAGCGATAATATCGTTTGCTTGAACTCCAGTCTCTTTTTGTGCTTTTAAAAAATATGCTTTGTATTTTTTGAAAAATACTTTTCCATTATTCAAGGTCTCTTGATTTACCAATAAAGGAACCGCGTCCTTATGCTGCCTGTTCTGGGTTTTAATCGAAACAGGTGATGCCAAAAAAATAAGTTTATCCAGATATTCCCCCTGTAAAAGGATATTTGATTGATCTAATAACAGAGCATCAAATTCTTCCTTTGAATAATACATTTTAACTTTATTATATAAATTAAAGTATTTAGCAGGATATTCTTTTTCCAGATGTATTAATGTCTTTTTATAGATTAAATCCAATTGGTTAAAATCTATTGGTTTTTCTTTCAAAGTTGAAACAGATGCTGACAGCCAGCCCTTATAATCAGTTGTTTGAACAAAATACCATAGGTGCCCTTTGCTGATAAATGTATCCAGCAGGGATGCTGTTTCATTTTTTAACAAGACAGAGATGACATTATCTTTAGATATATCGGGTGCACTTCTTAAATTGCACTTTTTTACATTTACAATGATTCCCAAGCCATCCAGATTGGATTTGGCAAAAACTTGGGTTGAAAAAATATACAGAACAGTAACAACCAAGAAGAGTGCTATTAAAACCTTTTTCATAAAGTAACCATGCTCCATTTTGTTAATTGTTTTATATGAAAGTATTGAGATATGAATTTTGAGTAGTGAGAAAAAACCATTCATTTTGCTTCCCTCACATCTTACATCTCATTACTTTTTCATAATTTGTTGTGCCCTATAGGGCATGGGGGTCAGTGGCATACACGCTTATTTATGATTCAAATTAAATAATATCATCGTTTAACAGACAACTTAATCATATATCGATCTGATTTTTCAAAAGGAAGCTGGTAATGATTTGTTTGTAAATTAAATTTTTTTAAAATGACAGGTGTAATCTCCTGGTCAGCATGTTTTCCTTTCATGGCATAAATTGCACCATTGTTACTTAAAAAAGGAGACGATAGTGCTGTAAAATTTAAAAGTTCAGTAAAGGCACGGGATATGACTGCATCAAATTTATTTTTATACTTTTCGTTTTCATGAAGATCTTCAACCCTTGCATGGATAGCATCAATATTTTCCAGATGTAATATTCTTATGATATATTTTAAAAAATTGACCTTTTTTCGAGAGGAATCTATCAAGACAACTTTTAAAGCAGGCTTCATAATTTTAATGGGAATACCGGGAAATCCTCCACCGGATCCCATATCCATAAGGCAGGTCTCATTTCCAAGAAAAGATACAGCCGCAATGGAATCAATAAAATGCTTTTCAGCAATGAGCAAAGGCTCTTTAATGGCAGTAAGATTTATTTTTTTATTCCAGGTCATCAGCTCTTTTGCATGAAGGATCATTATATCAACTTGATGGTCTAAAACATTGATATTTAAACTTTTTGATCCTATTTTGATCCGTTGTTTGAATTCCCGGATAGATTGTTCTGATAAATCATTCAAAATCAATAATTTTTACTTGACAAATTAGTAGGTTAAATATAATATATCGCGTTTCATAAGCTAAGTTTAACTTCGGGTTCACACTAACAAAATCGTAATAATTTAGCAATATTAAAATACAGGGAAGCCTTTGACAACAATTGTATTCTAAAATTGTTTGACAAGCAAATTTTATATTCAAAGGATAATGTTAAAATGATCAGAGATCTAAAAAGAGTAAGAAATATTGGCATCAGTGCTCATATTGATTCCGGTAAAACCACACTGACTGAAAGAATTTTATTTTACACTGACAAAATACATAAAATCAATGAGGTCAGGGGCAAAGACGGAGTCGGTGCTGTCATGGATTCCATGGAACTTGAAAGAGAAAGAGGGATCACAATTGCATCGGCTGCCACCTATTGCGAATGGAACACGCATAATATCAATATTATTGATACCCCGGGCCATGTTGACTTTACAGTAGAGGTTGAACGGTCTTTAAGGGTTCTGGATGGGGTTGTGCTGGTTCTCTGCTCTGTATCCGGAGTCCAGTCCCAGTCCATTACCGTTGACCAGCAGATGAAACGCTATAAAGTCCCCTGCATTGCCTTTGTTAACAAATGTGACAGATCCGGTGCCAATCCTGCCAAGGTGAGCAGGCAGCTAAGGGATAAACTGGGCCATAATTCAATTCTAATGCAGTTGCCCATAGGCCTTGAAGACAAACATGAAGGCGTTGTTGACCTTGTTGCCATGAAAGCCTATTATTTTGAAGGTGACAATGGTGAAAATATTGTGACTAAAGATATTCCGGCCGAAATGATGGATGAGGCCCAAACTGCTCGGGAAGAAATGATCGATGCAGTCTCTCTTTTTTCAGATGACCTGACCGATGCCATTCTGGAAGAAAAAATCATCACTGAAGAATTAATCATGACTGCTGTTCGAAACGGAACCATTACAAGACAGATGACCCCGGTGTTTCTTGGATCTGCATATAAAAATAAAGCTGTTCAACCTCTTCTGAATGCAGTGATCAGCTATCTTCCCTCCCCTCTTGATATTGAAAATGAAGCCCTTGATATGGATAATAATGGTGAGTCTGTTATTCTTGAAAGCAGCTTTGACAAACCAACAGTGGCATTGGCCTTTAAACTGGAAGACGGGCAATATGGTCAGTTAACCTATATCAGGGTCTATCAGGGATGTATTAATAAAGGCGACACACTGGTTAATTCAAGGGATGGGAGAAAATTCAGGGTAGGACGTCTCATCAGAATGCATTCCTCTCAAACAGAAGATGTCGAAGCCATCCCAGCCGGCCACATAGGAGCTATGTTCGGAGTTGACTGCGCTTCCGGTGATACATTTGTATCACCAACGATCAATTACTCCTTGATTGCAATGCATATCATGGAACCTGTTATCTCTCTTTCCATTGTACCCAAGGACAACAAAGCCCAGATTAACATGTCCAAGGCATTAAACCGGTTTACCAAGGAGGATCCGACTTTCAAAACTTATGTGGATCATGAAACCGGTGATACCATCATTCAGGGTATGGGAGAACTTCACCTTGAAGTCTATGTTGAGAGAATGAAAAGAGAATATGGTGCAGAGGTTGACACGGGCAAACCAAGAGTGGCATACAGAGAAACCATTACCAAAAAAGCTGTTTTTAACTATACCCATAAAAAACAAACGGGTGGTGCAGGACAATATGGTCGTGTGGCTGGATTTATGGAACCAAATGATGAAGAATTTGAATTTGTAAATAAAATTACAGGCGGCAGAATCCCCACTCAATATATTCCGGCATGTAAACAAGGCTTTGAAGGGTGTATGGCTAAAGGCCCCAAACTTGAATTCCCTGTTACGGGTATTAAAATTACTATTGATGATGGTGCCTTTCATGCCGTAGACTCTTCTGAAATGGCGTTTAAATCTGCAGCACGGGGGGCTTTTCTTGAGGCATACGCCAAGGCAAAACCCGTCATCAAAGAACCCATCATGAAGGTTGTTATTGAAACACCTAATGAATTCCAGGGCTCCTGCATGGGTCTGATTAACCAGAGAAGAGGTATTATTCAAGGCTCCCAGGAAGAAGGTGTCATGTCTGTGGTTGAATCCCAGGTACCATTATCTGATATGTTTGGCTTTTCAACTGTTCTTAGATCTGCGACACAGGGAAAAGCACAGTTTACAATGGAGTTTTCAACATACAAACAGGTGCCGCAATCTATTGCAGAAGAGATTGCCAAAAGAAAACTTGAAGAAAAAACACAAAAAAAATAAGCTATTTATATAAAAGAGAGGAAATATGTTAAAAAAAGATCTCATTTCTAAAAGTCCGGTTTCAAAAACCATTGGGATTGAAAACCTGAAACAAGGCAGATTCGGTGCAGTCCTTTCAAGGGCTGGTGTTGGAAAAACAAGTTTTCTTGTTCAGATCGCTCTGACTCAGTTGTTAAGCGATAAAAAAATACTTCATATCAGCCTTGATGAATCCATTGAAAAAATAAACTTAAGGTATAATGATGCATACACAAACCTTGTGGACAGTATCGGTTATGTTGACCCCCAGAAAGCTGTCAGGCTTTGGGAAGATATCAACCTCAATAAGGTTGGAATCAGCTATAATGAATCCACCTTTGATACAGAAAAGATAAAAGATTATCTTAAAAGCTTCAAAAAAGCAGACCTTGCCTTGCCTTCCACCATGATTATTGACGGCTTAAACTTTGACAAGGATGTTTCAGGTATCCTTACGGAACTTGAAGATCTAAACCATGAATTTTCTATTTTTATCTGGTTCTCCATGAAAACCCACCGTGAAGAAAAATTAAGCCAGGACGGATACCCAATTCAGCTTGACGCCCATAAAGAAAGTTTTGACAAAGCCATTGTTCTTCAGCCTATAGAAGATAAAATAGAAGCTGTGATTCTAAAGGACGGTGATAAAACCGATCAAAGATACAGGCTTGATCCTGCTACTATGATGATTGTTGAAGAATAAATAAACCCTTGTAATTATCCACTCCCCAAAAGCCGTAAGTCTAACTCAATGACTTACGGCTTTTTTTATTTGGCCACAGTTTGTTTTTCAACCAGCGATATTTTACACCACATAGTAAATGTTTTATTAAATACAAAAATAATTAAAAGGTCTGTTTATTTTTTCAAGGAAAAATCATTTCACCTGAGTAGTTGCCGAGGTTTAATTTTGGGGTCATATTCCTCAGATATTGCTAATGGCATACGATCATAACAAATCTGTCCGCCGATCACATAAATTTTTCCATCAACTACACTCGCGGAATGCCCTAACCGTTTCGTCAGCATTTCAGATTTTGCTGTCCATATGTCTACCTTGGGATCGTATACTTCTACAACCTGCAAACCACTTGAAAGGCCACACCCACCAATGGCATAAATTTTTCCGTTTACTACTGCTGTAGCAAGCCACATTCTAGCAGTCGGCATTCCGGTTTTTTTCTTCCATACGTTAGTCTCTGGGTCATATTCTTCTACTGCTGATTGCCCTTCACTTGAATATCCCCCTTAACAATCCCTCCAATGGTGTATATCTTCCCGTCAACTACACTGACAGAAAAACGACTCCTTGCTGTTGGCATATTCGCTTTCCTGACCCAAGAACCACTATCTGTGACTGCCAAATTTGATTCAGATGCTACTGTGAATTCATTACATGTGCACAGGAGCAATGCGCCCATGACCAATCCAATCCATGTCGGTGATAATTTTGTCATCCTTTGCCACCTTTCAATTGAATGATAAAGGCTATATAGGTGTCGAATATAAATTATGTAACTATATTGCCATCAATATTAAAATTTGGACTTGTAGCAGAAATTTAGCATAAGTGGATTTCAGGCTTCAAAACTCAAACGATCTTGACTCGTGTTACAGGATATATTCAAAATGCACTCAGATATAAATTATGCGGATTTCATACCAATAAAAAAATTCCATGTCAATAGATATAAATTATTATTTTTATATAGAAATAATGTTTTCCAATAAAACAAATAAATATGAAATTGACGTCTTGTTTTGTAAGAAAATGATAAAAATTGAGCAAGTATTGTAATACCTGTTTTAGATTAATGAGCAATCATGAATACTTACCTGATAATGATTTCAACATTTATCGGAAAACGGTTTTGATTTGTATCGGTATCTTTAAAATTTTTCACTGTAGACTATTATTAATAGGATCAAGCCCCGACGGAATTTGGGAACCACTATATCTGGCACTTCTGCCTTTCCAGAATAAAACTTTCCATTCAAATATATGAACCGCAGGCATCATTTTTGGACATTCTTCCAGAGTGGTTTTTATAAATATAAAAAATTGAAGCGAGCCCCACTGGCTAAAGTCTAAGCTTTTCAAGATTTAAGAAAGACCCCGGACTATCATCATTGTGAAGGATATCCGGTTTTCCAATGATCAAGGTTCTTCTGACAATACCCAGGGT
>CAYWGN010000187.1:0-10287 GCA_964457495.1 uncultured Desulfobacula sp.
CTTTGCGCCTCCAGGATATTAACCTTGATGCAAACTTTGTAAGGGTCATGGGAAAAGGTTCCAAAGAACGCATTGTCCCCATTGGTTCAAAGGCAAGAACCATTACACAAAAATGGATCAAAGAGGGCCGGTCTTCCCATTTAAAAAAAATTTCAACCCCTTATCTCTTTGTTGCAAGGGCTGGAAAACCCATGACCCGTCAGTCTTTCTGGAAAATCATAAAAAAATACGCCCTCCTGGCCAACATATCAAAGAATATCACCCCCCATACATTAAGACATTCCTTTGCCACTCATCTGCTTGAAGGCGGCGCAGATCTGCGGTCAGTTCAAACCATGCTGGGCCATTCAGACATATCTACAACACAGATTTATACCCATATTTCAAGGGAATATCTGATCAAAATGCATCAAAAATACCATCCGCGGAACTGATTAATGGTTTTATTTTTATCAAGATCATAGTATAAAGACCTTCACCAATAAAACACGTCTTACCTCAATTTTACAGGGAAACCAGCATGCCCGATGAAACACCAAACCCATTAAATGCCCTGCTCATGCAGGTAAACACTCCTATTTTTGCTATTCAGACCAAAGAAGGGATTAATTTTATAAGCAAAGATAATAATTTTTTCTTTTCAGCCTTTAAGAAAAATACGGGGCATAGTATTAAGGCCTTTGTCCCGGCTGTCCGGCTTGAAAACCTTGGAGATGAGGGGTTTAAAAAAAGGCATGGGTTAAAATATCCCTATATTGCCGGTGCCATGGCCAATGGGATCACCTCTGCTGCCATGGTAAAAACCATGGCTCAAAATGGTATGATGGGCTTTTTTGGTGCAGGCGGTCTTTGCCTTGAAAAAATTGAAGAAAATATTATTGACCTGAAAAACAGCCTGCAAGATAAGCCTTTCGGGTTTAACCTGATTCATTCTCTGGGGGACCCTGACCATGAAATGGCAACGGTTGACCTTTATTTAAAGCATAAGATCACTCTGATAAGTGCAGCAGCCTTCATGCGCATGACCCCGGCCCTTGTATATTATCGAATTAAAGGAATTTATTCAAACAGCCAGGGCCAGGTTGTCACGGCCAATCACATCATTGCAAAGGTATCAAGAATTGAAATTGCCCGGCAGTTTTTCTCACCGCCCCCGAAAAAACTGGTGAACCTCCTTTTGGAAAAGGGATTGATTACACAACAGGAGGCCCAACTGTCAGCCTATATTCCCATGGCCCAGGACCTGACAGCAGAAGCAGACTCGGGGGGACATACAGACAACCGTCCAGCACTGACCCTGCTGCCAACCATGATGGCATTAAAAAATGAATTCATGGAAACCTATCATTATAAAGAGCCTCTTTGTGTAGGGCTTGCCGGGGGTATTGCCACTCCTGAATCAGCAGCTGCCGCCTTTGGAATGGGAGCGGCCTATATACTGACGGGTTCTATCAATCAATCCTGTGTTGAGGCTGACATCTGTGAAGATGTTAAAAAAATGCTGTGCCAGGCAGAACAGGCAGATGTTGCCATGGCCCCTGCAGCAGACATGTTTGAAATCGGAGCAAAAGTCCAGGTATTAAAACGCGGAACCCTGTTTCCTGTACGGGCTGATAAATTGTTTAAACTTTACCGGGCCCACACTAGTTTTGATGACATTGATGAAAAATCAAAACAGGAAATACAGGAAAAAATTTTGCAGGCAAAATTTGAAGATGCCTGGGCCTCCACAAAAGAGTTTTTCCACAAAACTGGAAATACAAAAGAAATTAAAAGGGCTCAAAATGATCCCAAACATAAAATGTCCCTTGTTTTCAGATCCTATCTGGGTCTTTCTTCCAAATGGGCCATCCAGGGGAATTTAGAAAGGAAAATGGATTACCAGATCTGGTGCGGCCCTGCCATTGGAGCCTTTAACCAATGGGTAAAAGGCAGTTTTCTTGAAGTCCATGAAAACCGGGAAACCGCTGAAATAGCTTTAAATCTCATGTTTGGTGCCTGTATCTGTATCAGGGCATCTATTTTAAAAATCCAGGGGATTACCCTGCCCTTGGGTGCGGATTTATTTAAACCCATGAAAAAAAAGGAAATCTCTTTTTTTCTTTAAGCATATTTTTCCGTGTAAAACTTTTGTCAAATCCAGACTCATTGCAGGATTTGCAAGGCCCAAAATAGTATATTGTCATAATTTGTTTAATTGTAACTATTCAGCTCTTATGCTTGAAACCGCCCTATCTGATGGATATTTTTGTTCGATGCTAAACGCTTAACCTCCTGCAAATATCCATAAGATAGGGCTATGAGGTAATTTCTTTTAACGGGCTGAACAATTACGTTTAATTTTAATCATATTATGGCTATGAAACCAATGGATAAACCCCCTGAAAAAATCAGTATTGCCATCATCGGCATGGGATGTATCTTCCCGAAATCCAGCAATTTGAAAGAATATTGGCATCTTCTGTCCAGCGGAATTGATGCCATTGTTGATATTCCCGATGACACCCACTGGAAAGTAAAAGACTATTTTGATCAGGACCCATCCAAAGCTGACCATACCTATTGCAACCGCGGCGGTTTTCTGCCGTCTATCGCCTTTGATCCGTCTTTTTACGGCATTCCGCCCAATAATATTGCGGCTACAGACACTTCCCAGCTTTTAGGGCTTGAAGTTGCCAGAATGGCTCTGGAAGATGCTGGATATCCGATTAACCATCCTGATCTTGAACACAAAAAAGTCAATGTGATTTTAGGGGTTACGGGAACCCAGGAATTGGTTATTCCGCTGGGAGCCAGGCTGGGACACCCTATCTGGAAAAAGGCCCTGGAAGACTCTGGAATCAGTGTTGAAAAAAAAGAAGAAATCATTCAAAGAATACAGGGCGATTATGTCCAATGGCAGGAGAACTCATTTCCCGGCCTTCTTGGCAATGTTGTTGCCGGCAGAATTGCCAACCGCTTAAATCTTTGTGGGACAAACACGGTAACAGACGCAGCCTGTGCAAGCTCTCTTGCAGCCATTCATACATCTGTGATGGAACTTGTTTCCCGTAAATGCGACATGTCCATTACCGGGGGCGTGGACACCTTGAATGATATTTTCATGCACATGTGCTTTTCAAAAACCGGGGTTCTGTCACACACCAGCGATGCCAAACCATTTTCAAAAGATGCCGATGGAACTGTCCTGGGCGAAGGAATAGGCATGCTTGTGTTAAAACGCCTGGACGATGCGCAAAAAGATAATGACAGGATCTATGCCGTTATTAAAGGCATTGGCACGTCAAGCGACGGCAGAACCTCTGCCATTTATGCCCCGGATTCAAAAGGACAGATCAAAGCATTAAATGAAGCGTATAAGGAAGCCAATATCCCCCCTTCCACTGTCGGGCTTATTGAAGCCCATGGAACGGGAACACGGGTGGGCGATAAAGTGGAATTCTCTGCCCTGAAAAAATGTTTTGATACGGATTCTCCAAAAAATCAAATCGCCATTGGGTCTGTCAAATCAATGATCGGCCATACCAAAGCTGCGGCAGGTGCTGCAGGTATGATAAAATCAGCCCTGTCCCTTTACAACAAGGTCCTCCCCCCAACATTAAAAGCCCTGGAACCTGATCCTGAACTGGATATTAACAATTCTTCCTTTTATTTAAATTCTGAATCCAAACCATGGGTATCAAACCCCTCTTGTCCCAAAAGAAGATCAGGAGTCAGTGCATTTGGTTTTGGCGGCAGTAATTTTCATGTTGTCCTGGAAGAATACAATCCATTAAAGTCCCATGTTTCCTGGGATGGTGCCATTCAAATCCTGGCGTTTTCAGCAGACAGCAAAAAGGAACTTTCAGACAAAATTAATGCCGTTAAAACGATTTTAAATACAGCCAAAGATGACCAGGAGCTTTGCCAGGAAATTGCCTTTCAGGCGTATGAATCACGACAGAGATTTTCAATCAGCCATACTTTCAGGCTGCTTTTGGTTATAAAAAAAGACGAGGATATTCAAAAAAACCTAATACTGGCTCTGAAGAACATTGATGGGGAAAAAGCACCCCCCAATATATATTTTTCCCAGGGCCTGAAAAAAGGAAAATTAGGCTTTCTGTTTCCTGGCCAGGGAAGCCAGTACACGGGCATGGGAAAAGATATTATTTCTATGTTTCCTGAAGCATTAACTGCTTTGGAACAGGCAGCTGATATTTTTTCCCAGGAAAATAAATCATCAGAATTCAAGCCCTTGCAGGATTATATTTTTCCTTTGCCTAGGCATTTACAGGCAATAACAGCCTCGGAAGAAAATCTTCGCCACACCGACATTGCCCAGCCAGCCATCGGGGCTGTATCCCTTGCCATGATCAAGGTGTTAAAAAGATTTGGCATCACACCACAAACAACCTGCGGCCACAGTTTTGGAGAATTATCAGCCCTTTGTTCAGCCGGATGGATAGATGAAGAATCGTTTATCCGGCTTTCTTCTGCCCGGGGCAGATATATGGCGAATGCGGGTTCAAAGGATGAAGATACGGGCAGCATGCTTGCTGTTCAAGCCCCTTTGGAAGATATTGAAGCCTTGATAAAACAAGAAAAACTTGATGTCATCCTTGCCAACAAAAACAGCCACACCCAGGGCGTTTTATCCGGCTCAACCAAAGAAATTCTTCGGGCAAAAAAAATCTGCAAACAAAAAAAAATAAGAGCAGTTAAACTTGCTGTTGCCGCAGCATTTCACAGCAAACTTGTGAACACTGCTGCAATTCCTTTTAAAAAAAAGGTGTCCTTAAAAATTATTTCCCCCACACCAGTTGATGTCCTTTCAAATACCACGGGCAAAATGTATGGCAAAAAAGATTCAGACATCAAAGAGCTGCTGGGAAATCAACTGGCAAACCCGGTCAATTTTGTTGATAATATTAAAACAATGTTTGAAAACAATGTATCGACTTTTATCGAAGTAGGCCCCAAGGCCGTGTTAACGGGTCTGGTCAAATCAATATTAAAAGACACACCAGTGACTGCCATCTGTCTTGACCCGTCATCGGGGAAAAAATCAGGCATTGAAGATCTTGCCCATGCCTTATGCATGATCGCCTCAAAGGGATTTGCCGTTGACCTTACAAAGTGGGAAGATGCCGCAAAAAAACCCTTTCCCAAAAAAATGAGGGTGCAGGTTTCAGGTGCCAACCCTAAACCGGCAAACAGGTGCTGCATTCCAAAATCAAACCCAAAATCAAACCTGAAATCGAACCTAGAATTAAACCCCAAATCAAATCTGGAATCATCACAAAAAAAACCTTCTAATAACAGCAGGTCAGTTTTAAAAGGATATGATATGACATATCAAAACACACCAGGACCAAATACACAAAAAAATGATCCCGGCAATCTGGATTCACAGGCATTACAAGCCATGAAAATGATTCAAAAGGGACTTGAAGCCATGCAGCAGCTTCAGACGCAAACAGCCCATGCCCATGAAAAATTTCTTGAAACACAGGCCCAGGCAAGCAAAACTCTGGCAAGCATGATGGAACAAACCCGTAATCTTGCGTTTAATCCATCTATTGCTTCATCATCTATTGCCCACTCAGCCCTTGCACCTGCAGCTATGGAAGACCGGCCCGCCGCAACTGCAACCATGGAAGACCGACCCACACCTCAACATAGACCTGTTCATCAGGAAAATCATGAAACCACGGCTTTCCAAACCGATTCAAACACCAGTGTTGCCCAGGCACTTGAACAAGAGGCCCAGATTGAGATAACACAAACCATTAAAAAGCGTATTACCCCTGAACCTGAAAATCATACCTTTGATGCTGAAATTGAACCCATCCTGTTTGAAATTATAAGCAGGTTGACAGGCTTTCCTGTTGAAATGCTGGAATCAGATATGGACATTGAGTCTGACCTTGGTATTGATTCAATTAAAAAAGTGGAAATTATTTCAGAACTGGAAAAACAAATTCCTTCCTGCCAGGGATTAACCAGTGAAAACATGGGATCTGTAAGAACGCTGAAGGACATTTGCCGGTCCATACAAGACCCGAAAGCCACTTTTATTGAAACCCCTGTTCTTGAGCCACCTGTTCTTGAGCCACCTTTCCTTGAGCCGACTGTTCTTGAGCCGACTTTCCTTGAGCCGACTGTTCTTGAGCCGACTGTTCTTGAGCCGACTTTCCGCAAAACCCCTGCCATGGAAACCGATACCACTGAACCCACAAGCAAGAAGAGCCCGGGCACAAAAACCATTGGCCAGGGACAGGACCAAGAAAGCATAAGCCGACTGGTTTCAAGTGTTCTTATCAATACCATCAGTGAATTAACCGGATTTCCCGTTGAAATGCTTGAGCCTTCAATGAATCTGGAATCAGACCTGGGAATTGATTCCATTAAAAGGGTGGAAATTCTTTCAAAATTAGAACAGGAACTGGATCATGTTGACACCATTTCTTCCGATGACATTGGAACCTTGAAAACCATTGAAGAGATCATTGTTTATCTGACAAAGAATGACCCTGGACCCAGTGTTGAATCAAAAAAAAAAACATCAGGGCCTGAAACTGAATTTGAAAAAAAAACCAATACTGCCCACCTGGATAAAAAACTGACCCGCAAGGTTGTTTCTATAAAGGAATATCCCACCAATCAGATCCGGTTCTATAATGGCGCAAAAATAGAACTGCCGCTTAAAAAAAAAGTCTACATTACAAAAGACAGCTCAAAAATAGCCTTTCTGTTTAAAACAGAATTTAAAAAATCAGGCATAGACGCAGAGCTGATTGATATCAGCAAAGGAAATATTCCCCAATTGCCCGATGCTGCAGGGATAGTCCTTTTGCCCGATGCTTTCCAAAAAAACAGCCCTGATACTGCCCTGAATTTTTTAAAATCCGCCTTTCTATTAGTAAAAAAGAACGCCTGTTTTCTCATGGATTCCGCCACCCAAAAAGGTGCCTTTTTATCAACGGTCTCCTTTTTAGGCGGCAGATTTGGATTTACAAAAACAGCCTTTCATACGGATCCATATTATGGCGGACTTGCAGGGCTTGCAAAGACAGCCAGCCTTGAATGGAAAAATATTTTATGCCGGGCATTGGACATGCCTGATTCCCTTGAAAAATGTCTGGAAAATGCTGAAGCTGCAGTCTCTTTAATGATGACCCAGGGTGCTGTTGAAATGGGTCTGGATGGGGACAATTGTAATATCCCAACCCTGGTGGACCAAACGTTAACAGATACCACAATTGATCTTACTTCCCTTGATGTGGTTGTCATTACAGGCGGTGCAAAGGGTGTGACCGCAGCATGTGCCATAGAAATTGCTGAAAAATATTCACCGGTTATTGTTCTTATCGGCAGGTCAAAAACGCCATCTTTTGAACCTGAATGGGCCAGGGATATTCAAGATCCCGGCATATTGAAAAAAGCTATACTCACCCATGAATTTAAAGGCCAGTCACCAAAACCCGCTGATATACAGAAAATATATCAAAAAATCATATCTGACCGGGAAATCAAAAAAAATATTCAATTAATGATGGAACATGGCTCAACGGTTACATATTTTTCAGCAGACATCAGAAATCCAGAAGAAATCCATGCTGTTTTTAAAGCAGCACGAAAAGAGTTCAACCATATAACTGCAATCATACATGGCGCAGGGGTCCTTGAAGACAAACTGATCATTGATAAACAAATGGATCAGTTTTGCCATGTTTTGGAGACAAAAGTAAAAGGGCTTGAATCACTGATGTCAGCATCAAAACCAGATAAGCTCAAATATTTTGTTTTATTTTCCTCCATTGCTGCCCGGATGGGTAACCAGGGCCAGTGTGACTATTCAATGGCAAATGAAATCTTAAATAAAACCGCACAAAAACTTGCCCTGGAAAATTCAGGCTGTAAATTTGTTTCCATCAACTGGGGACCCTGGGAAGGCGGAATGGTGGATGCCTCTTTAAAAAAAGAATTTTTAAAAAGAGGTATTGACCTTATTCCCTTAAAGGATGGTGCCGGACAATTATTAAAGGAAATGGGAAACACTGGGGAAAATGATCCTGAAGTGATCATCGGAGCAGCGGTTTTAAAAAAAGAAAAATCAAAAGAGCCATGCCTTTCAAAGGCTATGACATTATCTTTCGGCCTTTCATCAACCCCTGTTTTAGCAGATCACATGATAGCCGGAGAACCCGTAGTTCCTTTTGCCCTATTAATGGAATGCCATGCCCATGCAGCAGAAAAAAACAATCCCGGCCTTGTATTTGCCGGAATGGATAATTATCGCCTTTTAAAGGGAATAAAACCCGGGAAAAAAGAACTTGATATCCATGTTAATCTGGGAAAATGCAAGCCTGGGGAAAACAACTTTAAAACCCAGAGTACCATAACTTCAGGTACTTCCCAGGACCCATTTTTTATCCATTCAAATTGTACCATTATATTAAAAAACCAACTGCCAAAACCACCTGTGTTGTCTTCCGCCGCTTTCATGGAGTTAAAACCCTTTCCAAAAACCATAAAACAGGCATATGCGGATATCCTTTTCCACGGCAAGGCTCTTCAGGGGATACAATCCATCAATGGATATTCCCCAAAAGGCATTGAGGTTATTACGGCCCTTTCCCCCTCTCCTGGGCAATGGTTTAAAAAAACCTTTCATTCAAAATGGACTATTGAACCCATGATGCTGGATGCAGCATTTCAGGCAGCCATACTCTGGTCCCACCAAAGAACTGGACAGGGCTGCCTGCCAAGCTTTATTGCCGCTTTAAGGCTGTATTCATCCTTTAAAACACTAAAGGGAAATATTCGAATTCTCTTTACGATAAATGAAGAAACCAAAAATAAAATAAAAGGATATTTTACCTTTTTAAATGAAGAAAATATAGTTGTTGCCAGTATAACGGGATTTGAAGCCATTACGGATCCATCCTTAAAGGAAAAATTCAAACACAAACCTCTTTTTTCAAAGGAATCCATTCTTGCCTTTGCCCAGGGAAATCCTTCCCAGGCATTTGGAGAAAAATATACCATATTTGATAAAGAACGGCAGATCGCCCGACTTCCCAGACCGCCCTATTTTTTCATGGACCGGATACTGAAGGCAAACCACCCCCAATGGGAAATGAAACCCGGCGGATGGATTGAAACCCAATATGAAGTTCCAGAAGATGCATGGTATTTTAAGGCTAACAGGGCCTCTTCCCTGCCCTTTTGTATCCTGCTGGAAATTACGCTCCAGCCATGCGGCTGGCTGGCAGCCTATGCCGGTTCCGCCCTTGAAAGTGACGACAGGCTTTATTTTAGAAACCTGGGGGGCAAGGCAGAACTGATTAAGCCCCTGTTCAAAAATTGCGGTACCCTCACCATCAAAACCCGGATGACAGACGTATCCAAAGCCGGCAATATGATCATTCAGAATTTTGATTATGATGTATTAAAGGAAGGGGACAGCGTTTATAAAGGCTTCACCCATTTTGGTTTTTTCACTGGACAGGCCCTTTCAAATCAGATCGGAATCAGGGACAGCCGGTTTGATAAATATGCATTGCCCTACAAAGATCTTGAAATGTCAAAAACCTGGCATTTTAAAGATGACGCGCCCTTGACACCAGATGATAACAATAACGATAAAAATATGGGCATGCCGTCAAAAGCCTTGCGTATGATTGATGATATTGAGGTGTTAAGCCTTGATGGAGGCATATATGAAAAAGGATATGTAAAGGCAACCAAAAAAATTGATCCAGAAGAATGGTTTTTTAATGCCCATTTTTATCAGGACCCGGTGTGCCCTGGCTCCTTAGGGATAGAATCCTTTATTCAAATGATCCGATTCTTTCTGCTGAAAAAATTTGATATCCCCATGGACCGCTATGAACCCAGAATGTCCCCCGGCCAAAGCCATGAATGGGTCTACAGGGGACAGATCATACCATCAAATAAAAAGATAGAACTCCATGCCCACATAAAAGAGATCTTTTGTGAAAATGAATCCTATTCTGTTATAGCCGACGGGGCTCTATTCGTTGATGGCACCTGCATTTATGAAATGATCGATTTTGGTCTTGATATCAATAAAATAGATCCGGTAAAATCTGAATTAAAAAAGAAACAGATTAATGGTGAATGGTAAATAGTGAATGGTGAAAATGCCAGCGCTGGTATTTTTATTAGATAGAATACCAGCAAATTATCCAAAACATATAGAAATTCAAAAAACCCTAACCGTTCTCTTAAATTACCAAAATTACCAAAACTGGTATTATTGGTAATTTGAAAAATTAC
>CAYWGN010000188.1:0-10276 GCA_964457495.1 uncultured Desulfobacula sp.
TTTGTTTTGGATTGTTAATTTTTTAATTGTCTGCTATTTTAAGCATTATGTAATATTATGGGAAAATTTAAATAAATTGATAATAAAAGTCAAATGATTTTAAATATTTAGCTTTGCAATGGAGTAAAAAAACCGATGATAAATGCTTTGACAGCACTGGATGGAAGATATGCCAGATTAACAAAAGAGTTTGCTGATATTTTTTCTGAGTATGGCTTAATAAAACACAGGGTGTTTGTTGAAATTGAATGGCTTAAATTTATATTAATTGATTTAAAGCTTGAATCCTTTGAAGATTTAAACACTGAAATACTTGACAATATAGCACAGGCATTTGACCAGGAAGATGCCCGCAAGGTTAAGGAAATTGAAAAACAGACAAATCATGATGTAAAAGCAGTAGAATATTTTATAAAAAACAAACTTGATCTTCTGGGGCTTTCCCATATAAAAGAATGGGTTCACTTTGCCTGTACCTCGGATGACATCAATAATACGTCCTATGCCCTGATGTTGAAAAAAGGAAAAGAAATTGTTGTTGAATTATTGAGACAGCTAATTGTTGATCTTGAGCAAAAGGCATTACAATATAAGTCCATTCCCATGATGTCCAGGACCCATGGCCAGCCTGCATCACCAACAACTGTTGGCAAAGAATTTATAAATTTTGCCTGGCGGCTTTTACAGGAAGCAGATATTATTGAACAAACTAAAGTCCAGGCAAAAATAAATGGGGCAACAGGAAATTATAATGCCCATTATTTTGTATATCCTGAGATTAACTGGATGGAAGCATCACAACGATTTATTACCACCCATTTAAATCTTGCACCCATATTTTTTACCACCCAGGTAAATCCAAATCATTCCATTGCTTTTGTCCTGCATGCCATGATCAGGGCAGGGGCAACAATTATTGATCTGGACCGGGATATGTGGGGATACATCAGTCTTGGATATTTTACGCAACGCGTTAAAGAAGGAGAGACTGGATCATCCACCATGCCCCATAAGGTAAATCCCATTGATTTTGAAAACAGTGAAGGAAACATGGGGATTGCCATATCAATGATGGAGCATTTGTGTGTTAAATTGCAAAAGTCACGGTTTCAAAGAGATTTGAGTGACAGCACGGTTTTGAGAAGTTTGGGATCTGTTTTCGGCTTTTTTGCCATTGGTGTTAAAAATGCTTTAAAGGGATTATCCAAGGTAGATCTGAATGATAAAACCATACAAAAAGATCTTGATAATAACCAGGAGCTTCTTGCTGAACCCTTCC
Source organism: uncultured Desulfobacula sp. (assembly GCA_964457495.1). Taxonomy (GTDB): domain Bacteria; phylum Desulfobacterota; class Desulfobacteria; order Desulfobacterales; family Desulfobacteraceae; genus Desulfobacula. Next base: position 1,280 of record CAYWGN010000188.1, read on the forward strand.
AGACGGCCATGAGGATTTTTGGCGAAGAAAATCCCTATGAAAGGCTGAAAGAACTTACCCGGGGCCAAAAAATTACCAAAAAAGATCTGATAAAATTTGTTGATTCCCTTGAAAAAGTGCCCTTGGATTTTAAGGAACGAATGAAACTATTAACTCCTGAAACTTATGTCGGGCTTGCAAAAGAGCTGGTGGATCTATATTTTAAACAAAAGAAAGGATAACTTCATTCATTTTGTGAGGGGTTATGGACAAAAGTAAATGACAGAAAAAGTATCCAAAGAAGACGGCAATTTACTTTTAAAAATAGCCAGGGAAAATATCCTGGGTAAATTTGGAAAAAAAAGTGACATGCCCGGGTCTTTGAAAACCAATGTTTCATCTCTGGTTTTGAAAGAAAAGCGCGGAACTTTTGTCACCCTGCACAAAAAAGGGGATCTTCGAGGATGTATAGGCAATATTGATCCGATCAAAACAATTTTACATGGTGTCATGGATAATGCAGGGCATGCTGCATTTAATGACTCAAGATTCAGCCCGCTTTCCTATGAAGAGTTAAAGGATACACACATTGAGATCAGCATTTTAACTCCTCCGGAAAAGCTGGATTACACAGATGCCAAAGATTTAGTTGCAAAGCTTAGGCCTTATATTGATGGTGTGATAATTAAAAAACAATATAAAAGTGCAACCTTTTTGCCCCAGGTATGGGAACAGCTGGAAGATCCTGAAATGTTTTTAACTCATCTTTGTCATAAAGCTGGATTACCCAAGGATGAATGGAAATCCTGCGGCCTTGATGTTTTGGTATATCAGGTCCAATCCTTTCAAGACAAATCTTAAAGAATTAAACTCCTATTAATCTGATAGGAGTTTTAAAGCCATTTTTGACCATAATTCCAAATTTAATTGTTCAAGATTCCTTGTCTTTTCCCATGTGAATTGAAACAGCTCGCTACCTGGCAGAAATTTTTTCGGAGTATTTGTCAATATCCTGAAAACAGCACCCAGGTGAACTTTGCCGACATCCGTGACATCCTCGCTGATCACGCCGACAAAAAGGGGAAGATCTTTTTCAGGCCTTTGATCAAGTTCTTCTTGAAGTTCCCGTTCCATGCCAACAGTCAGAATCTGCAAAAAAGAGGCGGTTTGTGTTTCCATGTCAATGGGGTTGATATGACCGCCTATTCCTATGGACCAAAGGTCATGAAGTCTTTGTTCACTTCCCTGCCGATTATATATGGCTGTTTTCTCAAAGTCCTTAGTTTGAATAACAATATAGGGGATGATCTGTTTATATGAAACATCTTTTTCTGCATCTGAGCGGTTTATAAATTCAAATCCAGCGCTACTGCACTTTTCAATAAAGTCATTTAATTCCAATGGAACAATACTTTTTTTGCATACCCATGATGCTTGTAAAAGATCTTTTTTAATACATAATACTCTTTCGTTTTTAGACACAAATATCCCCTTTGTTGATTATTATTAAATTTTGTTTTTTATCATATATGGCAGATAAAGTGAAAGATGATTTTTCGGGTTTTAATTGCAGGTTTTATCAGGTCTGTGGTATGGGGTAGGAAAAAACCTATTAAACTCAGGAGTGATGATGCTGTTTTTAAATAAATATGCAATTGGGAAAATAGATCAGGAAGTGATTCAAACAGCCGTTGAAAAGGCTTACCAACTGGTATTGAGCCAACAATATAATATGCCGGACAGAATGCATGTGATAGACAATCAGAATACCTTATTATTAATGCCATGTTTTTCAGAAAAATTTTTTGCGGCAAAATTAGTTTCCGTTTTTCCAGAAGCCCGGCAACATGGTCAGCCGGCAGTGAACGGGGTGATGGTCCTTTCTGATAATGTTTCAGGACAACCATTGGCCATCATGGATGGTGCGGCAATAACAGCCCAGAGAACAGGTGCAGTGGGGGGGTTGGGGGTTAAACTTCTGACTGCTGATTCCATAGATACTGCCGGTATCCTGGGTGCTGGAGTGCAAGGGCTTTCTCAGGCACGGTACCTTTTATTTAACCGCAGTATAAAAACCCTTTATATTTATGATTTGAGTCGCGAGGCTGTAATGGGGATGATCAATACCCTGAAAAAAGAATTTGCCGACCTTGAATATGTGGCAGCCAAAACCCCAAACCAATTGGTTGCAGATTCCAAAGTGATTATTGCTGCAACAACAAGTAAAACTCCTTTGTTTGAAGCAAGTCCTGATAATCTTTTTGGGAAAACATTTATTTCAATCGGTTCATTTCGACCGGATATGCAGGAGTTTCCCAATACAGTGATTGAAAATGCAGATGATATTTTTGTGGATACCATGTTCGCCACTAAAGAATCCGGTGATATAGCCATTCCTTTAAAAGATCATGTCATAGCAAAGGACAGGGTAAAAGAATTTGCCGGATTATTGGGAAAAAATGAGACTTTTGAAAACAAAATTATTTTTTTTAAATCAGTTGGTATGGCCTTGTTTGATTTGACCACGGCAGCCGCAATTTATCAGCAGGCTATGGAAAAAAATATGGGACAGATACTGGATTTCTAATTACAAAAGAAAGGTGGAGCGGGAAACGGGAGTTGAACCCGCGACTTCGACCTTGGCAAGGTCGCACTCTACCACTGAGTTATTCCCGCTCAGCAAAAGTTTGCTTTAATTACTTTAAATCATGATTTTTGTCAAGGAAAGATTGATTGAAAGATTGATGTTTACCACTGAAAAATATAATGTTGGGTATTTGTTAGATATTGTATTGTCAATTTCAAGACTCCAGTCAAGATTTCATTTATGGCCAATAAAAAAGGGCAGGGAATGGAAATAAAAAACGTACTTGTTACAGGAGGGGGAGGCTTTTTAGGCAAGGCAATTGTTAAAAAACTGGTTGCAGAAAATCTGGCAGTCACTTCTTTTTCAAGAAATTTTTATCCAGAACTTGAAAATATGGGAGTTTGCCAGATTCAAGGGGACCTGGCTGATAAAAATGCCGTTGTAAAGGCCTTTGAAAAAATTGATGCTGTATTTCATGTGGCTGCAAAAGCTGGTATTTGGGGGCCTTTTCAGGAATTTTTCAGAACAAATGTGACGGGAACAGAAAATGTCATATCTGCATGCCTGGAAAACAGCATTCAACAATTGATATATACCAGTTCTCCAAGTGTGGTTTTTGATGAATATGATATGGAGAATGTGGATGAAAGTGCACCTTATCCGAAAAAGTATCTGGCGCCATATCCAAAAACCAAAGCCATGGCTGAGAAATTAATTCAAGCAGCTGCCGGCAAAGATTTGCACACCATTATCCTCAGACCCCACCTGATATGGGGCCCTGAAGATAACCATCTGTTCCCAAGAATTGTTAAAAGAGCTAACAAATTAAAAAAGATAGGGCGAAAAGATGACTTGGTGGATACCATCTATGTTGACAATGCTGCTGATGCTCATCTTTTGGCCTTTGAAAAGCTTTTGGAAAATTCTTTGTTATCGGGAAATATCTATTTTGTGAGTCAGGATGCACCAATTTCAAAATGGGAAATGGTAAATGCCTTTCTGGAGGCTGCAGGCCTATCACCTATAAAAGGACATGTTTCCGGAAAAACCGCTTATGTTGCAGGATTAATTTTTGAGTCGGTGTATAAGCTTTTCAATATTAAAAAAGAACCGCCAATGACCCGGTTTGCTGCAAAAGAGCTTGCCACTTCTCATTGGTTTAATATTTCAAGGGCAAAAAAGGATCTGGGCTATTATCCAAAGGTTTCCACACAAGAGGGGCTTTTAAGATTAAAACAATGGTTTTCAACATTGGAATGAAAAAACAATGAATGATTTAAAAAAACTCGTCTTACTCCAGGTTAATAAATTTAAAAAGGTTATTGTTTTTGCTGCAAAAGAGTTTAAGGAGGATCGGTGTGACCTTAGGGCTTCATCCCTGACCCTGTTTACACTGCTGTCAATCGTCCCTGTGATGGCCATGGCATTTGGCATTGCAAAAGGCTTTGGGTTTAAGGAAATTTTAGAAGAGCGGGTCCTTGAATTGTTTGCAGGCCAGGAAGAGGTGATTCAGAATGTTCTCACCTTTTCAACCAATCTTCTTGAAAAAACAAAGGGCGGCTTAATGGCTGTTCTGGGTATTATTCTGCTTTTCTATTCTCTTATCAAGCTCATTGGACATATTGAAAATGCATTTAATAAGATCTGGTGGGTAAAAGGTGACAGACCATTGGTTCGAAAATTTGCAGATTATATTGCCATTTCCATCACAGCCGGTATCTTGATTATTTTTTCAAGCAGTGCAAATATTTTTATTGCCACATATCTTGCCAAATTTTTATCCTATATGTCACTTCCAAAAAATATTGAAAATTTAATTTCTCTGGGATTAAATATCTTTCCTTTTTTGCCCATTTGGATATTATTTATTTTTTTCTATCTTTTTATTCCAAACAAGAAAGTAGAGATTAAAGCAGCACTGGTTGGCGGTATAATTGCGGGAACAATATTCCAAGTGGCTCAAATGACCTATCTGAAATTCCAGGTAGGGGTTTCCAGTTATAATGCTATCTATGGTAGTTTTGCAGCTTTGCCTTTATTTTTAATCTGGTTGCAGACCTCCTGGGCAATTGTCTTGTTTGGGGCGGAAATTGCATTTTCCTGGGAAAATACGGAAGCTCTGGAAACCAAGAATATTGAATACGGCAGTATCAGTATCTGGTTAAGAAAATTGATTGTTTTGCGAATTGTTCACCTGTGTGTAAACAGATTCGCCAAAAAAGAAACGCCTGCTTCAGATATTGATATTGCTTATGAGATAAAAATTCCCCTGAAAATAGTTAAAGTATTATTGGCAAAACTCATTGAATGCAGTGTTCTTCTGGAGGTGAATAGACCCGATAACATAGGTTATGTTCCTGCCTCAGATATAGAGGGCCTTACAATTCTCGATGTATTGACTGCATTTGAACAAAGAGGGGATGATATCATCCAGGCCGGTTATACAACAGAACTTAAAGCCTTGGAAGAAAGCCTTAATGAGTTTACCAAAGCATGCAGGCTTTCTTCCGGAGAAAGAAATTTTAAGAATATTTAGCCCAAACACGGGGTTTTCGGTCAGGCACTATTTAATCTTTTATGCCATAGGTATTAAATGAAATTTTATTAAACTGCAAAGAATCTTTTGAATGGCCTTTTTTTATTTCATCGGGATATCCGATGGCAATAATGGACTCAACCATTAAATTATCGGGTATCTTTAAGAGTTCTTTAACATAAGTATCAGCAGCCTTAGAAGAATCGTGTTCTCGTTTTCTGATTTGTATCCAGCAACTGCCAAGCCCAATATCATGGGCGGTCAGATGGATAAAGGCGGAAGCAATGGATGCGTCTTCAACCCATACGTCGCTTTGGGATACGTCACCGCATACAACGATGCCAAGCGTTGCTCCTTTTAAAAAACCTGAGCCGTGGGGTTTGGCTTTGGAAAGTTTTTCAAGGATATTTTTGTCTTCAATAACAATAAATTGCCAGGGATTAATACCCCTTGAAGAAAATGACCTTAAGGCTGCTTCAACAAGTGAGGATACCTTTTCTTTTTCAACTGGTTTTTCGCTGAACTTTCTTGTACTTCTTCTGGTTTTAATTAGATCTAAAAACATAGGCCATCCTTTAAAAATTAATGAAATTTGGTAATATTAATATTGCCCTGAAATTGCATTTCATCGAATTTTTTTCTTAAGAATTGTTTAAATTTATTCCGGGTCAAGGGCCATAACAGGAGCAGTCCAAAAACATCGGTTATAAGTCCGGGTGTGATCAATACAACGCCAGCAACAAAAATAATAACGGCATCGATCAATTCTTCCGCCGGCATTAGTCCCTGCTGTAAATTCATCTTTAATTTCATCATGGTGTTCATGCCCTCTATCCTGGCAAGCCAGGCTCCTAAAAATCCTGTCAGAATGACCAGGAGAATCGTATTCAGACCTCCAATGATCGTGCCGACTTTTATTAATAGATAAAGTTCAATAACAGGAATAAGGGTAAAACATAAAAATAATTTCAAAAGCATTTTTGTCTCCTCAGTGATTTGGACACTATCCAACATAATGATGTCTAAAGCTTTTTTGTCAAGTAGAAGAAAACACCTATGGCAATCGCATGTAAAAACAAAATACAAATTTAAAATAGTAACTTAACTTTAACCCGGCCGGGGCCTGGAGTGTGGAATGTGAGTGGCATGTTCTCCTTACCAAACAAATTCTTACTGAACCAATGATTCTATTTTCGATTTCAATTTTTAAAAAGATCTGATTCTTGAATTCGGATAGTATTTCGTCCATTTTTCTCTATTTAATTGAGTTCCAGGTTGATATCCTGATTCCAAATATTTTTGCCATCTTTTTTTTTAACAGATTCAAGGATGATATCAAGAAATGAATTTCTTGATATTTCCATTGCTCCCATGCTTAGAAGATGGTCTGTGGTCACCTGGCAGTCAATTAAATCAAAATCCTGTTTTTTTAAATGGTTTGAAAGGGCGACCAGAGCAATTTTTGATGCATCACTTTCAAAGGAAAACATGGATTCCCCAAAAAAAGACCTGCCAAGACAAACACCATACAGTCCGCCAACTAATTTGTTTTCTCTCCAGGTTTCAATGGAATGGGCATATCCCAGTGTATGAAGTTTTATATAAGAATCAACCATTTCATCTACAAGCCAGGTGCCTTCCTGTTTATCTTTTCTTGGTTTTGCACAGGAACGAATGGTTTGCTCAAATGCCGTGTCCACTGTAATGCTATAGATATTTTTTTTTATTTTTTTATTCAGGCTTTTTGAAATCTTAATATCTTTTGGTAATAGTACCAGCCTTGGATCAGGTGACCACCAAAGCAAAGGCTCATCTTTTGAGAACCAGGGAAAGATTCCATTTTCATAGGCAAGGAGCAGCCTTTGGGGGGAAAGATCTCCACCTATACATAAAAGTCCATCAGATCGAGCAAGCCAGGCCGGGGGAAAGTCTAATCTTTTTGATAACCTGAAAAGGGGCATTCAACTTTTAAAGATAAAATTAAGCTCATTATTCCGAAGGCCAATGGATATTTTACCGCCTTTTTCCAATTTGCCAAAAAGGATTTCATCTGTGAGCTTGTCTTTTATCCGGGTCTGGATAATTCTTGCCAAAGGTCTGGCTCCAAATTTGGGGTCATATCCTTCCTTTGCAAGAAAGGAGCGGACCTTGGAAGAATAGCTCAATCTAATCTCTTTGGCTTTGAGCATGGTTTTGAGTTCTTTCATGTTTTTATCAACAATTAATTCCATGATCTTAGGGGACAGATGGTTAAATTGTACAATACCGTCAAGCCGGTTTCTAAATTCAGGACTGAATGCCTTTTCAACGGCTTTCATTCCTTTGGAATCAATATTTGCTGACTGGGAGCCAAATCCAATGGAATTGACACTCATTTCCCTTGCCCCTGCATTGGATGTCATGATGATGATAACATTCCTGAAATCAGCTGATTTACCAGTGTTATCAGTCAGGGTTGCATAGTCCATAACCTGTAAAAGAATATTATAAAGATCCATATGGGCTTTTTCAATCTCGTCAAGCAATAGAACACAGTGAGGATGTTTCCTGATACTGTCCGTCAGGATACCGCCCTGATCAAAGCCCACATATCCTGGCGGGGCTCCGATAAGTCTTGAAACGGCATGCTTTTCCATGTATTCACTCATGTCAAATCTTAAAAACTCGATCCCCATATGATGGGCAAGCTGCTTTGCAACCTCTGTTTTGCCAACACCTGTCGGTCCCATGAAAAGGAAAGATCCAATGGGACGATCCGGAGCAGCAAGACCTGCCCTTGATCTTTTAATGGAAGTAGTCAGGGTTTCAATGGCATCATTTTGTCCAAATATAACATTAAACATTCTTTTTGGCAGGGATGAAAGGCTGGCCTTATCCGTTGATGAAACACTTGTAACAGGCACCTTGGCAATTTTAGCGACAATTTTTTCAATATCTTTGGGGCTTACTATTTTTCGTTTGCCTTTTCCCTTGAGCCGCAGAAAGGCACCTGTTTCATCAATAACATCAATGGCTTTGTCCGGCAGGAGCCGATCATTGATATATTTATCCGACAGATAGGCTGCAGCTTCAATAGTTTCGGCAGTGTAGGTCAGACCGTGATGTGCTTCATAGTAGGGTTTAAGCCCATTTAAAATTTGAGTTGTTTCTTCAACTGAAGGCTCGCAGACTTCAATTTTTTCAAATCTCCTTGAAAAAGCACGGTCTTTTTCAAAATGGTTTTTGTATTCTTCATAGGTTGTTGTACCGATACATTTTATATCTCCGGAGGAAAGAGCAGGCTTTAAAATGTTTGAAGCATCCATGGAGCCGCTGGAGGTTGCACCGGCTCCTACTACTGTATGGATTTCATCGATAACCAGCAATGCGTTTTCTTTGGATTCAAGGGCGTTGATAACATCTTTTAGACGTTGTTCAAAGTCGCCTCGATATTTTGTTCCGGCAAGAAGTGCTCCCATATCAAGGGAATATAATTCACAATTTTCTAAAAGATCCGGTACCAGTTTATCATTTATTTGTATGGCAAGCCCTTCGGCAATGGCTGTTTTTCCAACTCCTGGATCTCCCACCAGAATAGGATTATTTTTTTTTCTGCGACAAAGAACCTGCATGACTCTGTCCATCTCATCAACTCTTCCGATTAGCGGATCTATCTTTTTATCATGCGCTTTTTGCAAGAGATTTGTTGTAAATATTTCTAAAGGATCTTTCTTTTTTTCCTGTTTTGATTTTCTGTCGTCAGGATTGAATATTCTCCGGGATGGGTGGTCCATAGCCGGTGGACCTTTTTTTGTAGGTTCCACTGTTTGAGAAATTAATTTTAATACATCAAGGCGGGTAACCCCTTCTGATTCAAGATAAAATGCAGCATGGGAATCTTTTTCCTGGAAAATGG
>CAYWGN010000189.1:0-10188 GCA_964457495.1 uncultured Desulfobacula sp.
GATGAGGCCGATGAAATGCTTCACATGGGCTTTATTGACGATGTGGAATGGATCCTGGACAAAACTCCGGACGATACACAGATCGCTCTATTTTCAGCCACCATGCCCAGGCCCATTAGGAAAATTGCCCAAAAATATCTGAAAACTCCAAAAGAGATCATAGTCCAACCAGATTCCACAGAGATTAACACCATTAACCAGCAATACTGGATGGTCAACGGGACTAAAAAAACCCAGGCCCTGACACAGATCCTGGAGGGTATCTCCTTTGATGGGGTGATCGTGTTTACCAAAACCAAAACCGCCACCCTTGAGGTGGCAAAAGCCCTTGAGGACAAAGGTTTCAAGGCAGAAGCCCTGAATGGTGATATTGCCCAGAATGCCAGAGAGAGGACTATCAACCGCTTGAAAAAAGGATATATAGATATCCTGGTAGCTACAGATGTGGCTGCCCGGGGACTGGATGTGGACCGGATTTCCCATGTGATCAATTATGACATGCCACCCAAGGTGGAACCCTATGTTCACAGGATCGGCAGAACTGGCAGGGCAGGACGTACAGGAGAAGCCATCCTGTTCGTGAACCGGAACGAACGCTGGATGCTTAAGGTTATAGAACGAACCACCAAAAATAATATCAAGGAAATCTCCCTGCCATCCCACAAGATTATCAATGACAAGCGGATGGCTGATTTTAAATTATCCATCACACAGACCCTGGCATCAAAAGATTTGAGTGTTTTCCAGGAATTGATTGAGGGATATGCCCAGGAACAGGATATACCTGTAGCACAGGTTGCAGCAGCCCTTGCTAAACTGGCTCATGGTGACACACCCTTCTTATTGTCGGCTCCAAAAAATGAAAAAACGACAAAAATCAAAACAGCCGGGAACGTACGGTCTACCCAGAATGAACGGCTGAATAGGAAAGACCTTTCCGGGGAAAAACATATGTCTGTTAAAAAGCAAGAACCCAAACAGATAAAAAAGCCATCCAGACGAAAAGAGGCGATTATCCTCCCCCTGGAAACTGGCATGGAGCGGTATCGCATTGAGGTGGGCCAGCGCCATGGGATCCGTGCAGGCAATATTGTGGGCGCCATTTCAAATGAAGCCGGCCTTGACAGCAAACACATAGGACACATTGATATTAATGAGGAATTTTCCTTTGTGGATCTTCCCTACGGCATGCCAATGGAAATTTTCACGCTGTTGAAAAAAACCTGGGTGAAATCCCAGAGGATGGATATTTCAAAGTGTGCCTAAAAAAAATGGGTCTGTTATACTTTGAATAAAAAAACAGATGCAGAATCGAAAAAAATCACCAATAGGGACCTGCTGCTACCCTATAGTGTGCCATATTTTGCATATGTTGGAATTGCTTCATTAGGTCAGGACAGAATTCCTATTGAGATCCATTATATCTTAAAAATCATCATTGTCCCTTTTCTTTTATACTGGGCCTGGAAATGGTATGCCCCCACCACCGGCCCAAAAAAAATATCAGGTTCAATCTTTTACGGGATTGTTTTCGGTATTGCCGGTTTTGCAATCTGGTGTCTTTTGATGGCCCCTTTCATAGAGGTTACCGGTAAACCCTGGACCAATTCAGGGTTTTTCCTCAGATTATTTTCAGCCGCATTGATTGTCCCTGTTTTTGAGGAATTTTTTATCCGGGGATATATATTCCGAGTGGCGTTTCAATGGAATCTCAACAGGAAAAATAATATCATTGCTTCACCTCTAAATGAGACCCTGGACAATAATAGTATCAATGACGTCAAGCCAGGAGCATGGAGCATAATGGCCATTGGGATTTCAACCATTGTATTTACAGCAGGGCACCTGCTGGTTGAGTGGCCGGCAGCTGCGGCTTACAGCATATTGATATCCATTTTATGGATCATAAGAAAAGACCTGATATCCTGCATGGTCGCACATGGGACAACAAATTTAGCCCTGGCCTTATATGTGTATTTTACCGGCCATTGGGGGTTTTGGTAAGAAAGATGCCAATGGCAGGATCATTCGTCATTAAAAATCTCATTGGATAGAATCACTGCTTCTGCCACTTCACGAATAGATTTTCTCGAATCCATGCTTCTTTTCCGTATCCAGCCATAGGCTTCAGCACCGGTCATTTGACGTTTATTCATGAGAACTTCCTTGGCCTGTTCTATCTTTTTCCGGGCTTCCAATTCCTCCTGGATCACCTTGGTTTTTACCATAAGTTCTGTATTAACGATAGCTACGGCAGACTGATTGGCAACAGCTCTTAAAAGATTGACTTCTGTATCGGAAAAGTCGTGGGGCGTGGCTGTAAAACAGTTTAACACCCCAATAACTTTTTCTTCTTTGGTTATTAAAGGAATACCGACCATGGAAACAAGGCCCAGTTTTCTGGCCATCTCTTTTTCCTTGAACAGATCTGATTCTAACACATCTTTTAGAATCAAAGGTTTTTTATGGGTTACCACAAACCCTACAACACCTTCGTCCAGATTAAGCGCCCGGTCTTTGATATAATCCGGCGAAATGGACTGGGTCGCCTTAAGTTGTATTTTAGGTGGTTTTTCCTCTTCATTGACAATCCATAAAGAACAGATCTCAACACCTGTAACCTTGGCCGTCACCATGACAATCAATTTTAACAGATCTTCAATAAAAAGATCTGAAGTGATTGCCCGGCTGATGTCGGTCAATGCTTTTATATAGCCGTCATATGTCTGATCCTGTTTATCCATAATCCCCTTATATTAATCAAATATCATACTTCATCGTCAATAGGAAAAATAATAAATTTCCTAAATAAGTTAATTTTCTATAGGGCTGTGTTGGGAATTAAGTCCCATATTCCACAAGGACAGGCCCCTTTGCAGAATCCGCAGCCAATACAAAAATCCGGGTCTACCTTATATTCAAACGTCTCTTTGTTAATTTCAACTCTTTTTATGGCACCTTCAGGACAGACTGCCACACAGATGCCACAATCCCTGCATTGGCCGCATGAAGCGCAATCCGCACCACAGTCAATCAGATTGTCAGCATCATTTCTGGGATTATAATATTCAAGGCTGATCCGCTGCTTATCAATCGGTGGTAAAATCTCTCCATAATCAGGGTTTTTGCCTGCAATGATCTGGTCGATGCTCAGGGCTGCCCTTCTTCCTGCCCCAATGGCATCTGTAATAAGCCCTGGGCCAACAACATCTCCAATGGCGAAAACCCCTGGGCCTGAGGTCTGGTTGAATTTATCCACAGCGATAAATCCCTTTTCAATGGTAATTTTTTCATCAAGGAAATCAAGATCAGGGATATCCCCGATGGAGATCACTATGGTATCAGCTTCTAAAACTTCACCATCTTGAAGCACCACGCCTTTTTTTGTAATTTCTTTTGTAAAGCAGGGCCATCTGAAACTAGCACCAATTGCCTGGGCATCCTCTTTTTCTCTGCCAAAGGCTGCTGGTTCCTGGACATCAATCATGGTAATCTCTTTGGCACCCAGACGATGGGCTTCTGTGGCAACATCACATCCAACATTTCCAGCACCGATGATGACGACTCTTTTCCCGGGGAAGATTTTGTCTTTTTTTGATTTTTCAAGAAAATCATTGGCAAAAACAGCTTTTTCTATGCCTGGAACAGGCAGGGATCTTGGCCTTTTTGATCCAACCGCAACAATGGTAAAATCATAATCATTTTTGATTTTTAAAAATTCCCCACTGTTAATTGCCTGGTTTAATTTTATATCTGGAATCATTTTTTTTACACGATTAAGCTCTGCCTCAAGGGTCTCTTTCGGAATTCTTGATCCGGGAATAACAGAAGAAATTTTCCCGCCAAGGGTATCACCAGTATCAAACAATGTGGGTGTGTGCCCTTTTAAAGTTAAATGCCAGGCAGCAGAAATGCCTCCGGGTCCGGCACCGATAATGGCAATTTTCTTTTTACTCTTTTTAGAGGGTTTAGGCAGTTTTACGTTTTCCCCGGCTTTACCCAAAAGTCTTACATCAATGGGTGAATAATAATTTTGGTTCCTGGTGCACGAAGCCATACAGGGGCTGGGGCAAAGATATCCGCAGACTATTGACGGGAATGGAGTATATTCAAGACCCATGCTGATGGCCTCATCAATATTATCAAGTCTTACCATATTCCATCGTTCCTGAACAGGTATACCCGTGGGACAGGCTGCCTGGCAAGGCGCCATATATCGTCCTTGTTCCCACACTGGAATGTATCTTCTCAAATCGCCTTTTGTAATTAAAGGAATTGTACCTTTTTTTGTTTCCTGGAGATCGCCTATAAGACCTCCTTTGCCAAGTTCCTTGTCCCAGACCTGTTCCCTGAACCAGGACATACTGGGTCGTTCAGGGCCATCGGCCTTTTCCCGGGGAGATTTTGCTTTAACCAGCTGCCATTGGGAACGGTTTGAAAAGGATGTTAACAGATCTTTTTTATTTATGTTTTCCAGGAAAATACCCAGATGGGTGCGAAGCCAGTTCCATTCTTTATCATCCAGGGGTGACAGCCTGGCATCTTTTTGTGAGAATCCTTTTACACTGCCCCTGGCAAAGACTTTACCACCCACCATTCCAACAAGGGGCCTATACCCCAGGATTTGATCCTGCGGGTCTGTATCGTGGCCGCAAATAACGGCTATGCCGCCGGCCATGAATTCTCCGAAATAATCCCCTGCTGTTCCCAGTACCCAGAGTTCCGGCGGTTCAAATCTCGGGTTTCTTTTTGTCATTGTCATGCCCCGGGCACCAATGGAACCACCAATAAAAACTTTACCCTGGGCAGCACCGTTCATTACACCATTGGAGGCATTGCCGTGGACAATAATTTCGCTGCCGGCATTGAGCCAGCCAATATCATCCGATGCCGGTCCCATGACTTCAATCCTGGTATTTGCAGTACCAAGAGATCCTGCTCTCTGTCCTGATTGACCTGTAATCCGAATATGGACCTGGTCATTGCCTGCATACCAGAGTCGTCCACCAATACCATGTTGTCCAAAACCTTCAACTTCAATACTTCTGCGACCGTTTTTAATATGGCGATGGATGATCTCTTCTAAAACCCTGGAAGGAATTCTCTTATCATCTTTTTTACCGGGTATTTTAATAAATGCATCTTTTCCCATTACTCACACCTCCTTAGACCACATATTTTATACTGAGGCGTTCTGCAGCAGCATGATCATCAATTCCAAGAGCATCTGACATCCCGATGGGAAGAGATGTTGAGCGCCCAAGCGGGGCCACGATCTTTTTAAGCTCAGTATCAAAGGAAATAAAAAGGTCCACAATCCTCTGGGCCACGTCTTCAGGGTCAAGTCTTCTGTAAAGCCTTGGATCCTGGGATGTAATGCCCTTTGGGCAAATACCTACATTACAGACATTACAACGATCTTCTTCCGTACCAACGCAACCGGCAGCAGCCTGCATTACATATTTTCCGATCTGGACACCGCTTGCGCCCAGCATGATCAATGCTGCTGCATTGGCAGCAAGATTCCCGTTTTTTCCTATACCACCACCGGCAAAAATGGGAATTTCATTTTGTTTGCCGATTTTTATGAGATCCAGATAATTATCCCTGATACATGAGGCAATGGGATGACCCATGTGATCCATAGAAACTGTATAAGCAGCACCTGTCCCACCATCTTCGCCGTCAATGGCAAGTCCGGAGGCAAAATCATTACGGGTCAAATTGTTCAATACGGCAAGGGAAGTTGAAGAAGCGGATATTTTTGGGTAAACCGGTACCCTGAACCCCCAGGCCATGGACATGGACAAAATCATTTTCGCCACAGACTCTTCAATTGAATACTGGGTCTGATGGGTGGGCGGACTTGGCAGGCTGATCCCGGCAGGCACACCCCTGATGGCTGCAATGAGCTTGTTCACTTTGTGCCACATCAAAAGTCCTCCATCTCCCGGCTTTGCTCCCTGACCATATTTGATCTCAATGGCACAGGGGTCTTCTTTCATATGGGGAATGGCATGAATAATTTCATCCCATCCAAAATACCCGGACGCAATCTGAAGAATCACATATTTCAAAAATCTGGATCTGAGTAATCGTGGGGGGCATCCGCCTTCTCCCGTACACATACGAACCGGCATCCCAAGCTCTTCGTTCAAATATGCAACCCCCATCTGAAGGCCTTCCCACATGGTGGGAGAAAGCGCTCCAAATGACATGCCACCAATTATCAATGGATAAATTTCCCTGACCGGTGGAATCCATCCTTTTTCCCTTAGGCGCTTAATATTTTCCCTGGGAGAAAGAACCCTACCCAAAAGGGTTCTCATTTCAAATTCATGGCGGCCGGCATCAAGAGCCGGGTCCGTAAGCATGGAGATCCTGGTGAACTTAATCCTGTCCAGTACAGATTGAGATGAATTCCTTCTACCACCGCGTCTTCTGGGAATGCCCTTCTGGTTGACATGAAACTTGAGTCGGTCCAACCCAGGATTTTTTATCGGGGCAATGGCATCATTTGGACAGACTAATGTGCACATGGCGCAACCAATGCAGGCATTTTCCACACGGGTTTTCTGGCTGATACCATAAAAGGTGTCATACTCGTTAAGCTGGTTTTTATCTTTTTTAATGGATGTTTTAATGATTCTCTTTTGAAACACTTTCAATTCAATAGCCTTGACAGGGCATATGGCAGTACACTGGCCGCACAGGGTACACCTGTCATTGTTATACTGAATCTGCCATGGCAGATCATTCAGGCTTAAAGAACAAGGTTCAAGCTTGCGGTTTGACGACATATTTTTACCTCCTGACAGTCAGGGCCGACGATTGCTGTATCAATGTGCATGGGTTGTATATCTTTAGTTTTATCACGATCTGGGATAACGGCATCAAGACCGCATATTTCAGAAGAAAATCCAAACATGCCGGGTTTGCCGCCAACAACCCCTGGACGAAGTTTTTTCCTGTCCTGAACCATGAACATGGAATGGTCCGGCAAGGTACCAATGACACAATTGGGACCATCAATAATAAGGGGCCGACAGGTTCTTTTCAGGTGTGAAAGAAACTGGGCATCCGGATGTTTTTGAAGATCATCTTCCTGTAAAGGGGTAATAACATGTTTATATGCATCAATTCCCAGGTCAAGACCTACCAGTGAATAATGAAGGATATGGGTAAATACTTCAGAATCAGACTGATACCCCCTGTATCCTGGGAAATCCCTTGAGGTCAGAAAATCCTTAATAGGTGTAAAAGCCGTGTTTTCCCCATTGGTCATGGTGCAGTATCCCTTTATAAAAAAAGGGTGGCAGGCATACAGGTTAATGGCATAGTTTGTGTTCTGCCTGCCCTGGGCCATAATCACCCGGGCATTCAGTTCTTTTCGATCCAAACCCAGATATTCAGCCAATTGCATGGGATCACCGATTTCCTTGATCATGATAGTATCCGGCCAGAAAGAGAATACAATCATATCTTTTTTCTCTTCACCCATTTCACGGATTTTCAGCCGGATCATCATCAGCCTTGTGGAAATCTCTTCCTGGTCAAGCGTATCCCATCCTTCAGGCAGTTCATAGGCCCTGATCAGGTACAAACCTCGTCTGGGAATACCTTCAACCGATTTTTTAGGTATCTTCAAAGAAATTTTGTATTTGGTAAGAAACCCCTGATCCATCATAAAAAGGTCCAGCCGCCGGATGCCTTCTTCGCTGAATATACCTGAAAGAATCGGTGCCTCTTTCATCTCTTCAAAGGGGCCACCCAGACCCTGAAGCAAGAGACCCATGCCTGACCCGTCATGTCCTTCTTTCATGACATCAAGGGCTTTGATGGCCAGCATTGGAGACACAGGATCATTGCTGGTAAGGGCAAACAAACGACACATTATATATTCTCCTTGTCCTTAAAGTATTACTGCATTATGCTTGATTTTTTTCAGGAAAAATACTTGAGACTAACTTTCCAAAAACTTTAGCTTTAAAAGAAAGAATTTAACAAAATTTTCAGAAAATAATATCAAAATTTATTTCAATTATTTTTACTAATTCAATATCAACTATGGTGTCCGCAACCGCCTTCCTTTTTATTCTTTTTTATCTGACAGAAGTCAAACATATGGAACAGCTTGAGTTCATCTTTCTCAAAAAGTTCCAGGTTTTCCAGGATAGTATTTTTCTGGGCTTGATAAATTTTTATATTTGATGACACAAGACTTCTTTGGGATCCGTCTCCCATGCACTTGGTAACAACTGCATCCACCAGATCCATTTTTTCGAACATCGCTGTTTTACACTTAGACCCTTCAGCTGAAAGTTTCTGATTCCCCTTGAAATCAAGTTTCCGGGTTTCCAGATCCACGATTAAAAAATTTTCGGCAGTGCCAAAGTGGTCATCAATAATACTTTCCAATCCGTTGTTTTCTTTAACGGGAAAGGCTATCTTCATTACATACCTCCAGAAAAAAATGATCAATTATTGCCGCCATCATACCAGAAAACCAATTTAAAAGATAAGAATTTATGTAACTATTCAGCTCTTATGTTTGAAACCGCCCTATCCGATGGATATTTTTGTTCGATGCTAAACGCTTAACCTCCTGCAAATATCCATCAGACAGGGCTATGAGATAATTTCTTTTAAGGGGCTAAATAATTACGAATTTATTTTGTAATATTAGCCCCTAATTATTGATATTGCAAAATAGATAAAATTTCAATATTATAACCGGCCGATCACAATCTGGTTAGAACGATAAAAATGTAAGATAAATACAGAATAGAAAGACATTAAGGGGGCAAAAAGCGATCAGATATGGATATTCTTGAGAAGGTTCAAAAAGATGGTCTTATTTTTGATGGTGCCATGGGATCGATCCTGATCAGCAAGGGCTTGACAGGTAACGAAGCGCCTGAACTATGGAACTTAAATCATCCAAACATCATAAAAGACATACACAGGTCCTATTATGATGCCGGCGCAGATGTGGCAAGTGCCAATACATATGGCGCATCAGCCATAAAGCTGAGAAAAATGGGGGTGACCCAAAGTGTGGAGGATTTGAACCGGGCCGGTGTCAGGCTTGCAAGACAGGTCTGTGGCAGGGGGCGGTATGTAGCCGGTGAACTGGGATCGCTTGGAGACATGCTTTTGCCCATTGGTCCTGTTTCATTTGATGAAGCCGTGGACTGTTTTGCCCAGCAGGCAGGTTTTCTTGAAGATGAAGGTGTGGATGTTTTCCTTATTGAAACTATTTTTGATATAAATATAGGGCTTGCTGCCATAAAAGCGGTCCGGTCTGTGTCTGGAAAACCGATTTTTTGTTCCCTTACCTTTAAAAAAATGATAAAAGGTTTTTTCACTATTTTCGGGAGCAATCCCCAAGACAGCATGAAATTACTTGCAGATGCAGGTGCATCAGCTGTTGGTGCCAATTGTACAATCGGGAGCAAGACAATGATTGACCTGGCCTGTGAAATCAAAAAAAACACGGGTGTGCCTGTAATCATCCAGCCCAATGCCGGTTTGCCCAGGGTCACAAAGGACAATGCCGTTTCTTATCCAGAAGATGAAATTTTTTTTGCGGACAGTATCAATAAAATCAAAAAACTTGGCGTGGAAATTGTCGGTGGCTGCTGTGGTACAACCCCGGAATATATTAAAAAAATTAAAGAAACAATTTAAAAAACATAAGGAAGATAACTAAATGGTCAACGTTGAAATAACAGGTGGTATATGTGGATTCACCACAATGGTTCATGCTGAAGATAAAACCGGTTATAAAGCCTCCTTCCAGTTAGAAAGCCAGTGTCCAAACTGGAAAAAACTCAATGATACCCTTGGGGGAAAAGAACTGAACATAATGACTGAATTGTTTAAAGATAAAAAAACAGGCACCCTAAATTCCCAGGTACTGGATGTTTCCCTGAAAATGATTCCCCATGTATCATGTCCAGTGATATCGGGTATTTTAAAGGCATTGGAAGTCAGTGTTGGCTTAGCGCTTCCTAAAGATGCCGCCATAACATTTAAATAGTGCCCAACCGAAAACCGCCAATTTTCCCGATTACTGCGTTGGGCTCAACCAATCTTATAAAATCGGGTTAATCCTCAAAATACTTAATGTATTCCTCCGGTTAAAATTATCGCCCGCCTTGTACTCGTAAAAATTTTCAGGTTTTC
>CAYWGN010000190.1:0-10050 GCA_964457495.1 uncultured Desulfobacula sp.
TCTTGTTTTAGACCCGCTCTAAAATTTCTCACTGACCAATTTTCAAAGATCAAAATAAAACCTGTTCAAAAAAAAACTCCCCGAGGACACTCAAACCATCTCTCGTGAAGACCGGCGTATAATGCATGAAAAGAAACGGTATGTCAAATCTTTTTTTCATAAAAACAATAATAAATTTATATCTGTCTGAATTAATAACCAATTTAAAATAAATAATTTAAAAAACCACAGTTCCAATGACAGTCACAGCAAGGAATATCCTTGATTTGCATCAATTAAAAGAAGAATAAAAAGAGCGTTGCTTAATGCACGGGTACTGGTCGTTTTTTTCTTCTCAAATTTACAATGATCACCCCTGTCACAATAAAGGCGATTGAGGTGGCCAAATGAAGAGTAAAAGTCTCTTCTAAAAGCAGAACGCCAAACAAAACGCCTGTCAGGGGCATGATAAAAATAAAAGAATGCAGGGCTGTGGCACCGAATTTTTGAAGCAGGGTATTCCAGGCAATAAACCCGAAAGATGCAGTTACAATGGATTGATACAAAATGGCTTTGATGACCGTGGGGTTGATCATTCGTATCATTGGGTCATCCCATAAATAACCGCCGAGAAAAAAAATGGGTATGCCAAAGGTCATTGGATATATGGTAATTTGAGCTACATTATATTGGGAAATAATTCTTTTGACATAAACAGCATTTGAACTCCACATAAATACTGCCACAAGAACGATTAAATCCCCTTTTCTTAACTCACCTGTCAGATCCTGTTCATCAAAAAACAATAATAAGACACCAATAAAGCCAAGGGTTATACCGATACCTTTTTTAAAAGAAATCGTGTCTCCGGGAATAAAAAAATGGGCCAGAACCAAAACAATAAACGGCAGGACATTTGATATCAGTGCCCCGTGGGAAGCAGTCGTTTTGTCCATACCCATATAAAAACAGGAGAGCTGAACAACAAAAATTGCGGCCAGTATCAACAACTGTCCCAATTGTTTTTGATTGATTTTTAATGGTATTTTTTTATATTTTGCCCAGATAAAAATTACAATGGCTGCAATGGAAAACCTGATTCCTGCGGCAGTAAACGAACCTAACCCTGTAAGACAAAATTTTATTGCCACGGGATTGCCGCCAAAAAGAATACATATAAAAATAGTTAAGGCTGCTGCCCTGACTGTCAGATCATCATTATTTTGCAACTTACACTCCAAGTTAATTTTTGTTTAAAATAATTTTGTTGAAAGGCTTCCATAACAAGAACCCCCAGATTGTTGTCAGTCCATTTTTTAAACAAACCGGTCATCCGATTTTAAAGAGGTTGCTTTTTCATGGCTTTTTTCAAGCCAGCCAATGGCTGTCACTTTTTTTGTATCAAATCCCGGAACATAGGGTTTGATATCAATCAATGGCGTTCCGTTCAGCACATCTATTCCTTCAATGGTTAACCTGTTTCCCTCTCTTTTGATCAGCCGGACAATGGACAATCCAATGGGATTAGGCCGCCTTGGAGCCCGTGTGGAAAAAAGGCCTCTTTTTTGATCATCCAGAAACGGCGTTACTATCAAGCTATACCCAGTTGACTGATGAAAATGATAGAGAAGAATGATATGTGAAAATCCTTCCAGATCGCTTAACCCCTGTTCATAAGCCTTATCCAGGACAATGGTACCCTGAACCAGTGCAGCTCCTGAAGGCTGTATAGGCATGCCCTTTAGATCATTAAAAGGTGTTTCAATTGTACCTATTGGCGTAATATTGATGCTCATTATTTATTCTCCTTTAAAAACTATTGTTCTATTCTTATCGTCATTAAAAACTCTTTATGGGATAAGAAATTCTCTGCCTTATACTGAATCAAAGGCAACTTTTCCATCAAAATCAAGGATAATGATTCGAATTTCAAGTTTATTGCCTGAAAATCGACGTGCATTCTCTCTTATTTTATG
Source organism: uncultured Desulfobacula sp. (assembly GCA_964457495.1). GTDB lineage: Bacteria > Desulfobacterota > Desulfobacteria > Desulfobacterales > Desulfobacteraceae > Desulfobacula. The sequence continues at coordinate 1,956 of CAYWGN010000190.1, forward strand.
GCCCACATGGCAGATCAATTCCGGATATTCAGGATAAATAAATGAAAATGCATGACGGGCAGTGTTGGCAGTGGCAATCTGCTTTTCCAATTCCCGATTTCCTGTTATATCCACAGCCCAATCAGCTAATTTTTTCAAGGTCAATTCCGACTTTGCCGCATGGGTATGTTCAAACCCCAATGCCATTTTTACGGCTTTTCCAAAAAATACTGTGTAAGTGACCCTTTTAATCTTTGGGTTCAACAGCACCATATCAAGAGATGCCTTAAAAAAATCCCCTGTCTGGATAAAGGCCTCTTCGCCAAAAGGCTTAAAGATTTCCATGGCAAACCGTTCACTTCGTCTGCCAGTGGTGAACACAAGGGTATCCAGACCCTTGGCCGCTGCAACTGAAATACTTGCTTTAATGGTGGCAATATAGGCATGGTGAGACATAGGGGTGACAATACCCGTGGTACCTAAAATAGAGATACCTCCCAGAATCCCCAGCCGGGCGTTCAGGGTTTTTTTGGCAAGCTCTTCACCCTTTGGAACAAAAATTTCAATATCCACCTGTTTGTTTTTAATATTGAACAGGGTAAAAACATCTGCCACACAATTTTGGATCATTGTCCTTGGCCCTGGATTAATGGCAGGCTCTCCAACTGGCAACTCAAGACCTGGTTTTGTTATTATTCCAACCCCTTTTCCGCCAATAATATTTATCTGGGAATCATTTGCATCAGACAATGTTACCCTGACCCCTATTTGAGCCTTATGGGTGATATCAGGATCATCCCCTGCGTCTTTGATGACCAGGGCTTTATATTGGTTTTTCCCGGTTTTTTTTATAATTTGAATATCAATTTGTTTTTTTTCACCCGTCAGAAAACGGATCTCAACTGATTTGGGAGGTTTTGAAAAAAAAGAGATCAGGGCGGCTTTCACGGCAGCGGCCGCTGCTGCTCCCGTAGTAAATCCTTTTTTAAGAGTCTTAGATGACATTTTTGTCCTTAAACCCTTTGCAGGTATCTACAAAATGTTTTGCACACCCCTCGTTACTGCCAAAATGGACGTGAAGATAACTTCCCAGAGTGTTATTGACCTGATATCCTTTCAGGGAAAGATCCTGACCTGCCCGGGACGTCACACTATATACATCAAGTATATCATTTTCTTGATTTTCCGGTTTTTGAGTTTCTATTGACGAATAATGAAATTCATGCCCCCTTAACACATCCCCTTTTTTCCCGATAATGGTATCTTTTTTTAAAGTTATTTCCCTGTAACCAAGGGATCTAAGGCGCTTTGACATTTGGACCTTAAAATTAAAACACCCGGCCATGGGATATTTTTGGGTTTCATCCATGCCGGAAAGATCCTTGCAAAGGAACATGAACCCGCCGCATTCCCCGTAAATGGGCATACCTGAAACACTGTTTTTTTTTATTTCCTGGAAAAGATTTGTTTTTTGTGACAGGTCTTTGGCAAACACTTCTGGATATCCCCCGCCAAAATAGATCCCGTCAATATCTGGAGGGAGCCTATCATCATTTAATGGTGAAAATTCAACAATGCTTGCCCCGAATTTTTTCAAAATATCTAAATTATCCTGGTAATAAAAACAAAAAGCCTTGTCCCTGGCAACGGCAATGGTCGGGCCCTGTCCAGGAGACAGGTCATCGTTTTTCCGGTCAAGTTTGCAGGATGTGTCAGATGTATCAAAAGAATCCAGGCTATTGATCAAACCCTTTATATCAATATGGTCCCTGACCATGGAGGAAAGGGTTGAAAGAACCTTTGGGCTGATATCGAGTTCATCTGATGTGACAAGCCCCAGGTGTCTTTCCGGCATAACGATACTATCATTTTTTGGCATAAACCCGAGACACCTGGTTTTGCAATTTTGTTCAACGGCCTCTTTCAGATATTCATAATGCCGCAGGCTTCCAGTTTTGCTGAAGATGACCCCGGCAATTTTCAAATCCCTGTCAAACTCTTCAAAACCTTTGACAATGGCAGCCGCGCTTCTGGCCTTTCCTTTGGCGCTGACAATGAGAACAACGGGCAGGTCCAGCCATTTGGCCATCTGGGCCGTGGACCCTGTTTCCGACAGGCCGTCATACCCGTCAAAAAGCCCCATAACCCCTTCAACCACGGCAATATCTGAGCCTTTTGTTTTCTCGTTGAAAACCCGGGTATTATACTCCCTGGAAAGCATCCAGGAATCCAGGTTAAAGCTTATTTTTCCTGCAATTTTAGTATGATGGCCAGGATCAATAAAATCCGGGCCCACTTTAAATGGGGCCACCTTATACCCCAGGTCAGCAAGATATGACAAAATGGCAAGGCTGATGGTGGTTTTTCCTGTTCCGCTTCCCGTGGCACCAATGACAAACCCTTTGATAATAACCTCCCCTATTTATCTTTGCTCAAATGCCATTATAGCCAGGGCATTAACAATACTTGCCGCAATATTTGATCCGCCTTTTCTTCCCTTGTTTGTGATATAGGGAAAATCAAGGGTCATCAACGCATCCTTTGATTCTGCAGCATTCACAAATCCCACGGGAAATCCTATTACCAGGGCAGGGCTTGCTTTTTTATCCTTTATCAATTCAATCAGTCTTAAAAGTGCCGTTGGGGCATTTCCAATCACATAAATCCCGTCTTTCATCCGGTCACAGGCCATATCCACTGCTGCAAGGGCTCTTGTGGTCCCAGTGTCTTTTGCCTTATTGACAACATCTTTGTCTGCAATCAGACAGCTGATCTTGCCACCAAATTCATGAATTTCTTTTTTTCTTATCCCCACCCGGGCCATATTGGTGTCTGTGAATATCTGGCAGCCGTTTTGAATGGCCTTGATCCCCTTTTGAATGGCATCTGGATAAAATTGGATTGTGTTCATATATTCAAAATCAGCAGATGTATGAATCATACGTCTGACAATGGGCCATTGCTCATCATTGAACCTGTGATCCCCTGCTTCCTGTTCTATTATCTTAAAGCTTAAATTTTCTATTTCCTGAGGTTTCATTATATATTACCTGTAAATTGAGGATTGTTATCATTATTTCTGCTCTATTTCTTGCCCGGTCGAAAACTGCCAATTTTGAAGCATACGCTCCACTGCGAACTGATTACTGCCTTGAGCACTATTTAAATACCATTTTTCACTTGTTGTTTGCAACTTCTTTCAAGGTCGCATATCCTGACAAAATCCTTGTTATTGTTGTTAGAATACACAAAAAGGCAAAACAAAAGGCTAAGAAAGGAAAGTGGTCGGGAAATATACAGATTATTGCAAAAAAAATAATGGTTTCGCTTCCTTCCGTAAGTCCCCCGATATAATACATGGCCTTATGGGGATAGGCCACGCTGTTCAAATCATGTTTCTGGGCCATGATGGCAAAGGCAAGAAAACTGGTTCCTGTTCCCACAAAACCAAGTAACACAATAACTGCGGCAAGGGCATTATTTTGAGGATCGGAAAGGGCAAAGCCTGCCACCACTGCGGAATAGAAAATAAAATCCAGGCAGATATCCAGGAATCCGCCGGCATCTGTTTGTGCTGTCAGTCTTGAAAGGGCCCCATCCAGTCCATCCATGATCCGGTTCAAGATGATGAAAAATAATGCTATTTTATACCAGCTCATCCATAGGGCAAAAAAAGCAAGCAGGCCTATACCAAAACCTGTGATTGTTACCTGGTCAGGTTTGACATCCATTTTTTTAAGAATAAGGGCAAAGGCTTTCAAAGGTGGACTCACTAATTTTATGGCCCAGGGGTCAAGCATGCTTTATCCTTTTTCTTTGTTCAGATTTAATATCATCCCGCCCTCAGGACAATCCATGGGGTCGTGGGTCACTAAGAGTGCAGGAATATTCATTTTTTTTATCTGGGAAAAAACAAAACGCCTGATTTTTGCCTTAAGGGTTTGATCCAACTTTGAAAAGGGTTCATCCAAAAGCAGGGCAGATGGTTTGGCCAAAAGACTTCTCAACAGGCTGATCCTTGCTTTCTGTCCTCCTGAAAGACTTGAAGGATCTCTTTTTTCAAACCCTTTAAGCCCGGCTGTTTTAAGGGCATTATCAATTATTGTTTTACGTTGGGCCCTGGATGTTTTCTCTTTAATGGCAAAGGCAAGATTGCTGCCGATATCCATGTGGGGAAAAAGAAGATCATCCTGGAAAAGAATGCCGATATTTCGTTTTTCCATGGGAAGATCTGCCATATCTTGACCAGATAAGCGGATGGACCCTTTGAGGGAGAAAATCTTGTCCAGGTTCCCTGACACGGCAGACAAAAGCGTGGATTTTCCACACCCGCTTGGCCCCATAATGGTGGTAATCTCACCTGGCTTAATCACAAGATTCACTGGATCAAAAATGGTTGATCCCTGTTTTAATATGCTGAGATTTTTCAGTTCAAGGGACATGCTTGTTTCCTTATACCTGCATTCCTTTTCTATTGTAATACAAAATTTTTGGCAAAATAATGGCAAAAGCATACATCACCATAGGCAAAAACTGTTGAATAAGGGCATAAACCGCAATGGCCCTTCGATCCGAGCCCGAGGCAATACTGACAACCTCTGTTGTAATGGTTGAAAATCTTCCGGCCCCCACCAGCATTGTGGGTATATATTGTGCCACGCTCACGGAAAACCCGATGGCAAAAGAAAACAGGATCGGCTTTATCAGCATGGGTAATTTTACCCTGAACAAAACGATTATATAAGATCTTTTCAAAAGCATTGCCTGGTCCGTCACCCGTTCATAAAATGCCAGATAGGTAGCACTCAAGGCAATAAACATATAGGGCAGAACAAACAGCAGATGGGAAACCATAAGTGAAATCCAATAGCCGTCCAGCTTCATGATTACCAAAAAAAACTGAATACCTGCCATAAATGTGATCTGGGGAACCAGTAAAGGAAGATATAAAAAATAATGGAGATAACCAGTATAGTTTCGGGTTTTGGTTTTTCCTGCAGCCACTTCATGCTCCAGGCAGCCGATGGCAAGCAAAAGTCCGATAAAAGCCGATGCCACTCCTGTGAAAAGAGTTGTCATCACCGGATCAAAAGATGACATAAGCCCTTTTGCCCAGAAGGTGAGTGTCCATGTTGTTGGAAGAAAATCAGGGAACCGCCATTGCCATGTCAAGGACCAGATCACAAGAATAACAGATGAAACCGCCGTGAAAAACAGAGTGCCGCATCCCATAAAAAAAATGATGGGTTTAAGTGGTGACAGAAAACAGCGTCTGTTTCCATTTGTAATCCAGGGCCTTAAAAAAACGCCGACGGCTCTTTCCATAAAATAAACACATAAAATACTTAACAATACAATAACAAAAAGGAATAGAGACCCGGCTGCGGCAAGCAGCTTAAAGCTCACATCCGGGTCATTGAACCATTTTAAAATCAGTACTGAAAGAGAAGAAGGAGAGCTTGGGCCTAAAATAATAGCCATGTCCACGACGGAAAGAGAATAGGCAATAACGGCAAAAATGGATAGCCTTAAGTGAGGATATAATCTTGGAATTAAAATTTTCAGCCAGATCTGTTCTTTTGAATATCCAAGCGCCCTTCCCACCAGAAGTGTTTTTTTTATATCAAGCTGACCCAGGGCGCCCATGGTCACCATAATTAAGAAAGGAAACTCTTTAATCACCAATGCAATGGTAAGACTGACGCCGGCAGGGTCATTGAGAATAATCCAGTCCGGCGGGATAGTAAAGCCTGTCAAAGCGGGAGAAACCATCCTGATAAACCAACCTGAAGGGGCAATTAAAAAACCAAAGCCCACTGCAAATGCAGCATGGGGAATGGAAAGAACAGGGGAAAGGATTTTTTCAAAAAATTTCCACAAAGCCGTTCCATAGGAAAAGGTAATAAACAAAAAGGCAAGACTTACAACACCAACAGAAGCTGTTATTCCGGAAAAAACCGTCACAAGAAAAGAGGCTTGAATTCCAGGATAGGAAAAAAAATCAAACCAGGCTGATAAAGAAATCCGGGTATACCCGATAACGGGCAGGTAATTTAAGGAGGGTAGAAGTGTTCCAAAAAGACCGGCCAGAATGGTGACACAAAAAAAACTGATAACAACGACAGGAAATATACGGCCCTTTGCCTGTCCAGACATTCTTGTCTTTATCTCCTGTTATTTGCTATAGATTTCAAGCCATTTTTTTTCCAGAGCCTGAACCCATGACACATGGGGCTCTGGCAATCCCTGGCCCAGTTCTTTGGGTGTCAGAGTGGCAATCCCTTTTGGAACTGCATCAAACAAGACCTTATCTCTTCCAACAAGTTTTTGGGTATCAAGGACGGTTGGGTCACCCCAGATCGTGGGGTCTGCTTTTCTTGCCTGGGCCTCGGGGCTTAAAAGGAAATTGGCAAACACCATTGCCCCCTGCCTGGCTGATGAGTTAAAGGGAATGCCCACAAAATGAGCGTTGCCAATGGTGCCCTTTGTATGAATATAGGTTCGTATAGTATCGGGAAGCTCCCCGTTTTTAATAGCATTGGAGACCGAATTTGGATTAAAACTAAAAGAAATAAAAATTTCATTGTCATTTAAAAGGCTTACCATCTGGGAGGCACTTGTGGGGAACACTTTTGCTTTTCGCCACAAAAAAGGATGCAGTGCATCCAGAAAATCCCATAATGGCTGGGTGTTTTTTTCAAAATCACATGGGACCACTGTTTGATTCAACACTTCTGGATCATGGATCAGCTCATAAAGCACCTGTTTAATAAACGTTGTGCCATGAAATCCCGGTATGGAAGGATAGGTAAATCTTCCTGGATTTTTCCTGGCAAACGCCAAAAGGTCTAACATATTTTTCGGATGTTTTTTTACTTGTTTTGAATCATATGAAAATACAAGCTGGGCCATTCCCCAGGGCGACTCCATGTTATCAACGGGTGTGGTAAAATCATACAGCAATGTTTTTTTATTCTCTAGGTCCACCAGCTGATAATAGGGCAGCTTTTGAGAAAAAGGTCCATATAAAAGCTTGTTTTCCTTCATGGCCTTAAAATTTTCTCCATTAATCCACATCAGATCCACACTGCCGTTTGTCTTTTTATCTGCTGCTTTTTCAACAAGAATACGGGAAACCACATCGCTGATATCGCTTACTTTTACATGGATGACTCGGACATTGTATTTTTTTTGTACCTGTCTTGCAGCCCATTGAATATACTCATTAATGGTTTGAGATCCGCCCCAGGCATTGAAATATACCGTTTGACCCTTTGCTTGCATTTCAATCTCAGACCAGTCTTTTGCAACAGCCTGGGAAAAAATAGCTAATACCAGAACACCCGAAAAAATTAATAAAAAGCGTTTCATAATATACCCTGCTCCCTTTAAAATTTAACCGGCTCTTTTTTAGTCTGTCACGTTAAACCATCTTCATGTGGAAGGCTCCCTTTGTCAAGAACAAAAAGATCTGGAAAAATGATATCCAGCCATATTGCTGTCATTCTTTTTCTTTTCCTATCATTAAAAAATCTGTTATGATTTTTTTCAACACAGGATTTGATTTTATAAAGGAGTTTGTTTTGGAAGATAACAATATTATTCGTTTTGCAAGCCGCATGGATCAACTTCCCCCGTATTTATTCGGAATGATCAATAAAATGAAAATGGAAAAAAGACGAAAAGGGGATGATGTCATTGACCTGGGCATGGGGAACCCCATGGATCCGACTCCCAATGAAGTGATTGAAAAGCTGATTGAAGTGGCAAAAGATCCCAAAGCACACAGGTATCCGGAAAGCTCTGGCATGCCGCACTTGAAAAATGAACTAGCAAAATATTACAACCGGCATTATAATATTGAGCTTGATGCTGAAACCCAAACCTATTTCACCATTGGTTCCAAAGAGGGAATATCCCATCTGTGCCTGGCTATCATGGGTCCGGGAGATTCCGTGGTTGTCCCTGCCCCTGCATTCCCCGTGCATATTTATGCTGCCGTCATTGCCGGCGCCACTGTCATGAAAATCCCCATAGAACCTGAAAAAGGATTTCTTGACAGAATCATCAATATCTGCGAATCCTGTTACCCAAAACCCAAGGTTCTCATGCTCAA
>CAYWGN010000191.1:0-10004 GCA_964457495.1 uncultured Desulfobacula sp.
GATTTTTTGCGCCTTGTATATGGGCAACTTTGTGAGCATTGCTCCTCTACGAGCCACCCAAACACGGGGTTTTCGATCAGGCACTAGTTGTGTTACAATGACCTGCTGCCAGGCTCCTCTATTGTTTGTGCATAAAAACCTTAAGGTAAAAAAGGCAGCCAAATATGCTTCCTGCACAATCTGCAAGGAAATCTCCGGCAGAGGCAGACCTTGATGGAACAAAGGCCTGGTGGATTTCATCTGATAATCCAAAAAGACAGGCAAAGACAATCGTGATAATTTTTATTTTTGTAAGAGACCAGAATGGTTTTTCAGCTATCAGGTCTCTGGCAGCAAGGAATGCCAGGAGGGCCCAGACACTGAAGTGAAGCACTTTATCGTCATAGGGAAACAAAGGCCCTGAAATTATACTGGGATTAGAAGACTGCCAAAAAATAATCAGGCATAAGCCAATAACCGGCAGCCTGTATAAATAGATCAGGTTCAGCCTGCTAGAGGATTGTCTCATCCAGGATTCTTTTTTTAACATGATGTGATACAGACGTTACAAACTCATCCATAAAAAGGCCCATTCTAACCTTGCCGTCAAGGGTTCTGACAGAAAGGGACCCTGTTTCTTTTTCCTTATCTCCAATGGTGATGATAAGAGGGACATAGGCAAGCTGGGCATCCCTGATTTTCTTTTTCAGGGTTTCGCTTCTCTTGTCAACTTCACATCTGATTCTATGGGTATCAAGCTCGGCTTTTATTGTTTCAGCATATTTTGCAAGGTCCTGGTTGATGGGCAGAAGGATGACCTGCACCGGAGCCAGCCATAAGGGGAACCTGCCTGCAAAATGTTCCACAAGGATACCGAAAAATCTTTCCAGCGAGCCGTAAATAACGCGATGGATCATTATGGGCCGATGTTTATCATTATCCTGGCCTTTGTAAGTCAGGTCAAATCTTTCCGGCAGTGCCATGTCCAGCTGGACGGTTCCGCATTGCCAGGTTCTTCCCAAAGCATCTTTGATGTGGATATCTATTTTAGGGCCGTAAAATGCCCCATCCCCTTCATTAATAAAGTATTGCCGGCCATATTTGTCCAATGCGGCTTTAAGGCCGTTTGTGGCTTCTTCCCATTGTTCATCCGACCCAATGGATTTTTTTGGCCGGGTGGACAATTCTAAATGAAAATCAAGACCGAATCTGCTGTAGATTCTCTGGGACAATTCCAAAACTCCAAGGACTTCATCTTCGATTTGATCCGGTGTCATGAAAATATGGGCATCATCCTGGTGAAAGGCACGAACCCTGAAAAGACCGGATAAAGCGCCTGACAGCTCATGCCTGTGAACCAGGCCGACTTCGCCGGCTCTTACAGGCAGATCCCTGTAGGAGTATGCTTTTGTTTTGTAAAGCAGCATGCCGCCGGGGCAGTTCATGGGTTTTATGGCATATTCTTCATCATCAATCACGGAGGTATACATGTTTTCCCGGTAATAGTCCCAGTGGCCGCTTTGTTCCCAGAGTTTACGGTTAAGCATGACAGGGGTTTTGGTTTCCACATAACCGGCTTTTTTGTGTTCATCCCGCCAGTACTCTAAGAGTGCATTCCATATTTCCATTCCCTTGGCATGGAAAAAGGGCATACCGGCAGCTTCATCATGAAATGAGTAAAGATCCAGTTTGGTTCCAAGTTTCCGGTGGTCCCTTTTTTTTGCTTCCTCAATCAGGTTGATGTACTGGTTGAGCTTTTTTTTGTCAAAAAAGGATATGCCATAAAGCCGCTGGAGCTGTTCACGGGTCTGGTCCGCTCTCCAATAGGCACCGGATATTTTTAAAAGTTTGAATCCTTTAATCATTCCAGTATGGGGAATGTGGGGGCCGCGGCACAGATCAATAAATTTGCCATTCTGGTAAAGGGATATCTCCTGGGTCTCGTCAAGTTCATTGATGAGCTCAAGTTTGAACGGGTTGTCCTTGAATATTGCAAGGGCTTCCTTTTTTGAAACAACTTTTCTTTCAAAGGTGTTCTTGTCGTTGATTATTTTTTTCATTTCAGCTTCAATGGCACCAAGATCATCTTTTGAAACCGGGGCCATATCTATATCATAGTAAAACCCGTCTTCAACCACGGGACCGATGGTCAGTTTTGCATCCGTGTAAATATTTAATACAGCTTCTGCCATGACATGGGCTGAAGAATGTCTTAAAATATCAAGGCCTTCCTCGTCATGGGCAGTAATAAAACTGATGGCAGTATCTTTTTTGATGGCCTGGTTTAAATCAAGAAGCTGCTCATTAATTTTCATTGCCACACAGTTTCTGGCAAATCCTTCTGAAATACTTCTGGCAACATCCATTCCTGTGGGAATGTTTTCAAAGCCCTTTATACTATTGTCTGGAAATGTTATGTTAATCATTCGTATTGTCCAATGTGTTTTGTTGTCTGTTATATAAAACATGAATATTAGAAGAAGTAGTGTAAACAATCAAGGAAAATTATATTGAATTACAAGTTTATTGAATCGGATGAGGAACTTAAAAGTGTTTGTAATGATCTTTTAAATGAAAAAATAATCAGTGTGGATCTGGAAGCAGACTCCATGTACTGTTTTAAAGAGAAAATTTGTCTGATTCAGATTGCGTCTGCCAAAGAAGCTTTTTTAATTGATCCGTTTAAAATTAAAAAGGTAGTCCCCTTTTTGAACGTGCTTGCAAACAATGATGTGATTAAGGTATTTCATGGGGCTGATTTTGATATTAGAAGTCTTGACAGAGATTATAAGGCCCAGGTGAACAATCTTTTTGACACGGAAATTGCCTGCCGGTTTTTAGGCATCAAAGAGCGGGGACTTGCTGCCCTGTTAAAAAGAAATTTTAATGTGGATGTTGATAAAAAATTTCAAAAAGTAGACTGGTCAAGACGTCCGCTCAAGCAGGAGATGATTGAATATTCAGTGGGGGATGTGGCATATCTTACAAAGCTGCATGATATAATCCATCAAAAGCTTGTGGCAAACGGGCGGCTTTCCTGGGCCAAAGAAGAGTTTGAAATACAAACCCGGGTCCGGTATGAAAACAATCATGTACTGCCATTGTTTAAAAAATTTAAAGGAGCAGGTAAAATGGACAATAGGAGTCTTGCTGTTCTTGAAAACTTATTGCAGGTAAGAAAGGAGATAGCACAAAAAAAAGATCAGCCCCTGTTTAAAATTTTCTCAAATCTTTCTTTAATGACCATGGCTTATGAGAAACCTGTGACAATTGATCATATGTTGAAGATAAGGGCAATAAGCCAAAAACAGGCAGACATGTATGGAAATCTGTGCGTGGAGGCAATTGTTAAAGCAATGAAACTTGCGCATAGAGAGTTGCCCTCATATCCTAAAATCAGAAAGCCTAAAAAAGATGTCATAGTTCAGGAAAGAAGTGAGCGTCTGAAAAAGATGAGAGAAAAATTAAGCAGTTCAATAGGGATTGAACCAGGATTTTTATTGAATAATGCAATGATTGGTTCCATTGCTATTGAAAATCCTGCAACAGCCCAGGATCTTTTAAAAATAGAACATGTAAGACATTGGCAGGTGGAAGCAATAGGTGAAAATATTATCTCAACCCTTGGATATTGTCAGTTTTAATGGAGAAAAATATGGAACTTGAATTTGTAAAAATGGAAGGCCTTGGCAATGACTTTATTATCCTGGATGACAGAACCTGTGACATCCAGCGCCATGAAGCATATCCTGCATTGGCAAAAAGTCTCTGCTCACGACATTTTGGCATAGGGGCAGATGGCATTATCCTGATTCTTGAGTCCCATGACCATGATATTAAATACAGAATATACAATTCTGACGGTTCCCAGGCCCAGATGTGTGGTAATGGCATGCGCTGTTTTGCCAAATACCTGTATGAAAAAAAGATACTTCCCCAAAAGAAGATAAGGGTGGATACCAAGGCTGGAACAGTCATTCCCGAGGTGATTGTTGATGACAATGATCAGGTTCAGTCAATAAGGGTGGATATGGGAGAACCTGTTCTTTCCTGCCTGGATATCCCTTTTGAAAGCCCCAATGAGAAAGCCATTGAAGAGAGTTTGATGGTCGGGGATAAGGAATATATTATTACGGCAGTATTCATGGGAAATCCCCATGCTGTACTTTTTGTAGATGATTTACAAAAAGTAGACATTGAAAAGGTTGGCCGATTAATTGAAACCCATAAACGATTTCCAGAAAAGACCAATGTTGAGTTTATTGAGGTTGTGAACAACAGAGAATTGAAAATGAAGGTCTGGGAAAGGGGAGCTGGAATGACATTGGCCTGCGGTACAGGCGCCTGTGCCGCTCTTGTTGCCGCCAGCCTTACGGGCAGGGCACAGGACAGCGCAACAATTCACCTTGATGGCGGAGATCTTGATATCCACTGGGATAAAGAGACAAATCATATTTTTAAGACCGGTCCTGCTACCCTGGTGTTTGAAGGCAGGATCAGGATTTAAAAACCATTTCCAATTAAAAAATAATGAATTCATCAAACCTATCTGAATCAGCACCCATGAGGGCCTTTGCCCTTGTGACAGCCATGTGCACGGCACAGGTTCTGGGTATGCTTGGAGTGTTTGCTTTTCCAGCTCTGCTCCCATATTTTATCGATCTCTGGGATTTATCAAACAGCCAGGCTGGATGGATAAGCGGCATTTACTTTGCCGGATATTCCATTGCCGTCCCTGTGCTGACCAGCCTCACTGACCACGTGGATGCCCGGAAAATCTATCTTATTTCCTGCCTTGTCGGCATAATAGCCAATCTTGGGTTTGCAGTGTTCAGCCAGGGATTTTGGTCTGCCCTTATATTCCGCGCCTTGTGTGGCATTGGTCTTGCCGGCACCTTTATTCCAGGCCTGAAAGCGCTCATAGACCGCCTTGAAATTCGGTTTCTGCCCAGAGCAGTATCTTTTTATACAGCCTGCTTTGGGCTTGGGATGAGCGTTTCCTTTTATTACTCCGGTGTCATGTTCAACTGGTTTGGGTGGAAAATCGTATTTTTCGTTGCAGCAGCAGGCTGTGGACTTGTACTGCTGCTGAGCCTGATTGTCCTGGATCCTATCCCGATGGAAAAACCACAAGGCACTCCAACAGGCATTTTGGATGTCTTGGATTTCAGACCTGTATGGCAGAATTACCCGGCACGGACCTATATCATTGCCTATATGTGTCACATGTGGGAAATGTTTGCGGCCCGTTCCTGGATGGTGGCATTTCTGACCTTTGCCATGACGCTTCAACCAGTTCACAAAACCTTCATGGTTCCCACCACAGTCATGGCCGTGGCTGGAGTATTTGGTATGATATCCAGCATCCTGTTTGGTGAGCTTGCCGTAAAATTCGGTCGCCGCAGGATTGTATCCATGGTGATGGCAATTTCCTGCCTGTTGGGTCTAAGCATTGGTTTTTTATCAGCGATCCCATACCCTATTCTGGTGTGTCTGTGTATCGGTTACACCGTTTTTTTTCAGGGTGATTCTGCGGCCATTCACGCCGGTGTAATCACTGCAGCTGCACCTGATCGACGAGGTGCTACCATGGCTCTGCAATCCCTTGCAGGATTTACGGCAGCTTCGTTCGCCCCTGTTGCAGCTGGTTTTGTTTTGGACATTACGGGGGGCGGTACCAACGTCATTTCCTGGGGATTTACATTTGGGTTAATGGGCGCTGCAGCCCTGTTAGGTTTAGTTCTGCTTTTTAAAGCCCAAAAAACTCAATAAATCCATTTTTACTCCCTTTGGGTTTTTATTTATGGTTTGATATCTATGATAATAAAACTCATATCTGTACTTATTCCGGCAATATGGTTTTCAAGTATGCTTGAACAAAATCAATCCATTCTTTTATATTTTTTTCAGACGTTTTTTTAACAGTGCCGGCTTTTTTTTCAAGGTCCAGATTATTTTTCCCAATCGCTTTTTCAATATAAAAAATTTCAACTTCACCATCAGGAAGGAGATGACCACATCCGCCCACAGTTCCTAAAAATTCCTGTTTATAAAAAATAGGCACTGCAAATTTGACAAAGCCGGCATCGCATTCATCAACAACAGGCTGCTTTGTTTTTGCTGTTTCTGATGTAAAAAATTGATTTGCTCCTGCACATACAGCCGCAACCCCCTCAGGGTAAGACTTGACTGTCGGGCAAACTTCATTTGCCCAGGCTGCATATTTTGTTATGCGATTGCCTTTATTGTCATACACGCACGAATTCATGCCGGAACGTTTATTTAATTCTTTTTCAAAGTCTTCCCATTTTTCTATGGAAAGGATGTCTGTTAGATTCATTTAACTTCTCCGTATTTCATGTTTAATTGTCATGTCAAATTTTCATTTTTCATTTTTTTTTGTAAATCATAATATCAGTGACTCAGACGCCAGAAAAGCCACTGTATCAACTTTTATTCCCAGTTTAAAATGATCGGAAAGTTCCCCAAGCTGCTTGTGGCAGGACAGACAGGCCGTGGCAAGATGGGTCAGGGTCGTGGCTTTCATCTGATCTGCCTTGGGTTTGCCCGTGATCATTCTTTTCGGAGTGCTGTGGCTGTCCTGCAGGATACCGCCACCACCACCGCAGCAAATACCGTCCTCCCTGTTGGGTATCAATTCCATAACACCCTCGCAGACCATGGAAAGCAGTTCCCTTGGGGCATCATATCCCCCTGATTTTCGGGAAATATTGCAGGGGTCATGATAGGCAATTTTGTAGGGGTGCACACCAGGATCAAATTTGAGCACCCCTTTTCCGGCATACCGCACAAGGAGTTCAGGCAGGCTGACCACTTCAAACCCGGGTTTTCTTTCAATGATATTTTCCAGAAGATATTTTAATACATGGTAGCCATGGCCGCATTCCGACAGTACAAGGGTCTCTATGCCAAGTTTTTCAGCCTGTTCAACCACCATCAGGGCCATTTTTTTGATAATGTCATCCTTGCCCACAAAATATCCCCAGTTGGTTACATCTGTATGATGGGAAGACAGGGTCCAGGTTTCCTTTGTGGCATAAAACAGCTTTGCCATGGCAGTCAAATGGGGCAGGTTAACGCCAAGTTCCCTTGGATTGGGAAGATATAGGAGCTTAGACCCTTTTATATCATGGGGGATTATGGCTTTGGGATCATCCATATCATCAGTAAATTCTTCGCTGATCCATTCAACGGTTTCTACAAATTCCTCTTTGCTCAGGGCATTCACATCGCCCAGTTCGAGACGGTTTTTAATGCCTGTTTTGATATCTTCTGGAATTTTGCCATCGGCAATGGCAAGGCTTCTGGCTTTTGCTACCACTTTGTCCATTGTGATGCCCATGGGGCATCCTTGCGTGCAACGGTTGCACAAAAGGCAATCCCAGAGCATGTCACTTTCTACAAGCAGTTTATCCAGCCCCAGGGCTGCCATGCGGATAATCTGACGGGGTAATGGGCCGCCTTCCCCGTCAAACCAGGTACATCTTGAGTTACAGGCGCCACATGTCAGGCACTCGGAAATATTATCTCCCAAGGGAAATTGATTCAGCATTTTATACAGAGCCGAAGTTTTATTGTTACTTGCATTATCCATATTTATTATCCTTTATCCTTACACCTTGGAAATTATACGTTCAAATTTTCTGGTTTCATTGGCAGCAATTGGTTCCCACACAACTTTTGAGGCTTCTATTCCCGGAATCCTTAATACTTGTCTTGTACCTGCATCGGCAACATTGCTGCCTTTAATAGATCTGCAGTTGTCTTCGTGACAGCCTGCGATAATTACTTTTGATGCGCCTTTTATAAGGGCTTTAAGAATCACATCGCTACTGATTCTGCAGGCACAGGAAATGGGGATAAGGGTTATATGGTCCGGCAGTGCAATACTGCCTGCTGCAAGGGCAGCCGAGCGTTCACAGGCCAGAATCGTCACCCTGCCTTTTTCAATTCTTTGGGCAATCTGATCATTATCCAGGGCTTTTGATTCAATGGCATAGGCCGGGCAGTTGGATACACAAAGATGGCATGAAAAGCAGGAATCCTGTACAATCTGGGGTCTGTTTTTTTCATTCATTATAATGGCTGAGTGCGGACATATCCGGATACAGGTCAGGCACTGGGCACATTTTTTCTGATTGATTTCAACCCCGGCATCAATCCCGGCTTTAGTCTGTGGCAAACCAAAAGACCCAGTGGAAAAAGCAGCCAGGATATCATTGATTTCATTGTTCAGGTCATCCTGATCTGTCTCATCATGACAGGTCCCCGTAAAAAAGATACCTTTTCGAGGGCTTTGGATCAGACGGTGTCGGATGTTGGCAGATTGTAAAAAACCTTCCCTGTCAAGGGGCTGGAGTAAGAGTGCAGCAGCATTTTTAAATCCGACAGCCGGTGTCAGGCGTGATGGCAGGACAAGACAGTCACAATTGAGATCCAGTTCAATGGAAGGCAGCGTGGCCTCTTTGAGTTTGATCAGAAAGCCTTTGCCAGAATCTTCTATTTTTAAATCTTTATTGGTTTCAAATCTGAAAAAATTAACGCCTTTTTGCCTGGCAGTGTCATAGAGGCGCTGGCCTGATGCACCGTGAACCAGCATCTTGTTCATGATAATGGAAATATTTTTTCCTAAAGCATTTGTTTTGACAGATATTTCCAAGGCAAGCCTTGCAAAGGATTTAATTTCCGGGCCAAAATAATCCAGCAGGATGACGATATTATCTGGAAGATTGTCAGGATTGGTTTTAATCAGTTCAGCCAATCCGGCAAGGCTCAACGTTTTATTTAAGAGACCATCGAGTCTGTTCAATGATTGTTCCGGTTCAAATGCAGCAATGATAGCACTACAGGTCAGATATTTTTTTATATTGTTTAATTGATAATACAGGGAAAAATTTCCAGCAGTTCCGCTGATGGAAATAATGTTGCTGTCATTTAAAATAGTGACAGGGGTGTCAGCAGAAAGGCTTGTCCCTGGCCCGAACAGGCATGTGGGGTGGCCTTTTGAAGAAAGGGCAAGGGCTGTCTGATCTGCCTGTACCCCTTCACCAAATACGGCAATGCGTATTTTCTTTTTTATATTCAACCCAAGGTCCTCAATGACTTTGCCAGCGGCTATCCTGCCATCCTGTTTTGAGGTCAGGATATCTTTGGGGCCATTGGCACACCCTGCAATCACTACGTCCTTTGAAAGACTTGCCTGATCTGTATTGAAAAAACCCCAGGAATTTGGTTTCACATCAAGCATGCCGCAAGTTGCCCAAAGGGTTGGGGAAGGCACCATGCCAACGGAAAGCACAATGAGATCAAAGGCTTTGGAAACTCTGGAAAGAGTTTTTTTATCTTCTGCCACAAGGGTCAGCATTTTTGTCTGTTTATTTTCAAGAATTTCGGCAGGAACTCCCTGAAGCAGTTCAATGTTCTTGGAAAGCTTTTCGAACAAAGGCCTTATTTCTTTTCCAATTACCTGAAGATCCATGTAAAAGAGTGTTATTTCAGACTCAGGAAAAAGATGGGTAATTTTGTTGGCGTGGCGCATGGATATCTTGCAGCACACTTGGGAACAATAGTCTCTGCCCTGCTCACGGTTTCGGGAACCCACACACTGGATAAAGGCAATCTTTGGATCAGGTTTCTGGTTAAAATACCTGGAAAGCGTTTCTTCTTTTAATAGGGTATTTAATTCTGCCGTGGTGATTACGTTTTTATATGCATCATAGTGAAGGGAATTTATCTGGGCAGGATTAAAAGGTGAAAAACCCGTGGCCATTATAAT
This sequence comes from uncultured Desulfobacula sp., assembly GCA_964457495.1. Taxonomy (GTDB): domain Bacteria; phylum Desulfobacterota; class Desulfobacteria; order Desulfobacterales; family Desulfobacteraceae; genus Desulfobacula. The sequence goes on from CAYWGN010000191.1 coordinate 9,776, forward strand.
TTTTTCCACAAAGAATGATACCTTGTTTTCCAGAATGACTTCATAGCTCTGGTTTTTTTTATTAAGGGTTTTAATAATGGTATTGAGGTGTAAAATAAGATTTTTCTGTTTTTTTACCTGGTCAAACATTTCAATACTGAGGCAGGCACCACAGTTTTCACAAGAATCAGTTGCCATACAGGCCCACATGGAAGCATGTCCGCCAAGGGTGTTTTCTTTTTCTATAAGG
>CAYWGN010000192.1:0-9984 GCA_964457495.1 uncultured Desulfobacula sp.
TACCAGCATCATCATCTATATTTTTCTGTAAAACTTCAATATCGCCAAAAATCTTGGAATTTCCAAGATTTAAAATATATTCGGTAAAATCAGAATTAGAATTGATCTCAACTGATCCTATTATAAAAACTTTTGCCAGTATTTCTTTGGAGTTTTGTTCTCCCTCATTTTTTTGTTTGTTTTGAACAGAAAAGTCAGCCTCAAGTGAAGAAATACTTATATTTTCAGGGGTAGCTGAACAAATTTCATTGATAACGGCCAGGGGGAAATAGTCTGAAATATATTGGTTCCTTAATTTTATTTTCTGCTCTGCCCTGGAAATTATTTTAGCCATTGATTCTTGATTAATATTTGGATTAAAATTATTTTTTAAAAGAACAGTTTTATCCAATTCTGTCATTTCACGGTTTTTTGCAAACCCCTGCCAGTTCATAAAAGCAGTACAACATAATAAAATAAGGACAAATATGATTGATGCGACAATATTGAGGTTTTGTTTTTTCTTATTATTTAATTTGTCATTAGAGGTAAGCAGGAAATTGGGTGTATAATCGTTGGAAGATAGTGAAATAGCAAATGCTGTTGTGACCAGTCCTTTTTCATAGGCATTTTCAGGATAGGGCCCATTCACTGAACCGGGCAGTGTATCAAACACAGGATCGAAGTGTTCAACCTTCGTTAAGGTAGTGTTAGCAGTAAATTCCATGAAAGGATCACAATCAGTGATCTCCCCAATGAAAAAAAATTTTTTCATTGATACATTATCTGCAAAATTTTGAGAACAATATTCGCTGGTCCTCACAATTTTTTCAATCAATCGCTCACAAGAAAGTTTGATTTTTAAAAAACCATCGCTTTGGATATTTTTTAACGAGGAAAGATATTTAACCACAATTTTATCAGAGGATTTAATAAAATCTTCAACTAAATTATATGAACCCGTTCTAATAATTCTTGTCAAAAGAATACTGGTATCGGAAAAGCAAACTATTTCCGAACTTTTTCTGGATATATTTACAATTGTAAACGGGGGATCCTGCATTTGAAGATGCTGGCTATGAATAAAATTTTGAAGTGCAAAGGGTATAGTGGTTATTCCTTTAAGATTGAAACCTGTTTTTAAAAACAGAGCTTTTAATTGATTAACCTGGGTTTTTTCTATTGTAAAAGCAAGAAGGCTTTTCTTTTTGATGTCTTGGATTATTCTATCACCGATTATTTTAAAATCAAATATTTCCTGGTCTGCATCAAAATCAACTTCTTTTTTTAATCCCCAAAAAGCTGCATTGGCAATTTTTGGCAGGGCAACATCAGGTATGGTAATATTTCGCAATTTTAATTTGGCAGAATCAATGGCGCACCACGTAGGGATTCCCTTGAGTCCCTCTGTGAAATCTTCTAAACGAGACTCAAAAAATAATGCAAATCCATTATCCTCTATTCCAAGGTCATTAGGAAGTTCAATGTTTGCCCATTTTATCAGCCTTTTTTGTTTGATAGAACTTAAAACAAAGGTGATATCTTCCGGATTTAACAAAACACCTAAACTTAAGGTTTTTTTCTTTATTTTTTTTAAATTAACAGGTTCAATCTTGTGTGGGGCAGTTGGAATAATTATTTTAGGCTTTTTGTGACTGATGCCACGGATTATATCTAACAATTTTTCTGTAGAATTTTCTTTAGCAGGCGTTCCCAAGCTCTCTCCACAATTCAAAAGAAAATTAATAATTTATAGCAGCCACAACCCGTTTTGTTCTCAGCTAAAAAATGAAACCTCATTATATCAGATGTACAAATCTTATAAGCCATCAAGAAATTTAGTTAAATTATCACTGTCTTCTATGTTGATTGTATTAACCATCACACCGATCCCATGACGATTAGCCCGCATCACTGTTGCGACAAAAGTAAATTCCTCACCACCGGGATCTGTGATCTTCATAGATATGTGTTCACCCTGGCCAATCTTTTTTTTCGTTCTAATAAAAGCACCAGTGGAGGAAATATCTTCTGTTTCTGCAAGAAATTTTTCTTTCTCCGTGATTAAATTGACTTCTATCATAATTTTTTTTCGTTTTGCCACACGTTCTTCAATGCGGTGGATGTTCTCTTTGTCAGGGTTTTCTTTGGCTAAATCAAGAATCGACAAAATTTTTATATCTGTATCCTCATCTGTTTCAAGGATTTGTTTTATTATGTAAAGTTTATCGATCATCTTTTTTCTCCTGAACATATGTTTGCGAAGATAATTTAAAAATCAATCTTGCTGATATCTGAAAAATTGTCAAGTAATTATTTTGGCATATTGTTTGGCATATTATTAAAACCAAAAGAAAATTTGTTTAAAAAGGTGTAGCATCTAAAAGACAAAAGAAAATTTAACCAAAATAATCCTAATGGTTTATATATTATGAACACAATGCTATGGTATATTGATGTATAATAAATTAGAAAATAAAATTATAGATAGATAAAAACAATGTTGAATATAGATGATATAACAAAAGGCTTTGGAGATCAGATCCTGCTGGACAAGGCAGGATTTAGGATTAATCCTGGTGAAAGGGTCGGGCTCGTTGGCAGAAATGGTCATGGTAAAACTACTCTTTTAAATATCATATCAGCCAGTGATCATCCAGACGAAGGAAGCATCTCTTATCCTGCAGGATATAGGATGGGTTTTTTGTCACAAAAAATTTTTTTCACTGAAAACAGAATAATCGATGAGGCAATGTTAGGACTTTTAGAACATGAAAAAGATCATTCCTGGAAGGCTGAAAAAATTCTGGCCGGGCTTGGGTTTTCTCAAGATGATTTTAAAAAAAATCCAGAAGAATTTTCAGGTGGTTTTCAAGTCAGGCTTAATCTTGCCAAAGTATTGATTTCAGAGCCGGATCTGCTGATACTTGATGAACCTACCAACTATCTTGACATCACATCCATTAGATGGATTTCCAGATTTCTCATTTCATGGCCCAGGGAAGTCTTGCTGGTAACACATGACAGAGGTTTTATGGATGATGTGGTAACACATATTGCTGGTATTCACCGCCATAAAATAAAAAAAATCAAGGGGAATACGTATAAATATTATTTACAGGTCGCCCAGGATGAAGAAGTCTATGAAAAAACAAGACAGAATGAAGAAAAGCGGAAAAAAGAGATCGAACTATTCATTTCTAGATTCCGGGCAAAAGCCCGTCTGGCCAATATGGTGCAATCAAGGATAAAAACGCTGGAAAAATCCCAGACAAAAGAAAAACTTCAAAAAATGAAAAATCTTGAATTTGAATTTAATTATCTTCCTTTTTCTGGCAAACAGATTCTAATGATAGAAAATTTATCTTTTGGTTGGCAAAAAGACAACCCTTTGATTAACAACTTTTCTTTAAATGTTTATCCCGAGGATCGTATTGCCATTATTGGTAAAAATGGTAAAGGAAAAACAACGCTGTTAAAACTTATAAACGGAAATGTCCATCCTATTTCAGGCAATATCAAAATTAATCCTGGTGTGCACTCAGGGTATTTTGAACAGACAAATGTTCAATCTTTGAATGATAATTTTACTGTTGAAGAAGAGCTTATTTCCTCTTCCGTTGATTCAGACAGACAGGCCGCCAGGAATATCTGCGGAGCCATGATGTTTGAACAGGACTCTGCTTTAAAAAAAATATCTGTATTATCTGGAGGAGAAAAATCAAGGGTAATGTTGGCTAAATTGCTGATGAGTTCTTTAAATCTTTTACTGCTTGATGAACCCACCAATCACCTGGATATAGAGTCTTGTGATTCTTTTGTTTTTGCCCTGGATAATTTTGAAGGGGCTGTTGTTCTTGTAACTCATAATGAGATGTTTCTTCATTCCCTTGCAAACAGGCTTGTGGTATTTAAAAATGACATTGCATCTGTTTTTGAAGGGACTTACCAGGAGTTTTTAGACAAAGAGGGGTGGGAGGATGAAGAATTTGCTGTTGAAAAAAAATCCAAAATTGCTGGGTTGTCAAAAAAGGAATTTCGGCAGAAAAAATCAGAAATAATTATTCAAAAATCTCGAGAAATTAAGCCGGCAAAACAAAAAATAGAGGCCCTGGAAAATAACATAGAAAAAAATGAAATTTTAATTGGTAAAATCAATAAAGAATTGTTAGAGGCCTCTAATAATCAGAATGGTCAGAAAATTCAGAGTTTGGCCAAAGAACTTGCAAAATTTGAAAATTTGAACGAAATATTATTTGATGATCTTGAAATTCAAATGGATATATTTGAAAAAATAGATACCCGGTTTAATAATCAATTGGAAGAATTTGAAAGGGAATAATTTAAGATGGAGAAAAAGAATTTTAGATTTTATTATGGTATTCTTTTGATTGCTGTAGGGTTAGGTGTTTTTTACCGCATTCCCCAAGTCGTGCTGCAAGTTGAAACCATTGAATTTTTTAGCCAAAAAATTTTTTTTGTTAAATTCAGTTTTTATGTTTTAGGCGGGCTTTTAATTCTTGCCGGTGGTATTAGAATGTATAAAAATTATAAATAATTCAACTTTCGGAGTTGCCAGATTTGAAGGGGACTGCAAGGACTTAAGGCCAAAAGTTGAGTAAATAAGTTAAGGATTTTACACATGGATAAATCATCCAGCCTTAAGGCAACCATAAAGGATCAATCCGGTGCAGGAAAAACTAAAATCGGAGAGATTCTTTCAAAAGAAGGCCAGATCACCAGCCTACAACTGGATGAAGCATTAAACATCCATAAAAAAACAAACCAGCGACTCAGCAATATTCTTTTAACTAAAGGGTATATCGATCCTGATACGATCATCAATGTTCTTGGCCGGAGATATAATTATAAAATCGTCAAATTTTCTGATATCAAACCCGACCCCAAAGCATTGAAGATTCTTCCCTATGAAATGGCAAAAGCAGGCATGGTATTTCCCCTTGAATTAAAAGGAGAAAAATTGACCATTACTATGGTTGAGCCAACTGATACTTCTGTTGTTGAGGATCTTCAGAAAAAGCTCGGAAAAATAATCCATGCCTTTGTTTCCACTGAAAATGACGTGATTCAAGCATATAGGGATTTTTACAAAATCTCTGATGCTGAGTATAAAAGCTTTCTTTATTTTGAAGATGATTTTGAAGATGATGAACCTGTTACCTCTGTTGATGATTTTGGGTCCCTGGTTTCTGAAGCGGCAGAAGAAGTTGAAGTCGGGACTGGCGACTGGGATATCGCCCAGGACGAATTTATGGCATCGGATGCGCCGATTATCAAGCTTGTGAATGGTATCCTTACCAAAGCCATTAATGATGGGGTCAGCGATATTCATATTGAACCCTTTGAAAAGTCATTTCAGGTGCGTTACAGGCTTGACGGATCAATGTATAAAGCCATGAACCTTCCCATCAGCATAAAAAATGCTGTTATTTCAAGGATTAAAATTCTTGCTAAACTTGATATTGCAGAAAGACGAATACCCCAGGATGGAAGGATAAAACTCCGATTAGGGAAAAAAAAATCCATTGATTTCAGAGTTTCCACCTTGCCGACACTTTTTGGTGAAAGCATTGTCATGCGTATCCTTGATCAAAGCAGCCTGAGCATTGATTTAACCAAAATGGGGTTTGAAACGTCAGCTTTTGATAGATTGAAAAGAGCTATTTCAAGGCCTTACGGGCTTATCCTTGTCACTGGTCCCACGGGAAGCGGAAAAACAACAACACTTTATTCTATATTGAATCGTTTGAATAAAGATGATATCAAAATATTGACTGCAGAAGACCCGGTTGAGTTTAATTTTAAAGGCATTAACCAGGTTCCGGTGAGAGAAGAGATTGGCATGACCTTTGCGACTGCATTAAAAGCATTCCTGCGCCAGGATCCGGATATTATTATGGTGGGGGAAATCCGGGATATTGATACCGCAGAAATTGCCATTAAGGCTTCTATGACAGGTCACCTGGTTTTTGCAACCCTTCATACAAATGATTGTCCATCAACCATAGGCAGACTCATTGACATTGGAATTCCTCCATATATGCTGGCCTCAGCTGTTACCATGGTATTATCCCAGCGACTGACCAGACGGCTATGTCCTGAATGCAAGCAAGTGGTTACGGGATATGATTCAAAAGTCCTTCAATTCCAAGGGTTTTTAAAAGATGAAATTAAAGATTTGAAAATCTATGGTCCCAAAGGGTGCAGTCATTGTAATGGGACCGGTTACAAGGGCAGGGTAGGGCTCTATGAATTAATGGAAGTCACAGATGAAGTTGGAAAAGCAATTAGTGCTGAATTACCCGAAGATCAGCTCAGGAAAATTGCTATTCAGGAAGGAATGGTCACATTACGCGAAGCAGGACTGGAAAAAATAAGGGCTGGAGAGACCTCCCTTGAAGAAATCTTAAAAAAAACCAATATCAGCAAAGAGGTATTGCCGGCGTATCTTGTTAATCCAGATATTGAACAATACGAGGATAAAGATATTATTATACGGGAAGGCAATACTGATATTGATTTTTTTAAACTGGTTCAAGGCGGATTATACGTTGTTAAAGGCGGTAAAAAAATTGCTGAAATCGTTCAACCCGGGGATTATTTTGGGGAAATGGCAGCCATTACAGGAGAGCCCAGATCAGCTACCATTCTATCCAAGGGACGATCACAGGTTAAACGGTTTCCAGGGAATAAATTATTTGAAATAATAGAAAAATATCCAGAGGTGGCAAAACATTTGTTTGCTGTTCTTGCAGCAAGACTTGACAAAGCAGACCAACAATTAGTGAGGATGCTCAAGCAGATTAAGCTAACCAACTCCAATTAGGGTAAAAATATTATAATTAGTGTTTGAACGAAAACTCACCCATCTACTGCGTTGCTGCAAAATCCTGAAATCCTCATGTACAGTAGTACACTCCGGTTTCAAGATTTTTTGCGCCTTGTATATGGGCAGCTTTTCGCCCAAACACGGGGTTTTCGGTCAGGCATTAATTATCAATTTTAGTTGTGTTCTTCTTTGAAATATCTATCTTTTTCACTGTAAATGCAGCCACAATATTGTTGACGATACATATTCAGCTTCTTGGATTCATCAATCCCAAATTTCCAGCCTTCCCTGAAATCATGATATAAAAATTTTAAATCATATTCCCTGGCAATGGCCGCCCCCATTTTTCTGATTTGATCATGATTCTGGAATCTGCTATATAAAAGGGTGGTGGAAAAACCGTCAAATTTTCCTTTTTTGGCCACAAGGGCTGTTGCTTTAAGCCTGTCGTAATAACAATATTGACACCGATCCTTTTCTCTGAAAACAACAGATTGCAGAAATTTTTCGATCTTGTAATCCTTTTGATAAATTACCTTTAACCCAATAGACGGGGAATAGTGTTTTAGCGTTTCTTCCCTTTTTTGACACTCTTGAAAGGGATGGATATTATGTCTATAAAAAAATCCCATTACCTCCATGTCCATCTGCCGCAATACTTTAATCGGATAAATAGAACATGGAGCACAGCAAATGTGAAGTAATAGCTTCAATTTCTGCTCCCGAATATAGAGGTACCGATCCTTATCATTGTTGACCCTTCTTCTATGGCAACTTTAAAATCATTACTCATCCCCATGGACAGGTGCTCCATGGATACAGTTTCAAATTTTTGATTCAGGATTTTTTCTTTAATTCGGACCAATTGCTGAAAATAGATTCTGACCTGATCAGGGTTTGAAAAATATGGTGGCATGCACATTAATCCCTTAACAGCTATATTTGCATAGGTATGGATTTGAGTTATCAATTGAATGGTATCCTCTACACTGGTGCCGAATTTTGTGTCTTCTTCACCAATATTTACCTGAACAAGTATTTTCTGGATTTTATTAATTTTTCTGGCCTGCTTATCTATTTCCCCGGCAAGTTTTATAGTATCAACCGTGTGAATATAATCAAAGTACTTAACTGCAACTTTTGTTTTATTGGACTGGAGATGGCCTATAAAATGCCAGCAGGCAGAATTTTTTCCAATTTTATCAATTTTATCAATTTTATCAATTTTATCAATTTTATCAATTGCTTCTTGAATATAATTTTCACCAAAATGTTTTGCCCCTGCTTTGATGCCTTCCATTATGGCTTCTACGCTTTTTCTTTTACTGACAGCTATCAATCGAATCTTTTCAGGCCTGCGGCCACAGGACTTAGCAGTTTCAATAATTTGTTTATTTATTTTATCCAGATTATCTTTGATGGATGACATGATGATTTAAATCCTTAAAGTTGAATGACATTTAAATTCATTAGTGTTTCAATTACTTCACAAACAGGCAATCCCACAACATTGGAATAGGAGCCTGAAATTCGTTTAACCAGAAATGCTCCGATTCCCTGTATCCCATAGGAACCTGCTTTGTCAAATGGTTCTCCTGTATTTACATACCATTGTATTTCCTGGGGATTTAAACGTTTAAAAAATACTTTTGTTTCAACGGATTGTGTGATTATACATTTTTTTTTCTGATTGACTATAGAAAAACCTGTAAATACGCTGTGTTCACAATTATTTAATGTGTTCAGCATTTCAATGGCATCTGTTTTTGACCGTGGCTTGCCAAGGATTTGATCATCCACAACAACGATGGTATCAGCTCCCAGAGTCCAATCATTTGGATAAAACAAGGAAATATTTTTTGCTTTTAAAAAAGAAAGCTCTTTTACATATTTTTCAGGATTTTTTATTGAAATACCTGCTTCGTCAGTGTTAGGTGGAACAATTTTAATGCTTAACCCAAGCTGTTCAAGGAGTTCTCGCCTTCTGGGTGATTTGGAGGCCAATATTATTTTTTTTGTATCAATTAATTTCATAGAGTTCTCTTTTATCAGAAATACTTCAAAGTGACAATCTTCAGGTTTTAAGCTTGCAAAATTTTGAAAAATGGTATAAAAAAACCAAGAATTTGCCTGGGTGGCGGAACTGGTAGACGCAAGGGACTTAAAATCCCTCGGAGATAATCTCTGTACGAGTTCAATTCTCGTCCCAGGTACCACTTTATAATAAAGGGTTTTGGCCTTTTAACCAAAGCCCTTTATTAAATTATAGCCTTTTCAAACCCAAAGTAAAGTTATCATTTTATGGATAAAATTAAAATCATTGGCGGCAACCAACTTCATGGTGAAGTGAATATCAGCGGGGCCAAAAATGCTGCCCTTCCTTTAATCGCTTCAAGTATTCTGGTCAATGGTAAATTGACTTTTACAAATGTTCCAGACCTTATGGATATTACCAGCATCAGGCTTCTTTTAGAAGATTTGGGGGCGACCTGCAAGGTTTCAAAAGGCTTTCTTGAAGTTGATGGTTCTTCCATCAACAAAATTGAAGCAGAATATGATCTTGTCAGAAAAATGAGAGCTTCTATTCTTGTCCTGTGTCCCCTTGTTGCAAGATTCGGTCATGCAAAGGTGTCTTTGCCAGGTGGGTGTGCCATTGGAGCAAGGCCTGTAAACATGCATCTTGCTGGCCTTGAAGCCCTGGGTGCAAGTATCAAGATCCAGCATGGTTATATTGAAGCAAAGGCAAGCCGGCTTATAGGTAATGATATCTATTTTGATATGCCCACAGTTACGGGTACTGAAAATTTAATGATGGCGGCAACCCTTGCAAAAGGGACAAGTGTATTGAGAAATGCCGCTAGGGAGCCAGAGATTGTTGCCCTTGCAGATGCTTTAAATAAAATGGGCGCAAAAATAAAAGGTGCTGGAACAACCATTATTTCCATTACAGGCGTGAAATCCCTTAATCCAGTTGACATAAAAATAATACCTGACAGGATAGAAACCGGCACTTTTATGGTAGCTGCTGCTGCAACAGGAGGAGATGTCCTAATTAAAGGATGTGAACCAGATCACATTGGTGGTATTATCAATAAGCTAAAAGCCACTGGAACCATTGTTAAATCGTTTACAGACAGCATTAGAATTATCAATGA
>CAYWGN010000193.1:0-9941 GCA_964457495.1 uncultured Desulfobacula sp.
TGGTGTTTAGTTAATCGCATTATCCCCAGAGCAGTTTTAGATATCCCAATGTAATGGCACCAAAAAGTGAGAAAGACACATATAAAAAGAATACGCGAGACTTAACCAGTGTCCAGACCGCAGCCATTGCAGGTAATGTGGTGGTTGGACCGGCAATGAGAAAAGCCAGGGCTGCGGCAGGGCTCATTCCCTGGGTCAGAAGGCCGCTGACCATTGGTAAAGCGCTTAAATTGCTTGTATAGACGGGAATACCAAGAAAAGCTGCAGTTAAAATAGCCCAGGAATTTTCCCGGCCCATAATTGTTGTTATCCAAACTTCGGGAATATAAATTATTATCAATGCCTCAAGGAAAAAAGCCAATGCCATGAATTTAATTACCAATAAGGTTGCCGTCCAGGATTCCCTGGATAAGCGTTTCCAGAAATTTTCTTTTTCATCACAGCCACAGCTGTTTGATTCATCGGTTGCGGTGGTATTCACCTCCTGCATTGTCGAGCCGGTACCAAAATTGATCGAAGGTCTGATTTGAGTGCCGATGTTTGAATTGGCAGCGCAACAGGCAGTTGTTGGAACCAGTTTTTCAGATTTTAAAGTAAACAGGTTTTTTGCACCGGTTGAAATACCAGACCAAATGGTTTTTCCAATCAAAGGCCTGTTTCGAGAATCTAAATTGCTTTTGTGTTTCAGGACATCCGTGCTTATCCATTTTTTTTGAACAAGAAAATGAGTTATATAACCTGCGGACAGACTTAAGATAAGCGTCCCAACCAGACGCCAGACAGCTAAATCCAATCCAATCGTTCCCACACTCAAAAAGAAGATTTCAGGGTCCATAGACGGGGATGCGATCCAAAAAGCCATGACAGGCGCCAATGGTACGCCACCAATCAATAGCGCAGCAATAACAGGTATAACCCCGCAGGAACAAAATGGACTGAAGGCACCAACAATGGTTGCCAGAAAAATAGCAGTGATCGGGCCTACGTCAAAGGCACGTTTTATATACTTTGAGGCGCCGGACATGTTCACGGCTACTGCAATTGGAATGGTAATCACAAGGTAAGGCCAGATATGAATAAAAGCATTCATCATAAAATTTGTTATTTTGATAATTTCGTTTGTCATGATAGTTTCCTTCGTTTATTCTATATTTCCAATTATTTCGAAATATTAATGCAAAATTTTTTTAATGGTTACATTTTTTTCCAGTACAGCACTCGGACTTAAGAAATTCTACCAATTCATTTAAAACCTCAAATTGAGGGATACAGTGCAATGTTCGGCTTTCTCTTACCTGCCGAATCAACCCTACCGAAACCAATCGACTTATGTGGTGCGACAGGGTAGAGCCAGGTATATTTAATTCCTCCTGAATCTGACCAACCGGCGCGCCTTCATTTCCCATTTTCACAAGATATCTGAAGATGGAAAGCCGTGTGATGTGTCCAAGTTCTGCCAATTTTTTCGCTGCTGTTTCATCTTTCATGACTCGAGTATAAGGGTGAAAAAAATAATCTGTCAACTATATTTTTAGAATTGTCGAAATATGAAGGAATAGTTTATAAAAAATTTTCATCCTGATCTTGATAATCTGTATCTCAAGGGATACATTAAAGCCATGAAGTATGAAATCGAGAGCACAAACCAATACGAGCGGAACTGGAGGATTAAATCATGGCACTTAAAACCAAACCCTTTGACATAGCTGAACACCTAAACAGTCCTGAAGATATTCGCTACTTTCTGCAAGAGGTGGCGGCCACCGGCGATGAGTCGGACTTTATTCACGCCCTGAGCACTGCGGCTAGGGCAATGGGCATGACCGAGGTGGCCAAAAAAGCAGGTGTCACCCGAGCCAGTCTTTACAAGTCTCTGGCAGAAGACGGTAGACCGAAGTTTATTACCATCAGCAAGGTGACCAAGGCCCTTGGCTGTAGACTGGCTGTTGTTTGACGGGTTTTTAAATTCATGTGTTCAAGGGTAGTATGGCCGTTCCAATCAGTCATTTAACACTGATTGCGGGGAAAACCCCGCAACCGGTTAATTCAACGTTAAAGCTTACATCAAATATGAAAGCTAATAATGCAAATGCAGCCGAGCGCAAAAAAAACAGCACCCGCTGGTTTGCGGCGTTGACCCAAGGGGGATAAACATGAGTAAAATCAAAAACCATCTGGTTTATCAATTTAAGATTTCTCTTTACGAAATAGAACCTTGTATTTGGAGAAGAATACAGGTGCCTGCTAAATATAGTTTCTGGGACCTTCATGTAGCAATTCAGGATGCGGTGGGGTGGTTGGATTACCAGGCCATGGGATTACGGATAGTAAATGCAGGAAAGAGCAAGTATTATGATGCGGCTATATCCAATTTTGAACAGGCTAAACGATATTATGAAAAAGCAGGTCTTGAACCAGTCTGGCTGGAAACGGTTGAAAAAGTGATGAATAACCACGCCAGAAAACATAGTTTTATGCCGGGTTTTAAGCGGGTGGTTGCCGGTAAAGGCCCAAGTACAGAGCCGTCCTTTATTGAACGGGCGAAAACGCGATGGAGAAAATAGGATTTGGGACAAAAACTACGATTCCAACCAGGAAAATGCATCGGGCAAATGTCGTGCCTCAACAGACAACGCAAATTTCTGTTTCTTCAATTCTTCTTGATGAAGATATTTATCCAAGAAAGGGTATTGATCACAGGTGTGACCCCGGACACCTGCCTTGCCATGGGACGCAGGTGCTGGGCTTTTGATATGATGGACCGGCCGGAAACGCGCCCTGAGATTGAACCTTGCACATGGCGCATTTCATCTGATCATCTTTGATCTGCATTAGTTGGACGACTTTATCGAACTGAATTCCGAAAAAGTCTTGACTATTTCGGAATTGATGTCAAAATAGCCTTCATGAAACGTTACCTGACAGAATATATTCAAGAAGATTTAGACCAAAAAATTATCCTGGTAACCGGACCGCGCCAAGCTGGAAAGACAACATTATCAAAAATGTTGGAAAATGATTTTGATTATTTCAACTATGATAATATCGATGACAGATTAAGCTTACAGGAAAAATCCTGGGATCGATCAAAACCTCTGATTATCTTTGATGAGCTGCACAAGTTAAAAAACTGGAAATCATGGTTGAAGGGGATTTATGATACGGAAGGTATTCCGCCATCAATACTTGTTACAGGCAGCGCCAAATTAGATACGTATAAAAAGGTTGGAGATTCTCTGGCAGGAAGGTTTTTCCAATTCAGAATTCATCCTCTGGATCTTAAGGAAATTCACACTTTTTTGAAACCGGATGATCTTGAGGCTGAGTTGGATAAACTTTTGGCGTTTGGTGGTTTTCCTGAACCCTTTTTAATTGGAACAAGCCGATTTTATAATCGCTGGAAAAAATCCCATCTTGATATCATTTTAAAGCAAGACCTCATTGACCTGGAAAATGTCCAGCAGATAACTCAGATTGAAACACTGATCCAATTATTAAAGCACCGGGTAGGAAGTCCAGTCTCATATAGCTCCCTTGCACAGGATCTACAATGTTCAGATAAAACTGTGAAAAGATGGTTAACAATACTTGAAAATATGTATGTGCTTTTTAAAGTATCGCCTTTCCACAAAAACATTGCCAGAGCTATTCAGAAAACTCCCAAATTTTACTTCTATGATACAGGCCAGGTTCTGGGTGATCAAGGTGTTAAACTTGAAAATGCTGTGGCATGTGCCATTCAAAAAGAATTACATTTCCGGGAAGATTGTCTGGGAGAGGAAGGGAAACTGTATTATCTAAAAAATAAGGATGGCAGAGAAATTGATTTTTGCATAACCGCAAATAACACCCCTTCCCTATTACTGGAGGTAAAATGGAATGACAGCAATCTCAGCTCAAATTTTGAGATATTCAAAAAATTCTTTCCCAACATTAAAATGATTCAAGTTTCAAAAAAGCTGGATAGAGAAAAGACTTTCCCGAATGGGGCGGAAATTAGAAGTGCATCCAAATGGCTCACTGAATTACATTGGGCATAAATTCTTCCAACTTAAAAATGCACCGGCTTTTACCGGTGATTTCACGTTAAATCGAAAGGAAAAAAAAAGCGATGCGTAGAAAAGATAGACTGATAACAGATATGGAAACTGATTCCATTCTCGAAAAAGGCGAATATGGCATTTTAAGTACAGTATCTTCTAATAATGATCCTTACTGTGTCCCACTTAATTATTGTTTAATTAACGAATGCATATACTTTCACTGTGCGGTTGAAGGAAAAAAAATTAATAATATTAATAACAATCATAAAGTTTCATTTTGTGTGGTAGGAAGGACCGAGGTTCTACCCGATAAATTTGGCACCAATTATGAAAGCTGCATTGTTCAAGGGTTGGCATCTGAATCTTTAGGAGAAGAAAAACAATTGGCTCTTGAAGGCCTAATACACAAATATTCTAAAAACTTCGTCTCTGAAGGATTAAAATACATCGAAAAACTTAAAGATAAAACGAGAGTTTTTAAAATCTCGATAGAATCCATTTCAGGAAAGGCGAAGAAGTAGAAGGTAATATATCATACCTAATCAGAGGTCAGAAGCAAAACCGGTGATTCCCACCTGGGACATGTTTTTGATGACGGCCCCGCACCAACTGGACTGAGATATTGTATTAATTCTGCTGCATTGAGATTTATTCCCAAGGAAAAACTTCAAACTGAAGGGTATGCTAAATACCTTGAAATGTTCTGAAAAAGAGAAAAAATGACTTTTCAAAAAGGCCAAAAAACAGGAATCAACAGGGCAGAAAGGACAATCACAATTATATTCAGCGGCATGCCAAGTTTTATGTAATCTGAAAACCGGTACCGCCCTGGACCATACACCAGCAAATTGGTTTGATACCCGATGGGGGTGGCAAAACAGGCACTGGCGCCAAAGCATATACCAATAATAAAGGGCCTGGGATCGGCACCAAGGGATGTTGCCGTTGTCACGGCAATGGGAAGCAACAGAACGGCTGTGGCATTATTGCTTAATATATGGGTACAAATGCTGGAGAGAATAATTACCCCGAGAAGGACTGTATTGGGACTCTTACCATCAAACAGGCTTAAAAAAGCATCAGCATAAAGCTTTGTTGCTCCGGTTTTCTGCATTGCAACCCCCAGGGCAATTGTGCCGACAATCAGCAGCAGGACTTCGGATTCAAGTGAGCGATAGGCATCTTTCAAGCTGAGACAATGGGTTAGTGTCATCAAGAAGACACCCGTCAACCTGAATGGGTGCTTCACATTCCGGGAGTATGAACGTCATAGTTATCCGATCCGCGAGTTCAAACTGCCAGGAGATTGAAGATTCGATACCAATGGCAATGCCGCTTTCGGAAATGTCCAACATTAATCCTTTGGCTGAATGTTTTTCCCACTTCAAATCCACTTCGATGGGGTTCATGGCATTAGTCTTCACCCGAAATGCCTCGCGTCGATTGAACCGTTGAAGCAGGCCTGTGTCCAGGTTTTGGAGGAGATAGGTGGGATTCATAAATTGAAATCGATACAGGATCGCATCCTGGCTTATACTTGAATCCTTCACCAGAGCGTCGAGCATTATATTCCTGTCGGATCTATGGATCATAAGAATGAGCCTTATCTGCTCGTCCCTTTCCAAATCAGGACATTCTTCTACAGGAAAAGATATTGCAACGCCATTCATATTCACATCGGCCATGTTGCCGGCCAACTTGTTTTGACTGGAGAGAATGAGGCTAAATGAGAATAGCGTGTCGGTTTGAGGCTCGGCCGGATACTTTTTGCGCTTATTTTTTTTAAGCCAATTTAGCATATTTTTATATATCTTAAATTTGTAACCCTATCATTTAAAAAGGCTTTGAAACAAAGCCCCTTTTAATTGACGATCTTAATAAATGGGATAGCGATTCATGGGAAAAGAATAGCAATAATCATACCACCTGTATCAATATGACAGCATTGATTATAGAGACTGGAAAACCATTTAAATTCAGCCTATTACAAAGACATACCAAAACAAACAATAGCGGCGGGTTTTATAGTAGAATCATGAATTTTATTAAAACAAATAAAGATTCTTAACCCTGTTGTCGGGTTTTCTATTTGAAAAACACTGAGTTGTCAGAATATGATAAAAATTCTTATTGAGTGATAAATTTTGTTGTTTTCAGAGGGTCTTGGCAGAATAAAGTATGCGCCCATTAAAAATTTTTGAACCGATGACGGCTGTTTTCTATTTTTTCTTTGCAAATAGAAAGAAGAAGTAATAGACGTCCAACACCTCATATACAATTTTCGGTTGTAATTTCTACAAGATGACAATGCAAATTAATTTTAGTGCTGAATTGTTTCAATCCCATATGGGTTTGGGAACATTTTACCAAAGGCGTTTACAATGGGGTTTGTTGTGTTATCTTAATGCCATATGAGATATGTCATAAACCAAACCCCTTTGGAGAATATATGAATAGCGCCCCTTTTGAAATGGGACCCATAAGACCGGTTGATGAAGCGGACAGCCTTTTGATCCGCACCACCCGGGGCTGTCCGTGGAATAGATGTACCTTCTGCGATCTGTATAAAGACATGAAATTTTCCCTGAGATCTGTGGCAGAGATCAAAAAAGATATTCTGGCTGCAAAAGCCTATTTCAACGGTCACCCCTTTGAAACCTGTTTTCTTCAGGACGGGGACAGCTTTGTCATGAAAACAAAAGACCTGATCGAAATCCTTAAAACCCTTCGGACAGCCTTTCCCTCCCTGAAACGGATCAGTTCCTATGGCAGGGCTCAAACCATGGTCAAAAAAACCTTGTCTGACATGCAGGACATATGTGATGCCGGGCTGAACAAATTGTATTGCGGCATGGAATCCGGTTCTGCCCAGGTCCTTGAACGGGTCAAAAAAGGCATAACCCCTGAATCCATTATCCGATCCGCGGGCATGGCCGGAAAAGCGGGGATGGATGTAACCCAGTTTATTATTCTGGGGCTTGGCGGACAAACTCTGTCAAACACCCATGCCATTGAAACGGCAAAGGTACTCAATCAAATCGATCCGGATCATATCCGGGTGCTGACCATCGGGGTAAAACCCGGTTCGGAACTGGACCGCCAGATGGCAGCGGGAGAATTCATCCTGCCGTCGGAAACACAAATCATTGCAGAACAGCGGCTGCTCCTGGAAAACCTTGAGGGGATCTCAAGCCATTATGCCAATCACCACAGCGTTGACCTGCTCCTGGAGATCCGGGGTCAATTGCCGGAAGACAAGGATCGTTTGATCACTATTCTGGATCGGTTTCTATCTCTGGATGATATGGATCAGATCAATTTTATCCTGGGAAGGCGCCTGGGATACTATAGACGTTTGTCAGACATGGGAAACAAACTCCAGTATCAGATTGTGGAAAAACAGGCTCAAAAAATACGGCAGACTGATCCAGATTCATTTGAACAGATTTTCCACAACCTGCGCATCCAGGTAATATAATTGACGTGGAAATGAGCAAATCGCCTGAATATTTGGCGGAGGACCTGTTCCTTAAAGTTATGGAACAGGTCGTATTCATTTGCAGTTAAAAACTCAACTTTCCGAGTTGCCATATTTGAGTGGGGTCAGGCTTGCATTATTGCATTTTTGATATAGATTTATTGATAAAAACACAATAAAACAAGCCTGACCCCGTCTGCAAGAATTTAAAACCGAAAATTGAGTTAAAAATGTCCGTCAGGCTATTTGCTTAATACCTCTGGTGATAGAATACTTCCATGGGCATCCTTTAATACCAGAAGCGCCTTTTTTTGTTCGATAAGTATATCAAACAGGGTTTGAGGAATCCCCGGTTCTTTTGTATAGGCATCCTGCTGGAGTTCAATGCGTTTGATAATATTGTCCAGGTATAAGGAAAATTGTTTTATATAAAGCGCTTCTGTGTATTCCTTATCAATAAGCTGTTTAAATAATAATTTTAAATCATCATATCTGGGAAGATTTCCAATGGGTGTTTCAATATAGTCTATTTCGTTGTGGGCATATCGTTCAAGCCAGGAAAGCCATACTTTTACATCTATTTTTTCGCCCAAAAGCCTTTGAGATTCTCCGCCTCTGGCCTTGTCCGTTAAAAAATAATTAAGACCCGCCATCACAGGCTTATATTCTTCTTTTATTTTGTCGTTTCCAAAAAATTTGAACTGGGCATCCATATAATCTCCCAATGCACCTGGAATAAAGGGTGCATTGGCCCAGGGTGCTCTTTTAACACCCGTTGCACCGACTTCTGTTGCCGTGGCAGCGGAAACAATACAGGCCCCGATAACAACGCCTGCATCGGAATTTTGAGCCACCCACACCGGCGGCATGGTATCAGCATCCCGTCCACTGTATGTAAAGACTCTGGTCAAAGCGCCTTTTGGGTTCTCTGCTTCCGGGGAATAATTATCAAGGGATTCAGACCTTAATGTGCAGCGGGAATTGGGGTGAGACAAAGGAATGGGTTTGCCATTTTCATCTATTTTACCTTTATACCATTCCCCCTGGAAATTAACCCCTTTATCCGGATGATCTTCGTTATTGCCTACCCAGTGAGGCACCTTGTTTCCATCAACGAGAACATTGGACCAGATCACTTCGTGTCCAGGCTGTCTTAACACTTTCATCAGCAGCGGGTCACCTTCCAGATTGACATCTTCAACAATGCCGAAAATACCACATTCCGGATTGATGGATCTGATACTGCCGTCATCTGCAATCCACATCTGGGCAAGATCATCACCGATAAAGACATTTCCTGCCATGGCCGTGGTGGTTTTTCCGCATCCACTGGGGGCAGCGCCCGCAATCCAGGTTACCCGTCCATTTGGGCCATGGAGCCCGGTGATAAACATATGTTCAGATAATTCATTGCCAAAATTTTCATAAACAGCCTTATCCACGGCAAACCGGTGATTTCCTTTTTTGAGCAGCAGGGTATTGCCGGCATAGGTGCATTTCCAACTATATGTTGTTTTGAATTTGCGATCCATGAAAACCCTTGCATCGGGCAGATCCTCGGTCCTGTTAAGGCCTTCGCTGTGAACATTTGTAAAGAAATGCCCCAGGGCTGCAACTTCTTTGTCAAAATCAGCATAAGCATTCCTATAGAGCAGTTCTGCGCTATGGGCAACATAAGTGGAGCTTGTGATTTCCAGCGCTGGATTTGATACAGGAGCGCCCACAGGACCTCTCATATAAAATCCAATGATCATGGTCATACCCTTCATGATATCTGTCATATTGGATCGGACCTGTTCAAGGGCCGTGGGTCTGTCCATTCTGTTGGCAAGAGAACTGACATGATCTTCCGGGTTGGCAATATAATAAGTTCTGTCAATGATTCTGCCCTGTTCGGCGGCCAGATCATAATGAATGGTATGCCCATCCATGGCAAGAGAGCCTTCCTCTTTTTTTGTGAGGGCAAGATTTCTGATAAATTGCCTGTCTTCAGATGATCCTGTATTGACAAAAACGACAGAAGGATTGCAAATAACAATTGAAGCAGCAATTTTCTTTAAGACTTCAGGATGTTTGATTTTTAAAATCCGGGGCAATTGCTCATCATCCATATATTGTTTAAATACGGCTTTAGCACTTTCTTCGGAATCCACTTTTCCAAGTTCATTAATAATGTCAATATCTTTACCGGTTTTAAGCATTTTTATCATGGTCTCCTTTAATAATTTTATTCACGGGTTTTTTCTTTTTTAACATTAAATTTAGAAAAATCAAATCTTATCTTATTTTTTTTAAAAAAGGCAGATTGTATTTTCATGATAATCAGTATAAAAATAGTGCATGGCCGAAAACCCCGTGTTTGGGTGAAAAGTTGCCCATATACAAGGCGCAAAAAATCTTGAAACCGGAGTGTACTACTG
>CAYWGN010000194.1:0-9935 GCA_964457495.1 uncultured Desulfobacula sp.
AAATTAAACTATAAATATAGGAGAAATACATTGAAAAAGAAACTCTCGCGTTTTGATCTGCAAAAAATGAAAGACGATGGTCAAAAAGCCGTGTGGATCACGGCCTACGACTATGTCACTGCCCAATTGGCTGAAGAAACAGGCATGGACATGCTCCTGGTTGGAGACAGTCTCGGGATGGCGGTCTACGGCTATTCAGGCACAGTTCCCGTCACCATGGATCAGTGTATATACCACACGGAAGCCGTGCGCCGCGCTGCACCAAATACTTTTATCATCGGTGACATGCCATTTGGTTCTTATCAGACTGGTGTCTCAGAAGCGTGTAAAAATGCTGTCCGATTTCATAAAGAGGCTGGTGTGGACTGCATTAAGCTGGAGGGTGGAATCCGCGTAGCACCGGTCATTAAAGCCATCAGCGATGGCGGCATGCTGGTAATGGGACATGTGGGACTCACACCCCAGAGCGCAGGTGCTCAGGGTGGATTTCGTGCCCAGGGACGAACGGCAGACAGTGCCAAAGCTATTATAGATGACGCGCGAGCAGTATATGAATCCGGCGCCTTTGCTCTTCTCGTGGAGGGGGTACCCCCAGAGGTAACCCGATTAATTTGTGAAGCCCTTCCCATCCCTGTTTATGGCATTGGTGCTGGAGATTGTGACGGTCAGGTTATGATCTGTTCTGACATCCTCGGCCTTTTCCAGGCGTTCACACCAAAGTTTGTCAAACGCTATGGCAACATTGCCGATGAATATCGCAAAGTTTTTACAGCTTATATCGATGACGTAAGAAATGGGAAGTTCCCCGGAGAAGAGCACCTCTACCGCATGATAGATGGTGAAGCAGCCAAACTCTCAGTTAAGTGATCAAACTTAAAGCGTGATAATAAAGGAAGATCATCATGACGGACAGGTCTTTTGAACTGAAAATCGGAAAAGGGACAACAAGCTTTTCCATACCGGCGGAACAGCTTCTCTACGAACTGGTGGGAGAAAACCGCACGCCACCTGAAGATTTGGCCATGGCCTATGGATATGCTCTTGCCCATCCCATTGACAGCCCTCCTTTGAGTGAAATTGTTAAACCCGGCGAAACTATTGCCATTACAGTCAGTGACATCACCCGGGTCTGGCAGCATAATGAATTGACCTTGCCAATCCTTATCAACTATCTGAATGAAGCAGGTATTGCTGATAAGGATATAACTGTGATCATTGCCGTTGGAGCTCATCGTCAGAACACGGCCAAAGAAATGGCAGAGTTATGTACTGAAGCAATCTGCAAACGTGTACGTGTGATCAATCACAACGCCTGGGACACAGACAACATGGTCTATTACGGCAAGACCAGCCGGGGAACTGAAGTGTCTTTCAATCGCATAGTGGCCGAGGCTGACCGGGTCATTTTAACGGGAGGAGTCATCTACCATTACATGGTGGGTTATGGCGGCGGACGAAAAAGTATTATGCCTGGAGTGTCATCCCTTAGGACCATCCAGCAAAGCCACATGTGGGCCATGGGAAAGAGTCTCGGAGATGGTTCAAACCCATTGGCCGCCAATATGAAAACTGCAGGGAATCCAGCCCACGAAGATATGATGGAAGTGGCGGCATTTCTCAAACCCGATTTTATCATCAATGTCGTTCCCAATCTGGATGGTGACATTACTGGTATCTGTACTGGCAATTGGATCTCGGCATGGCAGAAGGCTACACAGATGGTTGATGAGATATTCGGGGTAAGGATTCAAGAGCAGGCCGACATTGTCATCGCCTCTGCCGGTGGCTACCCTAAAGACATTAACCTGTACCAGACCCAAAAGACCATTGACAATGCTGTCTACGCCATGAAACCTGGCGGCATTGCCATCATTCTGGCCGAGTGTCCGGATATTAAAGAACCCAGTGAATTCTTTGACTGGTTCCGCTATCCCACGGAGTTTGATATGGAAAAGGCTGTACGGGAGAATTTTCTCATCTCAGGGTGGGTCGCGGTTCGGCAATTAGAATATGCCAATTTAGGACACATTATCCTGGTTACCCAGGAAAAGAACATCGAATTAGCCAAAAATGCCGGTGTTCAAGGAGTAACCACTATGGAAGAAGCCCTGGAAATCGCATATGAAAAGTGTGGTAATAATTCCCCAAAGGTTACGATAAAGGTTACGATTATGCCACAAGGTGCCAATACATTTCCCATACTTAAGACCTGAAACCGATGGATCAGATTTTGAAAAATATGTACTGGCCCAATTGAAATCAAAGGACAAAAGATGATTAAAGTTGGAAAGCAAAATTTAATAACAGATGTTCCGGGAATAAAAGTCGGGAACTCTTACGATGAAACGATTAGAACGGGTGTGACAGTTATTATACCTGATGATCCTGCCATTGCCTCGGCAGATATTCGAGGCGGGGGACCGGGAACCCGGGAGACTGATGCCCTGAATCCGGATTGTCTGGTGGATGTTGTTCATGGGATTGTCTTAAGCGGGGGGTCTGCCTTTGGATTGGATGCTGCCGGCGGTGTAATGGCAAATTTAAAAACGCAAAAAATCGGCTTTAATCTGGGTGATGCCATTATTCCCATTGTTCCTTCTGCTATTTTGTTTGATCTGTTAAACGGTGGAGATAAAGACTGGGGAATCAAATCCCCCTATTTTGATCTGGGGTTTGCAGCGGTCCAAACCATCAGCAAAAATTTTGATCTGGGAAATGTAGGCGCCGGCTATGGTGCAATTGCCGGCGGGTTAAAAGGGGGTCTGGGGAGTGCCTCTTTTGTTTTTTCCGACGGCGAATCAGAGATAAGTGTTGGAGCGATTGCAGCAGTGAATGCCATGGGATCTGTTACAATGCCTGGCAGTCCTACCATGTGGGCGTTTCCCTATGAGCAGAATGATGAATTGGGAAAACAGCCCATGCCTGAAGAAAATGCCAGGATAGACCTGGACTTTTCTTTTGAGTTACCCCTGGGTAAAAATACAACCCTGGTGACTATTGCAACTGATGCAGTGTTGACCAAACCCCAGGCCAGACGGGTTGCCATAATGGCCCAGGATGGTTTGGCCCGGGCAATCAGACCGGTTCATTCGCCTTTTGACGGTGACAGTGTTTTTGTTTTATCAACGGGTAAGTGTGAACTTTTAGATCCAGTGGTTGGTGTATCCAGATTGGGTATGCTGGCTGCAGATTGTGTGGCCCGGGCAATTGCCAGGGGAATTTACCAGGCAGAAAGCCTGGGTGACATAGACAGCTACCGTGACCGCTACGGCAGATAAAATGTGATTAATATAAGGAGGCGACATGAGTAAAATCAAAACTATTGTTACATTAATTGTTCTATCATTGGGGATAGCCATAAATGCTTCATCCGTTATGGCTGCTAAAGACACCTTGAATTTGGGAATGGTATTGGAACCGACCCATCTTGATCCGACAGCAGGGGCAGCTGCTTCCATCGATGAGGTGGTTTATGCCAATATTTTTGAAGGACTGACCCGGATCGACAAAAATGGTGCTGTAAAACCAGGCTTGGCCAGCAGCTGGACAGTCTCAGAAGATAAAAAAACCTACACCTTTAATCTCCAAAAAGGGGTATCCTTTCATGACGGTGCATCTTTTGAAGCAAATGATGTGGTTTTTTCTCTGAACAGAGCCAGAGGCGAAGGTAGCGTTAATGCACAAAAGGCATTGTTTAAGCCCATTGAATCCGTTACCAGTAAGGATTCTCATACCGTGGTGGTAACATTGACTCAACCCACAGGCAGCTTTTTGTTCAACATGGGCTGGGGGGATGCCATAATTGTTGATAAAGCCAGTGCGGAAAAAAATAAAAGCAATCCCATTGGTACGGGACCTTTTAAATTTTTAAAATGGGTGAAAGGCGATCGGATTGTGATGGTCAGAAACGATGCATACTGGGGAACAGCGGCTAAACTAAAAACTGCAACAATCAAAATCATCCCTGACCCGGCAGCAGCTGTTTCAGCAATGATGGCCGGAGATATAGACGGCTTTGCCAATTTTCCCGCCCCGGAAAGTCTTGCACAATTTAAAAGCGATCCTCGATTTACAGTTGTCATTGGAAGTACAGAGGGAGAGACCATTCTTTCAACCAATAATCAACGCGGCCCTTTCAAAAATTTGAAAGTACGGCAGGCCGTGGCCCATGCCCTGGACCGCAAGGCCATTATTGACGGGGCCATGTTTGGTTATGGAACACCCATTGGAACCCATTTTGCCCCACACCACCCTGCCTATGTTGACCTGATCGCAACCCATCCCTATGATCTTGAAAAGTCAAAACAACTTCTGGCTGAAGCAGGATATCCAGACGGATTCAAAGGGGTTATCAAACTGCCGCCTCCCAGTTATGCACGACGTGGCGGGGAAATTGTGGCTTCCCAACTGAGAAAGATCGGAATCAATCTGGAAATCATTCCCGTGGAATGGGCCCAATGGTTGGATCAAGTGTTTAAAAAACGGGATTATGATTTGACCATTGTTTCACACACAGAACCTATGGATATCGGTATATATGCCAGAAAAGACTATTATTTTGCCTATGATAGTCCCAAATTTCAGGCATTGATGCAGAAACTGGATGCAACGGTTGCAACGGATGCCCGATATAAAATTTTGGGAGATGCCCAGAGATTGATTTCTGCAGAGTGTG
Source organism: uncultured Desulfobacula sp. (assembly GCA_964457495.1). Taxonomy (GTDB): domain Bacteria; phylum Desulfobacterota; class Desulfobacteria; order Desulfobacterales; family Desulfobacteraceae; genus Desulfobacula. Next base: position 4,676 of record CAYWGN010000194.1, read on the forward strand.
TCAACGGATTCATGTTCCAGCTTGCCAAACATGGTGTGTGGAATAAAAATATCCGCGGATTATGGGAAAACAGTCCCGTTCAGGCCAATGACCTGACCGAAGTCTATTGGGTTGATTGAGAATTTTTCTGGCAAAAAGAGTCTTTACTCTGTTACTGACCCTGTTGGTGGCCACCCTGGTGGTGTTTGTGGTTCTTGAAATTCTGCCCGGGGATCCGGCAGCTGTTATGTTGGGAATCAATGCGGAAACAGATACGCTGAACGCACTCAGGGAGGAATTAGGCCTCAACCGACCGGTTTGGGTTCGCTATGCCAGTTGGGTAGCGGATTTGGTTACTGGAAATCTGGGAATCTCGTATACCTATGATGTGCCCGTATCAGAGCTGATTCTCAGTCGTATTATAGTCAGTTTTCCCCTGGCCTTATTGGCCATGACTCTATCCACGCTCATCGCCATCCCTTTAGGTGTCATAGCCGCTTCCAACCATAATAAACCAATGGATTTTCTGGTGATGAGTTTTTCCCAGATAGGAATTGCCATTCCCAATTTCTGGTTTGCCATGCTCCTGACGCTTCTGTTTTCTGTTACCTTAAGGTTGTTGCCTGCAGGCGGGTTTGCAGGTTGGGATGCAGGAATAGTACCAGTGCTCAAGTCTTTTCTGTTACCGACAATAGCATTGGCCTTGCCCCAGGCAGCCATCCTCGCCAGGGTTACCCGTTCGGCATTACTTGAGGTTTTGCAGGAGGATTTCATCCGCACTGCCAGGGCCAAAGGGATCACTAACCAGGGGGCCTTATGGAAGCATGCCTTGCGAAATGCTTTGATACCCGTTGTGACCATCATGGGACTTCAATTCTCTTTTTTGCTGGCCGGTACCATTATCATTGAAAACGTATTTTATCTGCCCGGAATCGGACGGCTGATTTTTCAGGCCATCTCCCAAAGAGATTTGATTGTGGTAAAAAATCTGGTCATTTTATTGTCAGGGGCTGTTATCATGATCAATTTTATGGTGGATTTGCTTTATGCATTTATTGATCCCCGTTTGAGAGAGGGGGAAGATGTTTAGCACACTGGCTGAAGTATTGCGGCATGGTTTGAAAAACCGGAGTTTTGTAATTGGTGGAACGATTTCATTGCTCTTTTTTCTAATCGCTTTTCTCTCCTATTTCTGGACACCCTATCCTGTTGAAGATATTAATATTGCAGAAAAATTACTGATACCAGGTGCCAAATATCTGCTGGGGACGGATCATTTTGGCCGGGACATTTTGTCAATGTTAATCCAGGGGGCCAGAAATTCAGTAATTGTCGCTTTTGTTGCCATTGGAATCGGTATTGGATGCGGCGTTCCCTTAGGCTTGATGGCTGCAGCTAAAAAGGGGTGGATTGATGAGTTGATCATGCGGTTCAACGATTTAACCTTTGCTTTTCCAGCACTCATTTCCGCTATTATGATAACAGCGATCTTGGGTCCAGGATCCGTCAACTCCATTATTGCCATTGGCATATTTAACGTACCTGTTTTTGCCAGAGTGGCGCGTGGAGCTGCATTAAGCATATGGAAGCGGGAATTTATTCTGGCAGCCAGGAGTGCTGGAAAAGGTCCGTTTAGAATATCAGTGGAACATATTCTGCCGAATATCTCAAGTATGCTCATTGTCCAGGCCACCATTCAGTTTGCCCTGGGCATCCTGGCAGAGGCTGGCTTAAGTTACCTGGGCTTAGGTACCCAACCGCCCATGCCAAGCTGGGGGAAAATGCTCAATGAAGCCCAGACTTTTATGCATTTTGCACCCCAATTGGCTATTTATCCGGGTTTAGCCATTGCATTAACCGTCATGGGACTGAATCTGTTTGGAGATGGCTTGCGAGATGTTCTTGACCCTAAATTAAGAAGAGGCAGGTAGCCGAGTGACTTTATTACAGGTTCAAGACCTTTGTGTAACCTTAAATACAGCCCATGGCCCCCAGGAAGTCATCAGCCATATTAATTTTTCCATGGATGCCGGAGAAAAGCTGGGAATCGTAGGTGAATCCGGGTGCGGGAAATCCATTACGGCACTGGCGCTGATGTCTCTTTTACCGCTGGATTCCCAAACCAAAGGAAAAATTATCCTGGGGGGCCAGGATATTTTAAAATTAGATTCCAGAAAGATTTGCAGCATACGGGGAAACCGGATCGGTATGATATTTCAGGAACCCATGACAGCCTTAAACCCCGTGAAACAGATTGGCGCCCAGATTTCCGAAAGCATCTATCTGCACTTGAAACTGAACAGAAAACAGACCCTTGAACGGGTGACTGAGCTGATGGATAAAGTAGGACTTCCCGTGAGCAGATTTGGACTGAACCTTTATCCCCACCAGCTTTCTGGCGGACAGCGCCAGAGAGTAATGATCGCCATGGCAATTGCCTGTAATCCAGACATACTCATCGCTGATGAGCCTACAACGGCACTGGATGTAACAGTCCAAGAACAAATTCTGGATTTAATACGGGAACTGGCTGATTCCTCGGGCATGGCCCTGATAATGATCAGCCATGATCTGGGCGTTATCGCCCAGACAACCCAAAGTGTGATGGTCATGTATACGGGTAACAGCGTTGAAATGGGAAGCACCGTGGATGTATTTCAAAATATGCTGCATCCATATACCTACGGTCTTTTTTCCGCCATTCCCCATGTCGGTTCTTCAGCACTCCCTGGTAGAAAAAGGCTTAGCAGTATTCCAGGGCAGGTACCGGAACTGCATCTAAGACCCGAGGGATGTAATTTTGTCGACCGTTGTTCAAGAGCTTCCAAAATGTGCAAAGCAAAGAAACCCATGGCCACAAGGGTGTCCGATCATCACCAGGTGTGGTGTTATCACCCGTTAAGCAGAGAAGATAAAAGATGAGACAGCCATTGGTTAAAATTGAGGGCGTGTACAAGGACTATCAACTTCCCAAAAAATACCTGTTCCAAAAGGCCCCGGTTTTTCGTGCCCTGCATGGTATTAACCTGGAACTGCATCAGGGAACCAGTTTTGGCATTGTGGGAGAATCTGGTTGCGGAAAATCAACCCTGGCCAGAATCGTCATGGCTCTTGATGAACCAACTTCAGGGACTGTTTTCTTTGACGGCCAGGATTTATTTAATATGCCTGCTGGCGAGCTGAGACACATGAGGCGCAATTTTCAGATGGTTTTCCAGGATCCATACGGCTCATTGAATCCCAGGAAAAATGTTATGGGGATCGTTGCGGAGCCGCTGGATACTTTAAAAGAAAAATTTTCATTTGCCCAGAAAAAAGAGCGCGTCGGTAAGATACTGTCTGAGGTTGGTCTGAATGCCACGGATATTGACAAATTTCCCCATGAATTTTCCGGGGGACAACGTCAGCGAATTGCCATTGCCAGGGCATTGATTACCCGTCCCTCATTGATTGTGGCAGACGAGTCCGTCTCGGCCCTGGATGTATCAGTTCAGGCCCAGGTATTGAATTTAATGATGGACCTCCAGGAAAAATATAATCTCACCTATATGTTTATCAGTCATGATTTGAGTGTGGTTGAATATATAACAGACCAGGTTGCTGTGATATACATGGGACAAATCGTGGAGCAGGGAACTACAAAAACATTATTTCAGAGGCCCCTTCATCCTTACACCCAGACACTCTTACTGGCTGTTCCGGACGTGAATCCGCTGAATAAAAAACGAAAAAATAAGCCTGTCATTTCGAAATTTGAAAAAACGGATGAGAGTTGTCCATTTCTCGACAGATGTAATAAAGCAACAAAGAGCTGTGTTAATAATGCACCAGAGCTGCTTGAGAATGAGGGGCAACTTGTAGCCTGTTTCAATGCTTAGTAGTATTTGGATGAAAACTCGCAGTAGGAGATTACTCATTGGCTGGCCTGTTTAGAAAACGAAGAGTTGACAGCAGATAGATCTGCAGAGATTCAAACATTTCTTCGATCTCCACATATTCATCCGTCTGGTGTGGCACATGCCTGGGTCCGGGGCCATTGACAAGGCAGGGGATACCCTTTAAATACCTTAAAAAAGTACCATCAGTGGCTCCGGGAACTCCATTATAAACAGGCTCCTTGCCAGTTATATCTGTGTACGCATCTGCTGCAATCATGACAATGGGCTCGTCTTTTCCCATGCTCACCACGGGCTTATCAGCGATAAACTCAATTTGCGCATGAAAATCAGGATCATCTGCAGCCAGCCTGTTCAAGATCTCCTGCAGCTGCCTCTTGATCTGTTTATGAACCTGGCCTGGAATGGTCCGGATATCCACATATGCCACGGATTCTGCCGGCATGACATTGAGCTGTGTCGGCTCACCAGGCGGAGGCGACTGCACCACAGTAAACGTAACTGATGGCCACCCCAAAAACTCGTCCTTGCCGCAACGCTCCATTTCCGCTTTTTCAAAGGTCTCAAAAGCCAGAATGATCCGTGCCATGCGAATACTGGTATTAATACCGGTGAGCGGCATAGCCCCGTGGGCCATTTTCCCTTTAACTTTGACTATGGCTCGCAAAGCCCCTTTCATACTTAAGCAGAGCTGATTCTCCTCGGGTTCCGGCACCAGACAGGCGTCCACATCATCAGCGTGTCCTTTTTTGATATAATCCTGAATTCCCAGCATCAGGTCCTCTTCATCGCACACAATACCCAGCCGCATCCTGCCTTTGTATTCAACCCCTGATTTGAGCATTGCCTTGACCGTCAGCAAATTAACTGCCAGCCCAGCCTTCATATCGCATGATCCCCTGCCATAAATTTTACCGTCATCAATCTTTCCTTCAAAAGGATCATGCTGCCAGAGATTTGGATTTCCCTCGGAAACCACATCCGTGTGACCTTCAAACATCAGACAGGGTCCTTCCTGGCCTGAGTCAATAGTGACAATAATGTTCTCCCTATTTGGAACCACCTCTTCAATCAGCGGTTCCACACCCAGTTCTTTTTGAATCCAGTCAGCAATAAACCGGACGACCCCGGCTTCTGTATTCCCCGTTGCTGGACGAATCACTGAATCAATCCTGATCAAATCCTGGGTCAAACGAACCAGTTCATCCTTATTGATAAAGCTGAGCAGTCTTTTTTCCGTCTCGTTGATCATATGGCTATCCTTTATAAATTCAAAATTACCCTAAGCCTGGGCAGTACCAATAAATATATAACAAGGGGGTAAAATACAGTCAATGAAGATTATTTTGCTAAAAGCATTTACGAACTTGCTATACCTTCCAGTG
>CAYWGN010000195.1:0-9836 GCA_964457495.1 uncultured Desulfobacula sp.
ATTATTACAAAAAGATAATTTAAGTTTAGGCGACAACTTGCTTGACAAACACCGACATCTTCCTACGCATCCTCTTGAACTAAATAATGGGATTTGCACATCTCTAATAAAATAAGATGAATACCCAGTCAGTGATATGTTTGACCAGTCAACAGAACTCAGACTTGAAAGATCTGGTAATGAGGGCTTTATAATCTTGATTTCGGGGATCTGACCATTTCTTAAATTATTAATTAGCTGAGGAAAAATTTTATCCGCCTCTCCAGATATCACAAAATCAGCACCTGAATTAATAGAAGCATCTGGAAACATAGTGGGGTGGATACCACCATGGATTATATACATAATTCCTTTCATTTTAAGAAATTTTGTAAAATCGTATGCTTTTTTTGATTCATTAGTCATAAAACTAATACAAATAATATCTGCTTTGCTGTTCAATATTTTATCCCTTTGATCAGCAGGAGAAATTCCTTGTGAATCAACAATCTCAATAGGAGTATTTTTAATTTGAGATGCTAAATGTACTAATGTTATAGGGGGTGTCTTTTTCTTCCCAAACTGCACATTTGTGAGTATAATCTTATCAGATATCATGGTACGGAACCTACTATTCTAAGAAAGAATTAATTTTTATATACTTATTTTCGATAATATCATTTTGAGGTAATATTTTATTTATATCTCCTATTATATCTGGAAGTGAATCTAATATAAACTTAAGACATTTGGTAATTCGGACATCAGATTTATCTTCTCCAACGCTTATCAGGATACTACAGGATTTTACCTTTCTGAGGCTAGACACTATATAGAGACATGACGTTTCCATATCTGTGGCAGCAACGCCAGCTTTTTTCCATTTTTCCCATTGTTCTTTATGGAAAACTGAGGATATTTGTAACTCAACTTTTTCAGAATAAAATGAATCTTTCGTATGAGTTATTCCGCAATAGTAACCTCCAGCATAATTACATAATGTTTTTGAAAAAATATATACCAATTCAAAATCAGCAATAGCAGGGTACGTCTGATCAATATATTGACGACTTGTACCCTCTTCTCTAACAGCACCTGTTGATATAATTATGGACCCTGGAGACAACTCATCATTTATGGCACCGCATGTACCTACCCTCAAAAAAATTTTTAAACCAAGCATGCAAAGTTCTTCTACTACAATCGCTAAAGAGGGGCAACCAATACCAGTTGATATAACTAAAACCTTAATATCATTAATAATGGTTTCCGAAATCAAAAATCCTCTCTTTGAAGATAGCTTTTTATTACGACCAAAGTGGTTGCAAATAATATCAACTCTGCATGGGTCACCAACGAGAATTGCAACTTTACATCGTGTTTTATTAATGCCGACATGCTCCATCGTTGTCATATTATTTGCACTCCTTTGTTAATAAGGGCACACTCAAATTCAGCCCCAAAATCCTTATCGCCCAATATTTTATTACCAGGTACTGCGACATTGCATATACAATTCTCTGGCAATCGTCGAATTGCTTGATAGATTGCATATTTTACGCGGTTGTCATTTTCGAAATTTAAATAATTTGAAATTTTTCTTATAACTTCAGTATTAGGAGATTTTTGTAAATAACGACTTAAAGCATTTATTGATTCATACCTTATTAAAAAATTTTGATGTTTTCTACTTGCATTCATTATTTGGCTTAAGGGGAAATTATAATCCTGCTCTTCATAAATTCTACCTAAACACCAAATTGCTATGGAAATAGTCTTTTCATTAACTTCTTGAGCTTTGATAATATCGCATATAATTGGAATGGTGTCCAAAATATAATCATTGGAGGCTATCTCACCAATAATGTAAAGACTTGTTATAATATCCTTTTTTATAGCATTTGATAATAAACTTAATAAATAGTTGATTGCTTTTTTTTGTGCTGAATTTGATTTAGAGGCACCCAATATAAAGGCACTAAATAGTTTTTCTTCGCCTGTTGAAGTGTAAAAAATATCAGAAACCAAATTTAAAGAATGGGGAAGCAATTTTCTAAGTGACCAGGCTGCTTCATTTCTGGGATAAAAAGATGAATCAGACAGCGCATTGGTTAGGTATAAAATAGAGCAGTCATTTGGAATGTTACCCAAAGTTTGCGCAACCCTCCAGCGGACATCAAAATCATAGTGATTTATTAAGTGTTTTCCTAAAGAATCGATAATTTCATTGCATATCATAGTATTTGGAACAGTATTGCAAACTAAAGATGCCCACATAATATCACTCCAATCATCAGTGCTATTTAGCAACGATTTAGCTTTATCCAAATATTCAGATTCAGAGTTGGGTGGTATATTTGGGTACTTTCGATCTATTCTGGCGTTATGTCCATAGTGATACACATATGCATCTGGATTAAAAAAGACACATCCTTCCTCCTTGGCTAAAATTTTTTTAGTCCAGAGGTGATCTTCTAATTCGTAAACGAATTCACAAAATTTATTTTCTTCCCATGTATTACGCTCAAAGGCTGAATTAGCGTTCCAAAAATCAGTATCATTACGTTCAAAGCGGCTTGATGCAAAATTAAATATATCAAGATCTCTTTTATCTAAAAAATCGGAATAATATGGATATATCTGAGCACCATAGGTCGCAATTAGTTTTTTACTGCTGCTATAAGCAAAAAATGGAGCAACTAACTTTTTCAACCAAAATTTATCTCCAGGAATTGTATGAGCACTTAGGACTACAATTATAGTTCCGTTCGATATTTCAATTGCCTCATTTAGGGCCTTACCTGGTTCATAATGTTTAACATCTATTAGAATGTCAGAATATAGGGCAGCTATTTTCCGAGATTCATCAGAGGAGTTGTTATTGACAGAAACAATTTCAACCGGGATTTCTGTTATTTGTTTTTGTACTGCTTCAAAAACAGCAGGTAAAAATTTTGCTTCATTGTAAAATCTTACAATTATTGAAATCAAGTCGGGGCTGGTCATTAATTTAAGTACTGTAATTCTGATTTAGAATTGGCTAAACTAATCAATTCCATAGGTTTATCAATAATTAAATCTGCTTTAGATTTTAAAAGTGTTTGCTTTTGAGTGAATCCCCAAGTTGCTGCAATAGTGTGGATCATAGCATCTTTGCCGCATTGAATATCTTCAAAAGTATCACCAACAAAATATGTCGTTTTGCGATCCCACTGATCATTTTTTGTAAATATTAAATCTATACCAAATGGTGAAGGTTTGACAAAAGGCTTTACATCATCTTCTGTAATTATAATATCAAAAAGATTAATCATGCTATTATTTAACATTTCATCTACTCTGTGCCGGGGTTGGGCAGTAAACAAAGCAATTCCTTCAAATAAATCCTTAAGGATTGTTAAATCATTATAAGATATATGATGGGAAATTTCATTTTTTCTAAGAGAAGAATGCATCCGCTCATGCCAAGCTATTACTGGCTCACATTCTGTAAAATATTCTTTGAATATGTCATGAGGATGTTCTTGCAACATCCTATAGCTATTTTCACAATCAAGAGTAATATGCTTATTAAACTTTTTAAATGTTAACTCAATTGATTTTAACTTTAATTCCGAAGAATCTAATATCACACCGTCCATATCCAGTATCAAATACATATCAACTCACTTCTATTTTTAACAACAATAAAGTCACCATAATTAGCCAAACATGGTGAGGACGAGTACATTTAGCATTTAACGATCAAAAATTAATAATTTTTTAGTGTCTTCACAATTTTTATCAAAATTGAAGACCAGCACTTCATATTTTTTTACTACACAAAGGGTTAGATTTGTTTAAAAGTTATGATTTCTTATATTTTTCAGTCTCTGTTCTATATCCCAATCTCGGCCATCTACACTGGATTTATAACCAGATCCCATTTCTTTTAGGAGATATTTTTCATACTCTGGAGAGGCTTTAAGAATATCAGATGCACGAGCTAATACTCGATGAATTGCTGAAGTTGCAATAGCTCTTTGTTCTCCACTCAACATGTCACGACATAACCCTTTGTCCCTCGCAAGAGAAGAATGCCTAATCGCATGATTTGAGAATAGCTCCCAAAAATCATCTTGCTTTTTCCAGCCAATAATAAAAGACCATGCAATTGAATAATCAATTTCACTATGTCTATTATCTGCATTAATAAATCCAGACAACTTATTTGCTACAATATCAGAAATTTCTTGAATTTCCTTGTTAGTATACGGATATGTCATCTTTCCCCTCCCTCTCCATTATGCGGATTGAAAAAAAAATTATTTGTTAAACTCACTGACTATTATAAAAAACACTTTAATTCTATATTAAAGGCTAAACATGCGATCATCATAATCCGCAACAATTGCACCATCTGTTTATATCTTTTTTAGCTGTATATAATCATTTAAAACCCTTTTAGCATATATTTTTGATTCCCTTGGATAAATCCCCTTTTCAATATTATTCGGACCTGCATTATAGGCCAAAAGAGCTTTATACAGATTGCCATTAAATGTGTTTATCATTTGTCTAAGATACCTGCTGCCACCATTAATATTTTGTGCCGGGTTAAACGAATTTTTAATATTTAACATCTTTGCGGTATCAGGCATCAACTGCATCAGGCCCTGGGCATTTTTATGGGAAACAGCATTGGGATCAAAATTTGATTCGTGTTTTATTACACTATAAATGAGGTATGGATTCAAATTATGTCTTTTACCTGCTTTTAAAATCAGATTCCAGTATTTGCTGTGTGGTTTCCGGGTTGTGTTCTTTTTTATGTTGTAACTGGTAACTTTGCTTCTGAAAATCATTGCCAGGGTTTCAAAATCTTTTACCAGATCTGCCTGGGCATGTTTACAGGTGAAAAGATAGCAAATAATTATTAAAAAAAATACAAGTTTTTTCATTTATAATCCTTTCTGCGTTTCCACATAAAAGCCTTATTCAGCCAGTTCTGTTAATGCCTTATCTATTGTTCTTATCCCCGCATGGATTGTCCCATGGACCTCTGCTTTTTTTATCTGAAGATCGAAGTTTCGTGTTGAAGAATGGGGTTTATTATATTCTGAAGTGGGTTTTGTAACAGGTTGTTTCACCCGAGAGCCAGTTCCCTGGTTCCCAATACTGAAAATTATTAATCCTAAAATCAGCATTGCAATGATTAAAAGAATGGCCGCATTTCCATTTGTATTTTTCATAAAAGTATCTCCCATAACTTAAAATATAAAGGTTTGACCGACATCAAACTTGCGTTCTCCTACCAGGACTTTTTCAAGTTCAATAGCCAGTTGTGAATTTTGTTTTCTGTAGTTGATAAAAAATGTGCTGATTTGATCTGATTTAACTTTATTTATTCTGGTTGCTATCCGGACAAGGTTCTGTTTCAGTTCTTTTTCAAGGGTGTCAGGTATAAGAAGGATTATTTCATAGCGCCCGGAGCCATAAATCTTTTCTGCACTGTTTATAATCTTTACAGCATCCGGATAATCATCTGTAATTCTTCTGCTGGTCTGGCTGTATGTTTTATCTATCCTGTCTATTTTTGTTAGCTCATTTTGTTCAGATATTCCATATAGTTTTCCCTTGCCTCGTTCATACAGCACAAGTTTGGCACCTTTTTTTTGCATCTGATCGATATAGAATCTTACATCGCAGGTGAATTTTCCAACAATCTGCACATTCCCCTTGAATGCTTTTTCCCTGACCTTTTTTTCCGCCTTGTTTGGGGGAGAGAATATTTTTTTTGGCTTTTCAGGCCAGGCAATACTGGCAACTTTTACCTTAACTGCATTTTCAGGCTCCTTGTGCTCCTTTTTTTCAGGCGGAACGATTTTATAAAACTTGTCCCTGGAATAATCAGGAGCAAAATATTGTGAAAGAAAGAAGACTGATAAAAAGATAAATAGACACCCTGAATATAGCAGAACGCGCTTCATATCATCCTCCGTTTTTTTCACTGGTTACAAGATAAGAGATTATGCCCTGATCCTGGCAGGTTGTCAGGAGTTCTATTGCAATGCCGGTAGGTATATTCCTATCAATACGAAGGTAAATTTTAGACGGACTTAATGTGTTAAGAATCTTTTCAAGTTCCTGTAAATCCTTGATCTGGTTGTCTTGCGGGATCATTTTTCCTTCAAGGGTCATAATTTTTTCCGCATTTACCGTAAGATAAAGGATTGTTTCTCCTGAGCCCTCGATGTTGTGTTCGTTTTTAACTTTTGTTTTGGCCAGATCAACCTGGGTTAGATTTTCCTTGTGTGCCATCTGTACAACCAAAAGTACTGTGATCATCATAAAGGCAATGAGCAAAATAGCCATTAGATCAACAAAACTGGTCATGCTGTTATCATGATTCATATTTATCCTCCGTACTGATCTGCTGGAGTTTTTCATCCAGGTAAACAAATTCCAGACGTAAATTTTTAAGGTTTTTATAAAGCCTTGTCCTGATATTTTTAATTTGCTGTTGGAAATCAGGATCTGATGTGGATGGCGGTATGAGAAATGTGGCAAGAACATAGGTCTCTATATCCTGATGCAGACCACTGATTAAAAACAGAGCTTTGTCCCCATTTTTTTCATGCCAGACCGGGCCTGTTTGGGAATCAATTAAAAGGGCCATCTGCATGAGGCTCTTCATCCCATTTACCTGGTCACTTCGGGTAAAGGCTGTGTGCCTGTTTGAGTTTCTGCTGATCTTTTCAAGAAAGCTATCCTGGATTTTAATCAGTCTAATGGTATGAACCACTACAGTCTTTACATGATCAGATCTTTGCTCAATGTATTCCATTTGAAAATATCTAAGCTCATTGCTGTTCCTGCTCTGCCTGACTTTGATGGCCGCTTTTTTTATACCTTCTCTGCACTGGCGATCCATCAGTTTAAAATTAAGGAGAACTCCCTGTTGCTCGCTGTATTGGTTCAGCTTGTCCTGAATTTCCGGTATAAAAAGCGCTGTCTCTGCTTTTAGCAAGGAACTGCTCATCAATACTGCAACGCAAGCATATAAAAAGATGATCAAAAGTCTGGCTGTAAATTTTGGCATCTGTTTTTCTCCTGTTGGTCTATAAAACTCATATCAGAACAAATTACACTGGTTTGTCTTTATGATCCTTGTTTAAAACAAGCAGCACAATCATGGCACATAAGCTTAAAACCATTCCATAAACAGTAGTGGAAAGGCTTATACCCAGGGTTGTAGTGATTTGATTTATCGCGGTCTCAAGATCCACACTCCCCAGGTGAAGATTTTGGAAACCGCTTTGAATACTGATTATTGTTCCCAAAAGGCCGACTGTGGGGCCTGCATATTGAACCAGAATCAGTGAGGTTAGAGGCATTTTTTCATCTGGCTTTCGAAAAAATATTCTTAGCAAGCTTGTAATATAAAGTATGGTCAGGCCCAGCAACCCTATAAAGGCCGGGCCAAATATATTTCTGAAATGACCATAGACAATACCTATCTGACTGCTGAGGAAAAATATGCTCAGGCTGATGAAAAATATCATTCCGAGTGGGATTAAATATTTTTTGGATATTGCTGACTGTATTTTCATAATCAGGCTCCTTTTAGTAGGTATTACCAGTCAAGATTTGTCTTAATCAATCCAGTGTTGTAAGCTTTCTGTGACGTAAGAATGTTAGACTTGCCGTAATTCAGTACCTTATCGTCCATGCGATGATACTTCTTCAAACCATCTGAGATACCAATTCCACTTCCAAGAATAGCCAGTTTGATCTTACCGAACTGTTTTACAATATGGTTGGAATCGATGTAGTATAGCCTGGTTAAAAGATAATCATGTTCTGATCCCAGAAGTCCTTGAAGACTTTTTGAAAAGCTCAGAGATTCAAGGATAAATTTTTTCTGGAATTCCAGGGAAATATTTGATGAACTTGTATAAAATGATTTTGCCATGGAATTCATTACACCGAAAGTATCATGCAGGTTGCTGAGATTCGCTTCAGGATTAAGGCTGTCCACCATATTCAAAACAGATTGAAACCCTTTAAGCATTCCTTTAACTGCCTGTTTGGCTTCTATATCATTCCGCTCTATACCTGCTCCGATACCAAATTTATGACTGTCATTTCTTACCTGCTCCAGTTGGGTCATATTTTTGATTGCAGAAATGAGCTCTTTTTCAATACCTACTAATTTGTGAGCCTCTTCTTTAAGACCCTCTGCCCGATACGCCAGGTATTCTTGTTGAATGCTGTAGATATGCTCTTCGTTTTTTGCATTCTGGAATTCCTGAACAATGCCCTGAATTTGTGTTTCAAGTTGTTTTGTTTTAATGTCGTATTGATGATTGATTCTTTTGATGTTTGTAAAGCTTTGAATAATTTTTTGGGGAAGCTCGACAAGCATAGAATTCTCAGTTGCGAGCGCAAACCCTGTCAGAAAAAAAGGATAAACGCAGATGAATACAATTGTTTTTTTAAATAATTTTTTCATTGATAATCTCTCCTTTAAATTATCTTATTTAAATTCAATTCCAACAGTCTTGTCGTAGGAATTGAAAAAACGCAGAAAGTGTCTACCGCTGAAGGGTCCATCAAATGATGAAAGTTCATATCCCGCATTTTTAAGACGCTTTTTAAAAACCCTGTAGCCAAACAGCGGATATGATGTGGGGGAAAGATCGCTGGCCAGGTTGCTGTATAATTTGTCAGACCTGTAGCTGACACCATAATTAATCATACCGATTTCAGCTGCGACAAGATCCTTGAGAGCCTTTCCCCATTGTTCTGTTGGAGCGCCTTCCCTGAAACAAGTAAGGACATTTTTAATCGCTTCTTTTTGAGCAGTTGCAAAAATTGGAATCAGTTCTTTACTATTGTCCTCTGCACATACTTGAGGCGTAAAAGATAAAATCAAACCAAACATTAATGCTGAAAAAATAAGTTGTTTCATGCCATTTCCTCCTCTTAGTTACGGCCAAGAATTGAATTCATTTCTAATAGAGCTCTTTGTGCCCGCTCACCTGATACCTGTGCTTTGGAAATCCATTCTTCCTCAGTTTCATAATCAGCTACATCTACTTCTTGATTTGGAATATCTTCAATAAAAACGTCATTAACATCTGCAGGATCATCTACCGGGGCTGTCTGGTTTGAGTTTTCGGCTAAAAAAGTTTCTATCTTTTCGCGAGCAGGTTTTGTAACTGTTTTAATCTTCTGAATTGACTTATTTACATTTTTGATAAACTGCTGACTTACATCTGAAGAGACATCTGAAGAGACATCTGAAGGTTCAACAGAAGATTCAACGGAAGGTAAGACAGAAGTATCCTTTTGATCATCAGTATTTTGACCGATCGAAGGATCAGTTTTGACAGCCATCCGGTCAGTAGTATCGTTGGAGACAGCTTTAGCTTCTTTTGGCAATAGTCTCTCTTTGAGCTGGTCAACTGAAAAATTACCACTATTCATCAGTATCAGGCCCATCCATGCCAGAATACAAAAGCTTGCCAAAGAAAATAATGTTTTCATTTAAAAGTCCTCCTATTTTAAATAGATTGCCTGATTAACTGCTTGATTAAGCTGGGAATGGATACGCAAATCTCTTTTATTGATATCTTCAGTCATTTCCATGCCGATAAGCAGAACTATCTGTGTATTTCTTGATAAGTCATTCAAATTTGCGCTTGTACGTTTCAACCGTTCGATTACACTTAAAAATTTCCCCCGATCTCCACTCTGCAGAGAAGTTATGGCTAAATTCGTCAGTATGGCTGTTTCAAAAGAACGATTTTCAGATTCATATGTTATGAGCAGATCTTCATATATCCTTTGGGCCTTTTCGAATTCCCCCTGTT
>CAYWGN010000196.1:0-9813 GCA_964457495.1 uncultured Desulfobacula sp.
ATTGAGCGCGAGAGACAGCAAAGCCTTTTAAAATATTTCATGCGTCAGTCGTATTTAGGCAGTCATTTGCTTGACATCAACAGCCGGCTATAATATCTTAGAACGTTATTTTTAAGGGATAAAAAAATGAATAATACGCATGAACAAGAAAAAAAACAATTTAAAAGATTGTTTCAACAACAGGGTGTTGACAAGCTTACCTCAAGGTTTCAGGTTTTGGAAGCGTTTTTAAAACTCGAACATCATGTAACCATCAAAGATATCCTGGCCCAGCTTGGACAAGATAAGATCAAGCTTGATGAAGGTCTTGTATTAAACAGTATGGAACTTTTGTGCCGGTTCGGGTTTGCAAGCAAAATAGAGTTTGAAGACAAAGAAACCCAATATGAGCACAGACACCTAGGATTGCATCATGACCATATGGTCTGTATAAAATGCGATTCCATACTGGAATTTAAAGATGAGGAGATAGAAAGGCAACAGTTCAAGGTGGCAAATGTTTATGGATTCCACATGCTTCAGCATAAAATGGAAATATACGGTATTTGTTCCAAGTGTATGGAAGAACGAAATACTGTTTTATCTCTTAACAAGGCAAGGCAAGGGGAAAAACTGATTGTAAAAGAGTTGGAAGCCGGGAAAAATATGCAGTTGCGAATTTCTTCCATGGGACTTAAAATTGGGGATACCATTGAAATTGTCTCTGCTGGCCTTGGCGGCCAGATGGTGATCGCAACTCAGGCAAACCGTTTGGTTCTAGGTGCTGGAATGGCAGAAAAAATAAGGGTTCAACCCTTTGACCAGATAAAAATTTCAAGCCAGGATAGAAACAAAGAATCCAGGGATATTTTAAAATCACCCCTTTTGCTAAGTCAAATGAAAACAGGTCAGGAAGGAATTATCCGAAAGGTTTCAGGAGAAAGTACTTTAAGGCGCAGACTGCTTGAAATGGGAATCAATAGAGGCTCAGCAATATATGTTGAAAAATACGCCCCTTTGAAAGATCCCATTGAATTTGTTATTAAAGGATATCATATATCGCTTCGAGTTGACGAAGCTGCAAATATTATTGTTGAAAATGTTAAATTTAAAAAAAGATGATATGAACAAAAAATTGACTATTGCCCTTGCAGGGAACCCCAATAGCGGCAAAACAACCATCTTTAACAACCTCACAGGCGCCCGGCAGAAAGTGGGAAACTGGCCCGGTGTAACTGTGGAGAAAAAAGAAGGAAAGTTACAGCATAAAGAATATGACTTGAGGATTATTGATCTTCCCGGGACCTATAGTCTTACACCATTCTCAATTGAAGAAATTACAGCAAGGGATTTTATTTTAAATGAAAAACCAGATATTGTTGTTACTATTATTGATGCCTCTAATCTTGAAAGAAGCCTTTTTCTCGCCATTCAGATCCTGGAGCTTGGACGACCTGCTTTATTTGTACTGAATATGGCGGATGTTGCAAAAGCAAAAGGGATTAAAATTAATGAAAAAAAATTATCCCTATTGCTGGGATTGCCAGTTGTCTTTACCATTGGAAATAAAAACAAAGGGATTGATACTCTTGTTGAGGCAGCTATTGAGGAAGTTAAACGGTTTGATGAAGGTAAAAAAAGCCGAGATATCAGATACAGTCAGGAGATCGAGACCTGTATTTCAAAGGTTGAAACCCAACTTATTCAAAGTGCAGAGAATATCGATGGTGCACTTAGATGGAATGCAATTAAAATTCTTGAAGATGATAAGATCGTTAAGGATAAATTCCAAAATATTTTATCTGGTGAATCAATAAAGATTTTTCAGACAGCAGAAGCGTGTCGTAAAAGAATTTATGACTTGTTTGAGGATGATTTTGAGATTGTGCTGACCGATGACCGGTATGGGGTTATTGCAGGGATTATAAAAGAGACCATAACCAATCTTGTCCGCAAACGGATTGATATGTCACGAAATATCGATCTGGTACTGACAGATAGATATTTTGGAATCCCAGTGTTTGTTTTTTTTATATGGGCCATGTTTCAACTGACATTTTCCCTTGGTGCATATCCCATGGAATGGTTAGATGCAGGAGTTGGATTGCTGTCTAACAGCCTTGATAAAGTCATGCCACCCTCCATGGGAAAAGATCTTCTGTTGGATGGTGTCATTGCTGGAATTGGCAGTATTATCATTTTCCTTCCCAATATTCTTATTTTGTTTTTCTGCATTGCTCTTTTTGAAGATACCGGGTATATGGCAAGGGCTGCTTTTATAATGGATCGGGTGATGCATACGTCAGGGCTTCATGGAAAATCCTTTATCCCCATGTTAATGGGATTTGGCTGCAGTGTGCCTGCAATTATGGCCACACGAACTCTGGAGAATGAGAAAGACAGGATTTTAACCATCCTTATGACACCTTTTATGTCCTGTTCGGCAAGGCTTCCGGTTTATATTGTACTGGCAGGTAGCTTTTTTGCAGAAAAGGCAGGAACTGTTATTTTTATGCTGTATCTCACAGGTATTGTCATCGCTATTTTATCTGGCAGGTTTCTAAGAGCGATTTTTTTTAAAGGGCAAGATGCACCGTTTATTATGGAATTGCCTCCGTACAGAATGCCAATGTTAAAAAGTCTTTTGATCCACATGTGGGAAAGAAGCAAAATGTTTTTAAAAAAAATGGGCGGGGTTATTCTTATCGGTTCAATTATTATCTGGGTACTTTCAAGTTTTCCAAGAACAATTTCCTATTCTGCAGATTATGATGGAAAAATCAATGCACTAAAATCTGATTATTCCCAAAGGATTGCTGCAACGGATGCTCAAGAAACAGAAGAGTTAAAGCGCCAATTAAATTTAAAAATAAAAAATATAAATAACACAAAAGAGCAGGAGCGGGTGTCGAAATCATATATTGGTAAGATTGGGAAAGCGTTAGAGGTAATTTTTGAGCCGATTGGAATAGGGTGGCAGGCCAGTGTCGCGCTTGTCACAGGTTTTGTTGCCAAAGAGGTTGTTGTCAGTACCATGGGTGTGCTATATGGTGTTGGCAATGACGAGGGTGATGCACTGGAAAAAGCGCTTAAAAAGTCCGGCATGACAGCTCTTTCCGCACTTTCAATGATGATTTTTGTTTTATTATATATCCCTTGTTTTGCAACTATTGTAACCATTTACAAGGAAACTTCGGCAAAATGGGCAGGTTTTAACCTGATATATACAACTATGGTTGCATGGGTCATGTCTTTTTTGGTATACAAGGCAGGAATGGTTTTAGGTTTTGGTTAAAAGAATACTATGGAGGCCTTTTATGAAGCGGTTAAATATAGAAATCAGCATTAAAAATATTAAAGCTATGCTGGCCATTACGGCAGTTTTATTGATTTTACCCGGGTTTGTTTTTGCACAGGAAAGACTTTCTGTAAAGGTCGGTATTGCCAATATGCGATCCGGCCCGGGAACAAAATTTGATGTTTTATGGCAGGTCGAACAATATCATCCTTTTACAATTATCGAAAAAAAAGGGGATTGGTATAAAATCAAGGATTTTGAAAATGATGTGGCCTGGCTTAGTAAATTTCTTTTAGGCAAGATAGAAGGTGTGATTACAATAAAAAACAAGTGCAATATCAGATCCAAGCCAGGTACCAAAAGCCAGGTTTTGTTTACAGTTGAAAAAGGCGTGCCGTTTAAGGTTCTTGAAAGAAAAGAAAACTGGATTAAAATTGAACATGCCGATGGTGATGTGGGTTGGATTTATAAAACACTTGTGTGGTAACTTTTAATTATTAATATATTTTTTAAGGTGGAATGAAAGAATGGCAGAGCAGAGAGTGTCAAATGAAAGAAAAAAAGAACTTGAGCAAATAGATCCTTTTCAGGAAAGCCTTTTAAAGGCAATGGCCTATGCAAAGGAATATAAAAAACAATTGATTTTGATCGCAGGTGCCATCGTTTTGGTAGCTGTGGTTTTTTCAGGGATTATGTACAATTTTCAAAAAGCTGAAAATACTGCTGCGCTGCTTGTAAGTCAAACACTAACCCAATATGCAACAATCAATGATCCTGACAAAGGGTATCTGGAAACCAGAGATGCCTTTCAAAATATTTTTACGGAGTATGCCAATACCATAGCCGGTAAGCTGGCAAAGGTTAAATTTGCCAAAATATGTTATGATGCTTCAAAATTTGATCAAAGTTATCAATATTATAAAGAATCCCTTGAGATATTGAAAAATGAAGCCCAGATGGAAAATTTTCTTCTGGCCTCTTTGGGACATGTAAGCCTTGCCAGAAAAGAATTTGAAGAGGCTGAGAAATATTTTCTTCAAATTGAGCAGGGCAAAACGAATCTGTTAAAGGATGAAGCAAAATTTGCCCTGGCCATGTTGTATGAAACCGGTGATAAAGTGGGTGAAAGCAAACGACTATACGAGAAAATTGTTATGGAATATGAAACTTCAATGTACCGGCCAATCGCCCAGAGCAAGATTGATGAAATAAAGTGATCTAAACTAAAAAAGGCTGCTTTGCGTTGCTAAAGCAGCCTTTTTTAGAAAAGGAAAAAAAGATGAAAAAACTAACATTCTGTTAGTATAAAACTGATAGTGCAATTTACCTGCCATAATATGAAAATTAACCACTATCCCTCAAATTTTTTTTAACTACCTGAAATTATATCTTTTTTATTATTGTATAAAATTCGGGCTGCTTTGTTTGCCATGGACAAATTTAAAAAGGATGCAAGCAAGTTCAAAATTTTAAACTTGTTTGAATATGATTTATTGAATTGTGTCTCTAACCACTTAAAAACACAATTAAAAATTATGAATTTTAAAATAGTTTATAATTTTGAACGACCTATTATTTTTATACTCTATTTGTCCAGATTAAATTTTTTAAGCTTCTGGTTCAAGCCGCTTTTTCCTATTCCCAGAAGCTCGGCTGCTTTTGTCTGTACATCGCCTGAAAGTTTCATCGCTCTTTGTATCATCCTTTTCTCCACGGCTGCCAGAGTTTCCGCAAGTCCCACATCCTCAGGAATCCCATTCAGATCAAGTGTGAAAGACATATTCTGTCTGACCTGTAATGGAAGGTCGGATGGGGTAATCGTGTCGCTGCTGCAGAGGATAACACAGCGTTCTATAATATTTTCAAGTTCCCTTACATTGCCTTTCAATTGATAATCACATAAAATTTTGACAGTTTCCATGTTGATCCCGGATACATTGCCGGGTGAGGGCTGCACATTGGTATATTTGTTTATAAAATGTTTGATTAACAAAGGAATGTCCTCGGATCTATCTCTAAGGGGAGGGATAAGCGCCTTGACAACATTGAGCCTGTAATAGAGATCTTCTCTGAAATGCCCATTTTTTACCTCTTCTTCAAGGTTTTTGTTAGTGGCTGCAATGAGGCGAAAATCAACAGGGATGGGCATTGTCCCTCCAACCCGTTCAATTATTTTTTCCTGAAGAACCCTGAGTAATTTTACCTGGAGTGAAATGGGCAGTTCGCCGATTTCATCAAGAAATAGAGTCCCTTTGTCAGACATTTCAAACCGGCCTTTTTTCATGGCGATTGCCCCTGTAAAGGCCCCTTTTTCATGGCCAAACAACTCACTTTCCAAAAGCGTTTCAGCAAATGCAGAGCAGTTTACAGCAATTAAAGGTTTGGTTTTTCTCAGGCTGTTATAATGGATTGATTTTGCGACCAGCTCTTTGCCAGTACCGCTTTCCCCTTCTATAAGAACGCTGGCATTGGAAGGTGCCACTTTTTTAATAAGTTCATAAATTTCCTGCATGGGTTTGCTTTTTCCGATAATATTATCAAAGCTGTACCGTGAACTGATTGCCTCCCTGAGGATGCTGTTCTCCTGAACAATCCTGTAAACCGAGATGGCTTTGGCAATATGGGCAATAAGTGCCTGGTTCTCAAAAGGTTTGAGAATAAATGTGTATGCGCCCTTGTGCATAGCTTCCACAGCTTTTTCTACACTGCCATAGGCCGTCATGATGATGACAGGGATATCTGGCTTGATTTCTTTAATTTTTTCAAGTAATTGGATACCGCTCATCCCAGGCATTTTTACATCGGTCAAAACCAGGTCTATGAGTTCGTTGTTTAGAATATCCAGGGCCTCCATTCCACTGGAAGCGGTTAAGGATGTATAGCCTTCTTCCTGAAGGATTTCTCCTATTATCGTGGGGTAATTTTTTTCATCATCAACAATCAGAATATTTTCCATGCCATCTTTCTCCTAAGCTGGAAGCCTAATTTCCACGTTTGCGCCCCTTGTTTCTGTGTTTGTAATTGCAATTGTTCCGTTGTGGGCTTCAATCATATTTTTTACGATGCCAAGACCTAATCCAGTTCCAGTATCTTTTGTTGTAAAAAAGGGGGTCCATATTTTTTTTAAGACCTGTTCTGGGATACCCTCCCCGTTATCAATAAAATTAATAACAATACTGCCTGAATCATATTTTATTCGGATGGTAAGACAGCCATTGTTTTTTAAGGACTGGAATGCGTTAATGAAAATATTTAAGAATGCCTGGTGCAGCATGGCACTGTCAGCCATTATTTCAGGTAATCGTTCTGATATCTCTTTGATGATCTTGAAATTATGATCTTCAATCTGGGGAGAAAGATAGGCAATGTTTTTTTCTATAATTTCCACAATCCGGCAGGGATGAAGATCCGGGATTTTAGGTTTGGCAAAATCCAGAAAGTCTGTAATAATATTATCAAGCCTGGCAGACTCTTCGACAATAATATCAGGGATACTGCTTGTGGCATCCAGTCTTGCCATCTTCTTCTTCAATAATTGGGCACTGCTTTTTATAATCCCCAGAGGATTTCTGATTTCATGTGATACACCTGCTGTCATTTCCCCAATGGCTGACAAGTGTTCAGCCTGATGCAGTTTTTCTTCAAGCTTAAGTCTTTCTTCAGCTCTTCGTTCCAGGATTTTTTCTCCATGCTTGACTACAAACCGAAGTACCATGAAAAGTATTCCCATAATAATAAAGCAGGACCCAACAATAAGCCATTGAAGCTTAAATACTTTTTTATAATCATCGGAAACATCCCTGACAATTTCAACCACACCCAGAACCCGGTCTGCCAGGGCAGGGGATGTCTGTTTTTCAGCCCTTAAGGGGGCAAAGGTAATGATTTTTGTTTCCTGGGGAAACCCGAAAAACAGCTCCAGAAAATTGCCCTGCTGTATGAGCCGCGATGTTGCTTCTTTCTTCATTGCTTTTTCATAATGGACACCGCCTGCGTTTTTTTGCCCTATTTTAGTCTGATCAAAGCTATAGGAGATGATGTTGTTTTCATCATAAAGGGTAACCATTTCAACATTAAAACTATGCAGGGTGGATCGGACAACTTTGTCCATCAGAAGAAATTGTTTTTTTTCTCGCAGTCGGATCTCTCTTTGTCGTACTAATACAGGGAGCATAAATCTGGAAATGATCTGATGGTTGAGATTCTCCACAAGGAGTGAGGCATATTCTTCACTTTTTTCCAGAAGAATATTTCTTACCCAGTGGGCATTTAAAGCTGAGATGGTAATGGTTGCCGCAAACATTATCACAAGGGAGGAGAAGGTGAAAAATTTGACCAGCCTGAAAGATTTTATGCCCTGTAAGTCATCTATTTTTTGCAATGTTTATTCCACAATTTTTTAATTGTTGAGTTTGACAAACCTATCTATCCTTTGCTATTAGTTTAGCAAAAGACTCTATCGGGCTTGACTTTACAGCAATATCGGATCAAAGTATAGTCATATTGATGGGAGTAATCAATATAAAAAATTGCAAACTGGATTTATTTAAGTGACATTGGTTTTACCTTAAAAATTGTGAAAGTGTATGATATTTGGGAAAAAAGATCATCTTGTCGGTCTGGATATCGGCTCTTCATTTATTAAGGTTGCTGAGCTCAAAGTAACCGGGAAAGGGATTGTCCTGCATAAATTCGGGATGGCCCGAATCCCACCTGGCACCATTGTTGAAGGCCGGATTGCTGATATGGATGGTCTTGCAAGTGAAATCCGAAAGCTTTTTAAATCCCAGAAAATTCGTGAGAAAAATGTTGCCATCTCAACGGGTGGGCATTCAGTGGTAATAAAAACAATTAATATATCAACCAGACCTGAAAAACAACTCCACGATACAATATATTCTGAGGCAGAACAATATATTCCCTATGACATTGATGATGTCAATATCGATTATCAAGTCCTGGGCGAAAGCGAAATTTCCCATGGTCACATGAGTGTGCTGGTGGTTGCAGTTAAAAAAGATCTGGTGGCTGAGTATATTGATTTGATTAATCTGGCCGGGCTTTATCCAAAAATAATTGATGTTGATACCTTTGCTCTTCAAAACGCCCATGACATACTACCCTCTGAAAATCAGGAAAAAATAACCTTGTTGATTGATATAGGGGCATCAAAAACATCTTTGAACATATTAAAGGAAAAAACATCGTTAATGATGAGAGATACTGTATCTGGAACAAATCAGATCATAGAAGAGATTGCCCATCAATTTAATGTAACCGTGGATGAAGCAGAACAAATAGTGAATGGTCAGGCAAATGATATTGTCAGCCAGGATAGCATTCAGGAGATCTGCAGGAATATCTCTTTATCATGGTGTTCTGAAATTTGTGAAGTTGTGAACACGTATCAAACCTCTTCCAATTATGAGAAAATTGAAAAAATTGTATTGAGTGGCGGCGGTGTTTTTATTAAAGGCTTTAAAGATAGTCTTTTATCTGAGCTGGATGCAGAAATATCAATCATTAATCCCTTTGAAGCCTTGATTGTAAATGAAAAGAAATTTCCCGACTCTTTTATAACCAAAGCCGGCCCCCTGGCACCGATAGCCATAGGACTTGCATTAAGAAGCGTGGATGATAAATGATAAAAATTAATCTTTTACCATTTAGAGTTGCCAGAAAAAAAGAGAATATCAGAAAACAGATATCTATCTTTTTGTTGTTGATTTTTTTAACCATTGTGGCACTTGTCTGGTACACAATGAGTATGAATAAACAAATTTTGGAAGTTAAAGAAAAAACAAAACAGGTCAATCATCAAATTTTAAAATATAAAAAAAAGGCCGACCGGGTAGCCAAAATTAAAAAAGGCCTGAAAGTTCTTGAAGAAAAGCTTGAAATAGTCTCTTCGTTGAAAAAACAGAGAAAAAAACAGCTGATTTTGTTTGATGCAATGAATGACCTTATTGTTCCCCAGCGAATGTGGCTTGAAAGTTTTAAAACAAATGAAAAAAGTGTTATCATCAAAGGGATTGCATTTGACAACCCTACAATTGCTGATTTTATGGATAAACTTGAAAATTCTTCAATTTTTGACAAAGTTGATTTAAAAACAGCTAAAATGAAAAATTTTAAAAATGGTGTTATGTTAAAATCATTTGAATTGCTTTGTAGCAAAGCAAAATTAAATGAAGAGAAACAAGAAAATTCAAAATAAGGGCAGAATGAGCAAGGGAAAAAATAAAATTAATGAAACAAAAAAAACCCTGGACGTTTTTTTTGAAAAAGTCTCTACACTTACAAAAGTACAACGACTGCTTATCTACCTTATAACATTCGCTGTCATCGGAGGAGCCTATTATTATTTTGTGTTTATGCTAAAGCACGATGAATTGAAAAAAGAACAAAATACTTATAAAAGCCAGGTTACCACGCTTTCAACATATAAGAAAAGGGCTTCCGAGATTTTAAAATACGAAACCTTAATGGCCCAGAAAACCGAGGAATTTAATATAGCAATGAAAGCCCTTCCTGAT
>CAYWGN010000197.1:0-9716 GCA_964457495.1 uncultured Desulfobacula sp.
AGCTCCGGTAAAGACAGGTTTTTTGACGAAGCTCAAAAATGTTTTTGGCCTATAAGAGAATTCCGGGGACACAATACTTTATAACATGTAGAAAAAAATAAGTGATTTCTTAGCTAACAAAACTGAAAAAGGAACAGATTTATTTAATTCCTACCATCAATTAACCAAACGACAAAAATCGCCAAACCAGCACATTCACCAGACCAGAAGGGGCTTGCTTATTTTTGCTGCTCACCCGGTGGCTTGCTGGTGATATAAACGTTACATTAATTCTGGACAGCGGTCTTGGCAGTTTCAAGTTGTGATTTGCCAAAATAAGATCATCCTTCAAAATCAAGGAGATAGCTGGTTCCAAAATTTATTGTAAATGAAAAATTAATCTGATATTCAGATGTGCTCTTTATGGAAAAAGTGATAAGGGTGCACATAATGTATCGGACGTTGATCCAATTGTTGATTTTCCAATTCAGAATAATTCGAATTCTGTTCAAATCAAAAGATGACCTTGTTTTAGAAACGATAGAACTTCGGCAGCAATTGGCTGTTTACCAAGCAAAAAAAGAAAATCCTGAAAATATCACAGACCTGACACGGACATTGCTAATTGCATTAAAAAGAACTTGGCCAAAATGGATAGATGCCTTGATAATCGTTAAACCAGAAACAGTGATCTACTGGCAGCAGAGACGTTTTAAAAAATATTGGACTGAAAAGTCAGCTAAAAAGAATAAGCCCGGTAGGCCGTCAATAAAACTGGAAATTCGTGAATTGATAAAAAAGATGGCATCAGAAAATTTGAACTGGGGTGCTCCAAGAATATACTCTGAGCTTTTAATGCTGGGCTATACCAAAAAACAGATTTCTCAAAGAACTGTATCTCGATATCTAAAAAAGATTAGAGGCGATGATCCCGATAAGATCAAGAAAAAAAGACAACAATGGAAAAAATTTGTAATTCAATCAGAGGATTTATTCCCGCGTTTTTTTCTTTGAAATTTATCTCATTTCCAAAGTTTATTTCAATTCTATTAATAAAATTTGATTAGATTTAAAAATCTTGAGCTGATTATAACAGTCGTTCAAGACCAAATTATCTTTTTTTTGTCCTTGATTCTTTTTTGGCAAACCACAACCTTTTACTGATGGACAGCCTCTGATCTGCTTCCTAAGCTACCGCAGTTAGTTTGTCTGTCCTTTCTTCCAGGGTTTGAATGATCTCCTGAATAGAATCGATCTCATGTTCATCAAAATAGAATTCACCGCATTGGAGGCACACCCAGGCCGGGACGGTATCCAGCGTTAAATGATATCCCTTCCGGTCAACATGGAAGGGAGCAAAGTTTTTTTCCATTGTTCCCTGGCAATGCATACACTTCATGAGTTCCTCCTTGTTTTAAAATCGTTGTTCCACTCTTCTTTGCTTGGCAAATACGCTGTAATAATTGCCAGGTACTCTCCCTTGGGAGAACAGACAACATGTATCGGACGGTCTGTTGGAATACCAAGGATCAGGCAACTTTGACCGCGGATGTCTTCGGGATAGTCTTCTATGACTTCGCCGTTTTCAATAACATGCCTGATATCCTTTGTGGAGATCATCCGATCAGGCTTTGACATCTGCCGTACTGCATGGGGAAGAAATAAGATCCTTTTTGCTGCACTTTTTTTTATAAGATCAAGTATATTTTTAATGGCCATTTATGTATCCAGTTCAGTTAAGGTCTGCCTGTGTCTGATACCAGACTTTGAAATCGGTTTTTGATAGATACAAATCTTTTCTGACAGCTGCATTTGGGACCATCCCTTTTGCTGCATTAGGTATTTTATCCGTTCTCCTAATAACATAATTGCTAAATACCTAGAATATTTTGATTATATTTATACCATAGTTTGCCCTTATTTTATAAGTTGATCAAGGTTTTTTGGTTTTTTTTCGGTAAAAAAACCAAATCACTATGCCGAAATTGTGCCCGTCAAGGTCAAAAATTTCCAAATGATTCCAAACAACAGAACCAAAAGTTAAGTTGAAAAGTTGTTTATAATTAACATGTTAAAATTAAAGCAAAATTTAATTTTAAATTTTTGCTCTTCGAATCCATAGGCCGGGAGTGCGAATCTCTCTGGACGTGCAAGCAAAATCAGATTTTCTTCAAAATCAAACGGCTTTTTTGACGGCTTTTCGTTCCATTAAACGGCTTTTAACGGCTCGAAACGGTTGTAAAATCAGGTGGAATGCGCTCAAAACCGACCTCTCACGCCGGAAACCGGGGTTCGATTCCCCGTGGGATCACCACTCAGAAGGTCAAGGGTTTTAGCAGGCTGCTGAAACCTTTTTGATTTCAACTTTTCATTTTGTAGCCACTCACATTTTCGGGTATCCAGCTTCCGTCGACATTTTGTATATTCTTGAAGAAAAATATAATTGTTATGGGCATTTCTATTCTATAATTTTCAATAATCATAATTTCCCATGCAGAAGTTTTTTAGAGATCGTTAATAAAACCATAGAATCTCATCAACCAAATTCTTAAAGATACCAAATATATACATCAACTGATCTTTTCCTGAAAAATTTGGCTTAACTCAGTCTCCAGTTTTTGGGGAGGATCAAAAATCCAGTCACCTGTTTGTCAAATGTCTTGTATTTTTAAAATGGCCTTTGTATAGAGAAAGAAGATCTCAAGATTAATGCTTGAACTATTACAAAAGGAGGCAGTATGGGGAAAATAATATTAAAAGAAGCGGACAAGGCTGAAATCATAATACTGGTTGACAATTATTCCGATCTTTTCCTTTCTGATACAGACATGATCAAGCGGATGAAAGTTTTGCCACCCGGTGCTCCCATGTCAGAACCTGGATTATCATATCTCCTTAAAGTATATTCGGGTTCGAAAACTCATACATTGCTTTTTGATACAGGTATTTCTGGATACTGTCTTCTCCATAACGCTAAAATGCTTGCGTCCAGCAAGGCGGTATTGATGGGAGAGGTGAGTGCAAAATTCAAGGATATAGAAGCCGTCATTTTGAGTCATGGACACTTTGACCATTGTGGCGGTTTGTTGGAAGTTTTTAATGAAGTCAACAAAGAGTTACCCGTGTTCTTGCACACAAGTGCATTTGTTCCCCGTCGTGTTGAAGTGATGCCTGAATTCAAAGTTGATCTGCCTGCGATGGATGAGGAAACGGTGATAAAAGCAGGAGCCGATTTGCAAAAGATAGAAGGCCCTACAACTATTGCTGCTGATCTTATACTGTTATCCGGAAATGTAAAAAGACAAACTGATTTTGAAAAGGGTATGCCTGGCGCAGAGGCAAAAATTGATGATAGTTGGATACCTGATCCATTTTACGATGATCAAGGCATCGCCATAAATATAAAAGGGAAAGGTTTAGTCGTGATTGGTGGGTGCTCTCACGCTGGAATCATTAACACAATCAAACATATCCAAAAGGTATCTGAAATCAACGATGTCCATGCTGTTATGGGTGGATTTCATCTTTCAGGGGAAAACGAGAAGCTTATAGATCCGACAATTGGTGAAATGAAAGCGATTGATCCAGATTATATCATCCCCATGCACTGTACCGGATGGAATGCGATAAACCGGTTTGCCCAAGAAATGCCTGACAACTTCATATTAAACAGTGTGGGGACGTCTTACATATTTCAGTAAAATGCCGAATTAGAATAATCATCCTATCCAAGAATTTTGCCGATTATCAAATTGTAAACCATATCAGTTGTATTCATAATATTTTTTGGACAGAAAACAAAAATTTTTAGGAAGGTGTTTTGGTGATGCAAAACCCCGGGCTATGTCTATATACGCAGTTAAAAGAATTTCAAGTTCACGAGGAAGGGATTTTTTTTGGAATGTCAGCATCATCGGCAATACAAAAAGTCGACGTTGCTATATCTGATTTTTTAGCTCTTCAACTCAAGGTATCAAAGGCTTGAGAATGGCAGGAACCAGATCCGGCCAATTTGGGGTTAACTTAACAAATAAAAAAAATAACTTAATAAAGGAGTCTCCATGAGCATTAATTTAATAGAATACATTATCAAAAAAACTGGCATGCGCCAAAAGGACTTGGCTGATAAACTCAACGTTAAACGATCAGAAATTTCAAACTGAAATTATTTGACCTTCATAACAAAAAGTACGCGTTAATCGGATGAACCAAAAAAGATATACCGCAATTCCCTCTTGAAATTGATTATATTTAAAGTTACCTTGAGTCGTCAATTTCCAATTATTAGGATTATATCATGAAAAAAACACTTGTTTTGATTTTTTTTCTGGCATACCTTTATCCGTTACAAGGCCTCGCAAGCACCCGGTCTGCCAAAATAGTATCTGTAAGGCCTAATGCGTTTGTTTTATTTGAAAATGAGAGAGAAAATGCCAGTGTCGCTGACCAGGTAAATCAGGGAGAAACACTTCAAACAGGAACTTCCGGTCGTATTTCGCTCCTTCTTCCGGACCACATGCTGTTAAAAATTGCTTCAGAAACAATTTTTGTTTACGATCCTTCTACAGACAATAAAAATAGTGGTGTTTTAAAGAAAGGAAAGGTCTGGCTTAGAGGGCACAAAAAAGGACAAGATTTCAAAATTAAGACCCCAAGCGCAACAACTGCAATTAGGGGGACTGAATGGTATATTGAAGTTGATGAAAATGAAACCACTACGATTGGTGTCATGGATGGTATTGTGGAGGTAGCCAATGACTTTGGAAAAGTGATTCTTCAGTGATTCAAAATTCAAGATAAACGAACAGCCGCTTCTATATGAGAATAAGACGACTTATTGGCGTTTTGAAGGCAAATAGAACAGTCTTTAAAAAACTTTTTTTGTGCAAATTCTTTAGTCTCAATGGGGTTGGATCATCAACTGCCCGTTGTTTCCAATGATTGGAGATCAAGTCATCTCAAATTAAATGCAGGTGTTACATTTGGTGCAGTCAATCATAGGGCAGGCCGGGGATTTTTTTCCTGTCTGGATTTTATAAACTCTTTTGCAAGGAACTCTTTTTTAACTCGGTTGTCAAGAAAATCCCAGGGCAGCGGGGCATCAACGGGTGTTTTCTGATAGATAGGGTTTTGCAAAAAGATTGAACAGAACAGCATAAGCACGCTGGAAGCAATACATTTGTTTAACGATATGATCGATACTGTTGCCAATAAAAGGGGCGAGATCCAAGAGCAGGAAAAGAAGGAAGATCTATGAAGAAAAAAATCATCTCAGGCGGCCAATAAATGACAGGGTATCTTCTGTAGACATATAATTTTATAAAACCTTTTGAATGAAGAAAAAAATATGATATTAATATGACACATGCAGCCTGATCACTGCATCTTATTTATTTATTTCATTTGGCCACCCTTTGCATTTTAATGTGCTTGGGGTGGCCCTTTTTGATCTGCACATTGCATAAATATTTTTTTTTGGTCGGGTAACTCTATGTACAATTATGTTGCCAGTTTTTTATTCTTAAGTTTTAGTTTGCCGGTGATAGCGGCCAGCGGAAAAATAAATATTAACACCGCAATCAAAAACGAACTTGTGACAATGAAGTACGTTGGCGATAAAATTGCTGACAGAATTATCTGAGGGATACCCGTTCCTATACAATTTAATTTCAGAAATAAAATTTGTTTTGCATCAACATATGTTGTATGTTGAGTTTTATTGAACTGACCTGAATACCAAAAGAGTTTTTATCTGTGATTGCTGGAAATATTACTTATGATTGGGGTAGGATGAGAGCGAATAGTCCTCGGCATTGGGGCAGTTTTGAGGAGTGGTGGCAACCTGGAATAAAATATCCTATGCAGACTTACTATGATAAGAAAGGGGTCTGCATAATTCCCTTTGAAAAACAATTTCTTGCAATGTGAAGAACAAAACAACGCGGTCATATTTTTTGGTCAGGTCGTTGTAAAAAGGCATGAGTAGTGCAAAACAAAGGAGGTGCTATGAAAAAAGCAAAACTTTTCTCATTTTTTTTGATTATGGTTCTAATTTGGCCGTTAATGGTAAATGCAGGGACTGTAATTAAAACCATTCCCGTTGGAAGTTTTCCTTTGGGTATTGCAGCCATACCCGATGGAACATACGTTTACGTGACGAACCAAAATGATAATACAGTATCGGTTATTAAAACATCGGATAACTCAGTTGTCAAAACAATTGATGTCGGCAGTTATCCACAGGGTATTTCAGCAAACCCAAATGGATTATACGTTTATGCTGGCGGTAGTCCTTTGTCTGTCATAAAAACATCGGATCATACCGTGGAAGATACGATTTCACTGGGGCTGAATAGTCAAGGAATAGATGTATCTCCGGATGGAAATTATATTTACTCAGTCAATCCTGCATCATATACCATGATGGTTATACGGACATCTGACAATACTGTAGAAAGTAAAATACTTGTGGGCAATGATCCTGCATATTTGGCGGTAACTCCAGATGGAAATTATATCTATGTAACCAAATGGGCTGATGATCACTTAAAAATGGCCAGCACATCGAATATCCTTGGCCCGGATAAAACTGTTTGGAGTACGTTTTCAGCCGGTGACAGTCCTCACGGCATTGCAATATCACCCAATGGAAACTATATTTATGTTGCCAATAGAATTGCGGATACGGTATCGGTGTTCAAGACATCAGACAATACCATCGTTGATACGGTTATTGTTGGTAATGAACCGATTGGCATCGCCATGGCTCCAGATGGTAGTTGCGTTGTTGTGGCCAATGCAGCTGATGATACAGTGTCAGTGATTCAGACGTCAGATAATACTGTTTCAAACACGATTACAGTTGGAGATGGACCAAAAGCACTTACTTTCACTCCTGATGGAGGAAGTGTTTATGTCGCAAATACTAATGATGGGACAGTGTCTGTAATCAAAATGGCGCCCGGATTTTTACCCATAACATTTAACATAACAATGAATGGGATAAATTGTAATTTTTCATGGAATTCTGTGACGGGTGCTGATGGATACAAACTATATTATGCACCTCTGGATTTAAGTTACATTAAAAACATTGATATGGGAAATCAAACAAGCATTTCATTGAATCTTTGGAGTGGGGCTGCTTTTTATGTGGCGGTTAAGGCGTACAACAGTATGGGCAGTAGTGATTACTCCAATATTGAATATTTTTCAATTCCATAGAACGGGGTTCTCTTTTGCAGGGTATATTTCAGTGTATCCAGAATCCACGGTAATATTCTGTTTTTGGAGTTGCCGGGGTAAGCAAATGTATCGATTTGATAGTCAGTTGTTAATCCATGACAAGGCCAAACCATTTGAGAAGCAGTAACGGAAAATTCTGAATCTACATGACAACTGAGTTACTATATGACTCTTCTCTGACAAAGACTTGCTCAACTTTTTTTATTTTAAATCTTGAAAAACTTCTTCCTGGGTGCAATAAAATTCATGGTAAACGCATTGCTTCATTTTAGATAAACTGAAAAAGGAGATATCATGTACCTATCTGAAGAGAAGAGGGCAGAAATCAGTAAATAGACAATTCAATGAAAGGGAAATATGAATTTTCAAACAACACCAAATGATTGGATTATAGCTTTTATGAAATTTGCTGTACCAGGCTTCAGATTATTTCAAAAGATGGAAAGTTATCCAGATACATATGAACAGGGCGACAAATTGTTCCAAGCCCTAACCCAGAAATATGTTAAAGAGGCTGATTACCTGGGCATGGCAAGGGAAAATAATTCATGCTAAAAAATTCTTTTCAACACATACCTGGAATCGGTGAAAAAACAGAAAGGCAATTGTGGAACTCTGGAATAAAGGATTGGAGTTGCTTTTCCAAAACAGTACAGATTAAGCTGTCGTCAAAAAGAATTGAAACCATGACAGATTATATAGAAGGTTCCAAAAAAAATCTTCAAATGAATAACCCAGGATTTTTTTCTGCCTTACTGCCGGCAGCTCAGCACTGGCGGATTTTTTCAGAATTCAGAAGCTCAGCTGCTTATATTGATATCGAGACAACAGGTTTGGAAATGTGGGGTTGTGAAATTACAACCATTGCGTTGTATGATGGCAGTACGATCAAATATTATGTCAATGGGCAGAATCTGGATGACTTCATTGATGATATTGAAAAATACAATGTTATTGTAACTTATAATGGGAAAACCTTTGATGTCCCTTTTATTGAGAACCATTTCAGGACAAAGTTGAACCATGCCCACATTGACTTAAGGTATGTTTTAAAGGCCCTGGGGTATTCAGGTGGATTAAAGAAATGTGAAAAGGCCATGGGAATTGACAGGGGAGACCTGGATGGGGTTGATGGTTATTTTGCTGTCCTGCTTTGGCTTGATTACCAGCAGAATCAAAATGAAAAGGCGCTTGAAACCCTGCTTGCCTATAATATTGAGGATGTAGTCAATCTGGAGACGCTTATGGTCATGGCTTACAATATGAGGATAGAGACCACTCCTTTTTCAGACACACACCAGTTGCCCATGCCACAGGTTCCAAAGATACCATTCAGAGCTGATCCTGTAACTATTGATCGAATTAAACAGCAAGCCTTTTCTTCACCTGACCCATATCAGTATGGGCGATAGACAATTGAATATACTGACAGATTGGGGTCTAAATTGAATGGTGATAAAGATTGGTTGGTATATTTATTAAAATGCTCTGATCATTCTTTGTATTGTGGTGTCACCAAAGATCTTGAGGCCCGCCTTTTTAAGCATAATAAAGGTATAGCTTCAAAATATACAAGATCCAGACTCCCGGTAGAATTAGTTGCTACCAGGAAAGATCTTACAAAAACTGAAGCCTTTAAACTTGAGTACCAGATTAAAAAACTTCCAGCCGGGCGGAAAATTTCAGTTTTGAAGAATGTGAATTTGGAGAAATGATGCAAGCTGTTTATGAGATCAAGCTTAATGGTCTGGAATATCTTTTTAACAATCATACTCTTATGAATAAGAAAAACGATTAATGAAAATCAAATACAATTCACCAGTAATTTTGACTTATACAATTCTTTCGATAAGTGTTTTGGTCTTTTGCAGTAACACAGTTCTGGCAAAATATTTTTCTTCCCCGTCCCGCTTATCTTTTTTTGACCCTTATTTTTATATCAGATCGGTTTCATATATTGTTGGGCATGGAGACTGGACTCATCTTATAGGAAATTTGATGATAATTCTTCTTGTCGGACCATTGCTTGAAGAAAAATATGGATCAGGTAAGCTTTTGGAAATGATTTTAATTACAGCTATTGCCACGGGATTATTAAACGCCTTTTTATTTTCAAACTCCCTGATAGGTGGAAGTGGGATAGCGTTCATGTTGATTCTACTTGGCTCATTTTCAAATATTCGATCAAAGGAAATACCCCTTACATTTATAATAATTGCTGTCCTTTTTATTGGAGGCGAAGTGATTTCAACTCTGAAAATTGATCAAATTTCACAATTCAGCCATCTTGCCGGCGGGTTTATTGGGGCGGGTTATGGATTCATTAGAAATAAAAGTGGATAGACACTGTTTTTTACAACTCAAAAATGTCCATAAATCTTTTGCCGACTATGACGGGCAGCATGAATGAAAAGGTGTTATTATTTAGTGTCTGACTGAAAACCTGAAAATTTTTACGAGTACAAGGCGGGCGATAATTTTAACCGGAGGAA
>CAYWGN010000198.1:0-9582 GCA_964457495.1 uncultured Desulfobacula sp.
AAATCTCATTATCAACATGGGCAGTATCATGGACATTCAGGTCATCAAATCAAACAGGCCAAGTAAAACAAAAACTTAAGCCCGGAGCAGTAATTGGTTCGCAAAGGAGCTTATGCTTCCAAAATTTGCGGTTTTCCGTGGGGCACTAGCTGATATCCGTATTATATAGCCGCAAACTGTTTGTTACCACGGAAATACTGCTGGCTGCCATGGCAAGAGCCGCTAAAATAGGATGAAGCTGCCTTAAAAATTCCGGGAACATCTCAAAGGGTGCTAAAACACCTGCTGCAACAGGAATCAGAATAATATTATACACAAATGCCAGGAATAAGTTCTGTCTGATTGTAGCAATGGTTTTCCGGCTTATTTTGATGGCTTTTGGAATGCCGGTCAGGTTCCCGCTTGAAAGGATCACATCCCCGGCTTCAATGGCGATATCGGTTCCCGTGCCAATGGCAAAACCAATATCAGCCTGGGCAAGGGCCGGGGCATCATTGATTCCATCCCCCACCATCCCCACCATCATATTATTTTGCTGAAATGCCTTTACTTTACCGGATTTTTCTTCGGGCCTCACCTCTGCTTCAACATCATCCACGTTCACTTCATTAGCAATGGCGAGGGCTGTCTGCAAATTATCTCCCGTCAGCATGACCACTTTAATATTTTCAGCATGGAGCTCTTTAATGGCCTGTTTTGAATCAGGTTTCAATACATCAGAAACAGATATAACCCCCAGTACATCATTATCCTTTGCCAGGACCATGACTGTTCTGCCCTTATTCTGCAATTCAAGGATCATCTTTCTGATGGCATCGGGCATATCTGAATCCTGTTCAAACCATAGTGGTTTACCAAACCTGAAAACCTGTCCCTCAAGTTCAGCCTCAACCCCAAAACCGCTTATGGCTTTAAAATTTTTTGGATCATTTAATAACAGGCCTTTATCCTGGGCAAATGCGACAATGGCTTTGCCAATGGGGTGCTCAGAGCCTTTTTCCAGAGAGGCCGAAAGTATCAGGAGTTCATCAGCAGATAATCCAGAAGTCCTGGCAGGAATCCAGTCTACCACGGTGGGTTTACCCATGGTTATGGTTCCGGTTTTATCCATCACAATGGTCACAAGCTTGGCTGCATTTTCAAGGGCTTGGCTTCTTTTAAACAAAATCCCGTTTTCAGCACCTTTCCCCGTGCCTGCCATAATGGCCGTGGGGGTTGCAAGTCCCAAAGCACAAGGGCATGCAATGACAAGAACAGCAACCATCCTGATCATAGAGGGAACAAACTCTCCTGTTATCCCCCACCAGATGCCAAAGGTGATCAAAGCAATAACGATGACAACGGGGACAAATACAGCTGCCACCCTGTCTGCAAGGGCCTGGATCGGCGCCTTGCTTCCCTGGGCTTCCTGTACAAGCCTTATGATCTGGGAAAGAGCTGTATCTTTGCCCACACGGGTGGCCCTGAATCTTAAAAGACCTTCACCATTAACAGTTCCACCAGTAACCATATCATCTTTTATCTTATCAACGGGAATGGGTTCTCCTGTGAGCATGGATTCGTCAATTGCCGAGGCACCTTCAATAATGATACCATCAACGGGAATCCGCTCTCCTGGTCTGATAACAATGATATTATTGAGTTGAACCAGGGATATGGAAATTTCTTTTTCAACACCATTCTCAATGATGGTGGCGGTTTTTGGCTGAAGCCCGATCAATTTTTTTATGGCCCCGCCTGTTTTACCTTTGGTCCTGGCTTCAAGGAGCTTACCGAATTTAATCAAAGTAATGATAACGGCAGAGGTCTCAAAATAGACATGCCCGCTAAGCCCTGGTAGGACAAGGATGAAAATCGAATAAAAATAGGCCACGGAAGAACCCAGAGCAATCAAAACATCCATGTTGGTATTTTTATTTTTTAAATTCTTATAAGCTCCCACATAATAGTCTATACCCGTATAAAACTGGACGGGTGTGGCAAGGAAGAGAAAAAACCAGTTTACCCATGATGCATGACTCCAGGAACCAATCAGACCAAAGTCCCTTGACATGCTCATGAGAAACAATGGCAGGGCAAAAGCAACACCCACAATGAATTTTTGGGTCTGATCCTTTATTTCCGCATGTCTTGCAATCTCTTCCACATCTTCTTCATCCTGTCCTTCATCAGCAACAATCAAATCAAACCCGATTTTCCTGATCTGAGCTATAATTATATCAAAAGAGACAATGGATGGGATATACTCAACAAGTAATCTTTCCGATGCAAAATTCACCGTTGCCGATACAACACCCTCTACTTTTTTATTCAATGTTCTTTCAATGTTTGCCGCGCAATTGGCGCAGCTCATGCCTGTGACTGGCAATTCTTTTCGGCTTATGGGAACTTTAAACCCCAGATCATGGATTGTATGGATGATGTCATTTGAACCAATTTTATCCGGATCAAATGATATAATTGCTGTTTCAGCTGCAAAATTCGCATTGGCGTTTGTCACCCCATCCAGTTTACCGACAGATCTGGTGATATTTGCAGCACAATTAGCGCAGCTCATCCCGGTAATAGGCAAATTCAAGGTTAGTTCACTCATACAAATCTCCTTAAAAATATCATTGGCAGCAGGCAATGCTTACTTGCTCTTTGCTTTGTTGATTTAATATAAACATAAATAATTCATTTGCAAAAAAATCCATATTCCCATATTTTAAGGTAATGATCGTCCTGAATGCCATATTCCCGATATTTGCCCTGCTTTTGCTTGGAAACCTCCTAAAACACTTTAACATTACCAATGACACTTTTTTAAAAACCTCAGACAAGCTTGTCTATTTTATTTTTTTCCCTGTCATGCTGTTCTGGAAAATCGGAAGCGCAGCTCCGGACAAGGGAATCAGTGTTAATTTATGCCTGGCTGCCATTCTATCTGTGATCATTGTTTATCTATTAAGTCTTGCAGTGATTCAACTGTTCAACATCTCAAGTTTTCAGGCAGGCACCTTTTCCCAGGCCTGTTATAGGTTTAACAGCTATATTGGTATGGCCATTGTCATGAATACCCTTGGAGAATCAGGTATCAAATACTTTGGTATCCTCATCGGATTTGCCATCCCCATTATAAACGTTCTTGCCGTTTCAACATTGATCTGGTACTCCGGGCAAAAGAGAAGCCCTATGAAGCATTTGAAGTATCTGTTAAAGGCGCTGATTTCCAATCCCTTGATCCTGGGGTGTGCTGCAGGACTTTTTTTTTCCAGGTTCCAGCTTTCTTTTCCTGTTTTCATTGATAACACATTTTCCCTCATGACCGCTGTTACCATGCCCCTGGCCCTGATTTCCATTGGTGGTGCTTTAACCCTTAAAGGTCTCAAACATAACACAAAAATTTCTTTTATTGCATCTTTGGTAAAACTATTGATACTACCGCTAATTGGATTTTTCCTTTTAAAAACATTTTCCATCACTGGAATCCCGTTCAAAGCTGGAATGATTTTTTTCGCCCTGCCCACGGCAACATCCATATATATTCTTTCAGCCCAGTTGAACAGTGATACCCAGCTGGCCTCAGCCGCAATTATGCTCTCAACCCTGCTCTCTATTATTTCCCTGTCTGCTGCTCTTTTAATTTGAATTTGAATAATTCCTGTGAATCAATTCTTCTTTTCAGGAAAAAACCATGACCTGATCCATCCCAAAAAGGTATTTCCTTTAAGCAGTTCTTTTTCTGCCTCCTCAAAGGCCTGGATGGTCATTTTACGTGTGACCTTCAGGTTACGTGTGACCTTCAGGTTACGTGTGACCTTAAGGTCATCCGCATCTGAAAACCTGTCCTTGCGTGTTATGATGGGTTTGTCCGGGTCCAGTTGTTTAATAATTTTAGCAGGATTTCCAGCTGCAATCACATTGGCAGGTATATCTGAAGTGACGACAGACCCCGCACCTATAATACTGTTTTTACCAATGGTCACCCCTTTACAGATAATTGAACTGTCCCCAACCCATACATTTTCCTCAAGCACAACAAAGTTTTTCTCTCTGGGTGGCATTGATCTGTCATAAATGCCGTGCCAATCTGAATCCGTAATATAAACATGGCTTGCCAGCATGCAGGAGTCAGCAATGGATATATAACTGGCCGCACTGATTCTGACTCCAGGGGAAATCAGGACATGATCCCCTATTATAATTCCCTTAATATCTTTTGTATCCGACCACACCGTCAACCGGGTCTTTTTATCAGCGCATCCCAAAAGGGTAATATTATCCCCGATGCTGACCGGTCCGCCAAATATTTCAATATGCCAGGGCTTTACAATGAAGGAATTTTTTCCAAGGGATGTCAATTGAGGGGAAAGCCTGTGGCGGATATACAGATGCAGAAGCCTGTACCATGCTTTTTTAATATAATAGGGTCGATAATCTTTTATCAATTGACAAGATCCCTATAAATAAATCCATCCCATGAGCTGTGGCAAAAAAGATTTGATGCCGGTGTAAAAGAGTAGATTGCGTCTGCTGCCAGGAGGACCACTGCATTGGTCCATGATATTTTTTCTTCCGGCCAGATCACCATGTCAGGATAGGTATACCCGCACCAGAAAGTGTTATCTTCATAAATCCTGTCCTGGATCCAGGAGAATACATGCTTTGCTTTTTCAATATATCCCATACCATACAGGGCAAGGACAAGTTCAGATGTCTCGGCAATGGTAACCCAGGGTTGATCAGACACGCATCTTACCCCCTCACCGTCTATAACATATTTATTCCAGTATTTTTCGATTCTATTGTTTGCCTTTTCTCCTGTCAAAGCCCCGCTTAAAATTGGGTAAAACCAATACATGGAAAATCTGGATTTGCTGACATTATAAAAATGAATATTTCCCTGGATGGATTTACCCAGTTTGTCAAAAGAAATTTCCCATGAACTTTTTCGTTTTCCAAGAATGCCTGCAACGGCCAGACCACATTTTAAACTCATAAAAATGGAACTTGCTCCTGACAGAAGAGACATGGGATCAACTTTGCCTTCCGGGCTTTTAGCCCAGTATATTTCTCCTGAATCAGTCTGAAGACTGATGGCATAATTAATCCCTTTTTCCATTGTCGCCCAGCAATACTCAAGAAAAAGGGTGTCTTTATTCATCAACCAGGTATGGAAAAGCCCCACGGAAATATAAGCAGCCATATGGGTTTCACAGGTTCGATCCTCTGGGGTTCCATTGATATAAGAAGAATACCAGGATCCATCGGGATTCTGCATTCTTTTCAACCACTCAAAGGCCCGGCGCGATTCATCAAAACACTTTCCAATATTCAATCCCATAATGGTTTCAATAAGATCCCATGGATCTGTTTTACCATCTATATGCCAGGGAATATCGCCGGATTCCCTCTGAAGGTCTGAAATAAAACCAGTCAATGAGTCAATATTCAGAATTTCAGAAAATTTAACCTTTGGGCCTTTTAACGCCATCAAACATCTCCGATTCATAAATACACTTAAAAAATTAGTAACTATTCAGCTCTTATGCTTGAAACCGCCCTATCCAATGGATATTTTTGTTCGATGCTAAACGCTTAACCTCCTGCAAATATCCATCAGACAGGGCTATGAGATAATTTCTTTTAACGGGCTGAACAGTTACAAAAATTAAAGCCATACAGTATCAGAATCCTCTGTAATTTACAAGGAACTTGAAATCCTCTTCATGAATGAGTATTCATAAAATTTTCCATTTTTTTACATTTGGCACCACTGCAATAATCTTTAAAGAGTCAATATATATAACAGTTTGAAATTGAATGAAAAATTTTCTGATCACCCCATGGTTTTTTCTCAATAATTTTTCTTGACAGTCATGTGGATTATTTGTTAATCAAAAATGAATACTCATTCATAAATATTAAATAACCCTTGAACTATATAGGAGGAAATCATGATAAGAAAAGTCAGAAAGGCGGCAGTTATCGGGTCCGGAATCATGGGAGGCGGCATTTCTGCCCTTCTTGCCGGGGCAGGTGTAAAAGTGCGGCTTTTGGATATCGTTCCATTTGATTTAAAAGACGAAGAAAAAAATGACCCCACTGCCCGAAACCGAATTGTAAAAGCAGGCCTTGATGCGGCACTGGCTTCAAGCCCCTCTTTATTTTTCAACAAAAAAGATGCAGGGCTCATTGCCATTGGAAACCTTGAAGATGACTTTGAGACTTTGGCTGACTGCGACTGGATCATTGAAGTTGTTGTTGAAAATCTTGGCATTAAAAGAAATCTTTTCACAAAAGTCGAAAAAGTCAGAAAACCTGGTTCCATTGTAACCACAAATACTTCTGGTATCCCTCTGCAGGATATTTGTGAGGGCTTTTCAAAAGATTTCAAAGAGCATTTCATGGGAACCCATTTTTTCAACCCTGTTCGCTATATGCACCTTTTAGAGCTGATTCCGGGTGCAGAGACCCTTCCTGAAATTCTTAAATTTATTGCAGCCTTTGGGGAGAAAAACCTGGGCAAAGGTATTGTCTGGGCAAAAGACACCCCCAACTTTGTGGGCAACCGCATCGGCATCCAGGGGATCGGGGCCGTTATGAACGCCATGGTTGAAAGTGACATGACCTTTGCTGAAGTAGATGCGATCTTTGGGCCTGCCCTTGGCCGCCCTAGAACCGCTATCTTTAAAACCGTTGACCTGGTGGGCCTGGACACGGTGATTAATGTCTGCAAAAACTCCTATGAACTGTGTCCTGATGATGAGCAGAGAGAGGCGTTGATCCTTCCTGAATTTGTAGGGAAAATGGCTGAGAAAAATCTTTTGGGTAATAAAACCCGGGCTGGATTCTACAAAACCGAACTGACACCGGAATGGAAAAAACTCAGAAAAGTCTTGAACCCCTTAACCATGGAATATGAAGATCTGGTAAGACCCAGTTTTCCATGCATTGACCAGGCAAAGAAAAAACCAACCTTAAAAGAAAAAATTGACTGCGTTCTCAAAGGGGATGATAAAGGGGCTCAATTTGCCTGGAAAATGGCTGCCAACAGTTTTTTGTATGCTGCCAACAGGGTTCCTGAAATTGCCGATACCATCATTGAAATCGATAACTCCATGAAATGGGGATACAATTTTGAAATGGGCCCCTTTGAAGCATGGGATACCTATGGTGTTAAAGAAGCTGTTGAAAGGATGGAAAAACAAGGTTTTGATGTTCCTTCCAATGTAAAAGAGATGCTGAAAAAAGGAAACACCTGCTTTTACAAACTTGAAAACGGCATCAAATATTATTACGATTTTGCTTCTGCTTCCTACAAAGAAGTGCCTGTCAGCAAAAATATGGTCTCCATTGCAGCAGCCAAAGGCAACAATAAAACCGTGCTGGGAAATAAATCCGCAAGTCTTGTGGACATTGGTGATGATGTCTTCTGTGTCGAGTTCCACACAAAAATGAATGCTCTTAATGAAGAGATCTTTGAAGTCCTTGGTGAAGCCCTTGATTATGTGGATAAAAACGGGGCAGGACTTGTCATTGGCAATGAAGCCGGCGGTATGCCGGGTGCATTTTCAGCAGGGGCGGATCTTAGTGTTGTTTCAAAATTTTGCCATGATAAAAAATATGCTGAAATCGATGCCTTCCTGAAAAATGGTCATGAAAGCATCCAGAGAGCAAAATATTCGCCCTTCCCCGTGGTTGCAGCACCTTACGGCCTGGTACTTGGTGGTGGATGTGAAGTCTGTCTGAGTGCAGATAAAATGGTGGCCCATTCAGAACTTTATATGGGGCTTGTGGAAATCGGTGTGGGCCTTCTTCCTGCTGGCGGGGGATGCATGAACCTGTGGAAAAAATATATCAATGCCATGCCGGCCAAAACAGCAAAAGATACTGATCTGGCAAAATTATTTGTGCCTGCCCTTATGAAAGTAATAATGGCTGCAGTATCCGCATCTGCCGCCCAGGCAACGGGTAATGGTTTCCTTGGCCAGGCTGACAGAATCGTATTCAACCGTGACAACCTTATTGGAGAGGCCAAAAAAGAAGTCCTGAAAATGGTTGACGATGGATATGTACCCCCGACCAAACAGCCCCTTATTGTCATGGGAGATGCCGGCCAGGGCATGGTGAACGCAGAAATATTCAACATGCTCAATGGTAAATTCATAAGCGATTATGATGCATTCCTTGCCAAACGAATTGCCTACGTAATGAGTGGTGGTGATGTAAAGGTGGGTAGTGCTGTTGATGAAGACACCATCCTGAAACTTGAAAGAGAAGCATTTGTTGACTTCTGCAAAGAAGAAAAAACAATTGCCAGAATCGACCACATGCTCAAAACCGGCAAACCACTCAGAAACTAAAGGAGGACTTAAAATCATGCAAGATGCATATATTGTACAATCGGTCAGAACCCCTGGCTGCAAACAGAAAAGAGGGCTGTTCAACCAGACACGGCCTGAAGAACTTATTACCTTTATTATGAAATCAGCAGTTGAAAGAACCCAAAATCTTGAATTTGAACATTTTGATGATGTGATGATCGGCTGTGCCTTTCCTGAAGCAGAGCAGGGTCTCAACATAGGCAGGGTTGCCAGTCAAATGGCCGGCTTTCCCGAAAAAGTATCCGGTGCAACCGTTAACAGATTCTGCGCCTCGGGCCTTGAAGCCATTGCCCTTGCATCTGCAAGGGTCCAGATGGGATGGTCAGACGTGACCATGGGTGCCGGCCTTGAATCCATGACCTTTGTTCCCATGGGAGGAAACCTGCCCCGCCCTCATCCTGAATTTTCTAAAACCAACCCGGAAAACTATATTTCCATGGGTATTACAGCAGAAAATGTCGCCTCCCGATACAATGTATCCCGGGAAGATCAGGATAAATTTGCCGCAAACTCCCAGGCTAAAGCGGCAAGGGCAAGGGACAACGGCCTTTTTACGGAAATTGTTCCCACACCAGCCTACAAATATGTCAAACAGGCAGACTGCACATACAAAAAAGAAACATTCATTGTTGAACACGACGACGGTATAAGGGTATCCACAGCTGAAGGGCTTGGAAAGCTTCGCACTGTTTTTTCCGCTGCCGGCAGTGTCACAGCCGGGAACTCCTCCCAGACCACAGACGGAGCAGCTGCAACCATTATTGCGTCAAAAGAAAAATGTTACGAACTGGGGCTTGAACCCATTGCAAAACTTGTTTCCTATACAACCATTGGCTGTAAGTCTGATGAAATGGGTGTGGGCCCCCGCTATGCAATCCCAAAAGTGCTTAAGCAGGCAGGCCTTACCATTGATGATATTGATATTTACGAAATCAATGAAGCCTTTGCTTCCCAGGCTCTTTACTGCATCAGGGAACTGGGCATTGAAAAGTATATGGACAAAATCAATATTCACGGGGGAGCCATTGCCCTTGGCCATCCTCTTGGATGCACTGGTGCAAAGCTGACAGCCACCTGTCTTGCCAACCTCAAAGAAGTTAAAGGGAAATATGGTATTGTTTCCATGTGCATTGGCGGCGGAATGGGCGCTGCAG
Organism: uncultured Desulfobacula sp.; assembly: GCA_964457495.1. Lineage (GTDB taxonomy): Bacteria > Desulfobacterota > Desulfobacteria > Desulfobacterales > Desulfobacteraceae > Desulfobacula. The sequence goes on from CAYWGN010000198.1 coordinate 9,524, forward strand.
CCATATTTGAAAGAGTATAGAGTTATAACCTCCTTGTTCTAAAAAAAGGGGCTGTTTCC
>CAYWGN010000199.1:0-9543 GCA_964457495.1 uncultured Desulfobacula sp.
ACTGGCAAAATCCTTTGGAAAACGATTTTGCCATTGCTGAAGAAGTGACCATCAACGGCATCCACAAAAAAAGGCCGGATATTGTTTTGTATGTCAACGGCATTGCTCTGGGTGTGTTGGAACTCAAACGCAGCACCGTATCCATATCTGAAGGCATCCGCCAAAACCTGGACAATCAGAAACATATTTTTATCAAACCGTTTTTCAGCACCATTCAGTATGTCATGGCAGGCAATGACATTGAAGGCCTTACCCATGCCGCCATTGATACAAAAGAAAAATATTTTTTGAGATGGAAAGAGGTCAGCCAAGAAGCAAATAAAGACCATACCTATTTGCTGGAGCTGACTCAACCCATCCGTGACAGAGCTGCTAAATACAATTATCCCCTGGATAAAAATGTGGTGGAACTGCTGAATAAGGAACGGTTTTTAGAATTGCTGCACGATTTTATTGTCTATGACAGAGGGCAAAAAAAACTGGCCAGATCCAATCAATATTTCGGCATTAAATCGGCCCAGGATTTTGTGAAACGTGGGGAAGGCGGCATCATCTGGCACACCCAGGGCAGTGGCAAGAGTTTGACCATGGTATGGCTCACCAAATGGTTGAGAGAAACCAATCCCAATGCCAGGGTGCTGATTGTTACCGACCGTGAAGAGCTGGATGAACAGATAGAAAAAGTTTACAAAGGTGTTCAGGAAAATATTTACCGCACCCGGAGCGGAAAAGATCTGCTGAATAAACTCAATGACAGCTCACCTTTGCTGATGTGTTCGCTTGTTCATAAATTTGGTGGCAAGGAAGAAGTGGATGAAAAAGATATGGATGCCTATGTGCAGGATTTGTGCAGCAATATCCCTTCAGATTTTAAAGCCAAAGGCGAACTGTATGTATTTGTGGACGAATGTCACAGAACTCAAACAGGCAAGTTGCACGTGGCCATGAAACAATTTTTACCGGATGCATTATTTATCGGATTTACCGGAACCCCTTTATTAAAATCCGACAAACAAACCAGTCTGGAAGTTTTCGGCAGATACATTCATACCTACAAATTTGACGAAGCTGTAAACGATAAGGTGGTATTGGATTTACGCTATGAAGCCCGGGACATTGAGCAAAAAATAACCTCATTGGAAAAGATTGACGAATGGTTTGAGCTCAAAACCCGCGGACTTACTGATTTTGCCAAAGCCGAGTTGAAACAGAAATGGGGGACTCTGAAAAAAGTGTTCAGTTCCAAATCCCGCCTGGAAAAAATTGTAATTGACATGATGCTGGACATGGAGAAAAAGGAACGCCTGCAAAACGGCAATGGCAATGCCATATTGGTTTCAGACAGTATATACAACGCCTGCCGGTATTATGAGCTGTTTCAAATGGCAGGGTTGAAAAATACGGCGATTATAACCTCATTCATTCCCACCCATACGGATATTAAAGGAGAGGAAACAGGCGAAGGCTACACAGAAAAATTGCAGCGGTTTGAGATTTATCAAAAAATGCTGGCAAATTATTTTAATGAATCCCCTGATACAGCGATCAAGAAAGTTGACCAGTTTGAAAAAGAGGTAAAGAAAAAATTTGTGGAAGAACCGGCTCAGATGAAATTGCTGATTGTTGTAAACAAACTGCTCACAGGGTTTGACGCTCCAGCAGCCACTTACCTGTACATAGATAAAAAACTCAGAGATCACGGACTTTTTCAGGCTGTTTGCCGTGTGAACCGATTGGATGGTGATGATAAGGAATATGGCTATATCATTGACTATATGGATTTGTTCAAGAGTCTGGAGATTGTTTTCAAGGATTATACCTCTGAAGTGTTTGAAGGGTACGAAAAAGCGGATATTGAAGGCCTGTTAAAAGACCGCCTGGAAAAAGGCAGGGAGCGGCTGGAGGATGCTTTGGAATCCATCAAAGCATTATGTGAGGCAGTTGAACCACCAAAGGACTCCCTGGCTCATATTCATTATTTCTGTGGCAAAAATACTGAAAAACCGGATGAACTCAAAGATACTGAACCCAGGCGGGTTTCTTTATACAAACTCACCATTGCACTCATTCGAGCCTATGCCAATATCGCCGATGAAATGAAAGAGGCAGGGTTTATTGACAAAGAAATACAGCAAATCAAAAACGACATTAAACACTTTGAAAACCTGCGCAAAGAAATACAACTTGCCAGTGGCGATTATATTGATTTAAAGCAGTATGAGCCTGCCATGCGGCATTTGATTGACAGCTATATCGGTGCAGAAGAAGGTCGTGTGCTTGCCAATTTCGACGACATGAGTCTGGTGGAATTGCTGGTTGAAAAAGGCCAGGATGCCATAAAGGATTTGCCTAAAAATATCCGTGATAATAAAGATGCAGTGGCAGAAGCCATAGAAAACAATCTGCGCAAAGTCATCATTGAAGAAAGACCGACCAACCCCATGTATTATGAGAAAATGAGTGTTCTTTTAGATGAACTTATCCGGATGCGAAAACAAGCTTCCCTTGAATATGAAACGTATTTGCAGAATATCATTGCCCTTTCAAAAAAAGTAAAGAAACCAGACACTGATCCTGGATATCCTTTTTCATTGAATACAAATGCTAAAAGGTCATTGTATGACAATCTTGGCAAAAATGAATCCATCGCAAATGAATTGGATCATAAAATCATGACAACAAAGAAAGATGGATGGCGAGATAATATACAGAAATCAAAGGCGGTTAAATTTACAATAACAGAGGTTCTGGATGAATTTAAAGTAGAAGAACCAACTGCAGAGTACATATTCAATCTTGTTAAAAATCAAAGAGACTATTAATGGAGCAAATTTCAATCAGTAATTTTAAAATTGATGTGGTTCGCAAAAACATCAAGAACATACATCTGGCTGTTTACCCGCCAACAGGAAGAGTTCGCATTGCCGCACCATTAAAAGTAAATGATGATGCCATTCGCCTTTTTGCCATTTCAAAATTGAGCTGGATAAAACGATACCAAAGAAAATTTGAAGGACAGGAACGAATTGGGCCAAGAGAATACAAGAACAGAGAAAGCCATTATTTTCAAGGCAAAAGATATTTGCTGAATATTATTGAAGCGGATGCACGGCCAAGGGTTATTATTAAAAACAAAACTTACATTGATCTTTATCTAAGACCTGGAACAACGGTTGAAAAACGACATGGAATAATAACTGAATGGTATCGGGTTGAACTGAAAAAACAAATTCCTGCAATGATTGAAAAGTGGGAAAACGTATTGAAGATTAAAGTAGACGAGTGGAAAGTAAAGCAAATGAAAACCAAGTGGGGTTCATGCAATATTGAAAAGAAAAGAATCTGGATAAACCTTGACCTGGCAAAGAAGCCGGATTGCTGTTTAGAATATATCATTGTGCATGAAATGGTCCACTTAATGGAAAGGCTTCACAATGAAAGATTTCTCTATTACATGGACAAATACTTGCCCAATTGGAAGCAATTGAAAACACAGTTATGCAAACTACCAGTGAGTCATGCAGATTGGAAATATTGATTAAAAAAATATCATAAAAATTTATTCTCAATTCTCAATTATCAACTTCTACCCCCGCTCCATTTAAGACGGGTTTTTAAAATCTTAAAATAGGACTGATTTTCAAAGGATATCATTTTTATATCGTTCCGGCTTTTTTTGATAAAGATTTTATCCCCGGGATCCATTTCAAATCCTTCTTGGCCATCAAGGGTGAGAACCATGTCTTCAGGGCTGCCTTCCAGCCGGATTTCAATTTTTATTGAATCTGGAATGATCAAAGGCCTGTTTGTCAGTGTAAAGGGGCAGATCGGGGTCAGGATAATGGAAGGAACCTCCGGACTCACAACGGGTCCGCCCGCTGCCAGGGAATAGGCAGTAGAGCCTGTCGGGGTTCCGATAATCAGGCCGTCTGCCCTATAGGTTGTCAGATAAATTGAATCAAGATAGACTGCACACGAGGTCAGCCTTGACAGGGCTGATTTGTTAATCACGGCATCATTGAGGACATCCACATCAATAATCTGCTCATTGCCCCGCATAACTTTGATATCAAGACGGGTTCGTTTTTGAATGAGGTATTTCCCCTCAAGCACTGAGGTGACAGCTTCATAAAGCGTATCTTCCGTTGTTTCTGCCAGAAAGCCGACTTCACCGAATTTGACGCCCATCAAGGGAATGTCCCTGTTGCCAATGAACCGGGCAACGCTTAAAAAAGTGCCATCACCACCCAGAACAATCATGCACAAAAGGTCATCGGGAATATCAGTATTCTTTGACTGCTGGATATCTATGACAACGCATTGGTCCCCCAGTCTTTTTTCAAGCTCCCGGGCTTGTTTTTCCGCCTGGGCATCATTTTTAACAACAAGTCCGATTTGTTTTGTGCTCATTTTGTTTTCCTGTCTCCCTATAATACTTTGCACCGTTTTATGTTTTTTCGAAGATATACAGTTTGCCTTTTACCATTACATTGGGAGGCTTTCGTTCATTTTCAAATATATCGTAACCTTGCCTAAGGTTTTTCCAGAAGCCATACCATTTTGATTCTTTATGCTGTTCCATATTTTTTTTGTTCATTCGGAAAGGAAAGATATGCACCCTGATAAATGATTGACCACCCCTTAAAGCTGCATCTGCCATTGTATATATTTCTTCTATTTTTTCATCGGTCATGGCATAACAGCCGATGGACACGCAACCGCCATGTACCATGAGAGCACTTCCCGTTCTCCCATGAGCTCTATCATATGAATTTGGATATCCAATATTGAAAGACATATGAAATTGGCTTGCGGGGTTTAGTTGCGCTGGTGTGACATAATAGAAGCCTTCAGGGCTCTGGCAGTCGTCAAGTCTTATTTTGGGGCCTAAACTGCCGGAAAATCTGCACAATTTGTATGTTTTGAACAATTCAAATTTTTGGGAATTTTCAACCCAGATCTCTAACTCACCAGACTTTTTGAATATTCTTATGAATATGGGTGAACTTAAAGATAGTCCCTGGCTTAAAAGATCCTTTGCTAGAATCGGTCTGACCTTGGCAAGAACCCGTCTTGACTTTCTAGTTGAAGGGAGGTCTGCAGCTAAGGATATATCAGCCAGAAATAATCCAATAACAAGGAATGCAATGGTCACTATACTTTTTTTCATATTTGTCTTAATTAAAACCTATTGGTTTTTATCTTGTCCACTGCCGATTCTATAAGAATCAAGAATGCCGATTATCCAACAAATGGCTATGGCAATCGTTGCAATACTCAGTAGGGCAGATTCAGAGCCCGTTGACTGGTTTGATAACAATTGGTTGATGGCTGTGGCATCTGCTTGAACATGGCCAAGTTGTATTTTTTCAACGATTTGTAAAGCTTTTTCCACCATATTTAAAATTAAATAGTAGATCCCAAGGGAAGAAACACCAACTAAAAGGAGACCGGGAAAATATTTTTTTAAGTAAATATGCCCTGCACCGGGAAATACAAAAGCGGATATAAGGGATGCTTTTATTGATTTTTTCATTGATGCCTTATCTTGTAAATATTGTTGGCCCAAAGTAAATAGAGCAATTTATTAGCATATCATTTTGCCTGTTAATGTGCCTGTTAATGTGCCTGGGCCCAGTTTTCACCGGACCCGAAATTGACTTCCAACGGAACTTTAAGGGGATGAACATGTTCCATGACGCTTTTTGCCAGAGCAATCAATTGGTCTTTTTCTTCAAACGGGGTTTCAAATATGATTTCATCATGGACGGACAAAAGCATTTTTGAGGACAGCTTGTTTTTTCGCAGGGCAGCATCCATTTTGATCATGGCAAGTTTAATTAAATCAGCTGCACTGCCCTGGATGGGCGTATTAACAGCTGCCCTCTGGGCAAAATTCCGAAGATTGACATTGGAAGAATTGATATCATCCAGGCGCCGTTTTCTGCCAAATATGGTTTGGACCTCACAGGTTTTTTTTGTTTCTTCTATGGTGGTATCAATAAATTTTTTGACACCTGAATAGCGTTTAAAATAATTATCAATATAGGCCGTGGCCATCTTTCTGGAAATGGAAAGATCATTGGCCAGCCTGAATCCGCTCATGCCGTATACAATGCCGAAATTGATGGTTTTTGCCTGGTTCCTTAAATCATCTGTAACAAATTGTGGCAGAACCTGGAAAATTTCCAGGGCTGTCCTGGTATGAATATCCTCTCCATTATTAAAGGCTTCAATAAGGATTTTATCTTCGGCACAATGGGCCAGAATTCGAAGTTCTATCTGGGAATAATCTGCTGAAATAAGGGTATGACCTTCTTTGGGGATAAAAGCTTCCCTTATTTTTTTTCCTTCTTTTTTTCGGATGGGAATGTTTTGAAGATTAGGTTTGGAACTGCTTAACCGGCCTGTGACCGTTATGGTCTGGTTAAATGAGGTGTGGATTCTGCCACTGTCTTTATTGATGAGCTTTTCAAGGGAATCCACATAGGTTGATTTAAGCTTGCCAAGGGTTCTGTATCTTAAAAGCTTTTCCGGCAGTTCATGGTCAAGGGCAAGCTTGGTAAGGACTTCCACATCTGTTGAATAATTGGTTTTCTTTTTTGTCTTTTTTGCGGTTTTCAGTTGTAATTTTTCAAACAGGATGACCCCTAATTGCTGGGAAGAATTAATATTAAATTCTTCACCGGCAAGGGAATAGATTTCTTTTTCAAGGGTTTTCAGTTCTATGTCAAAGGTATTGGAAAGTTGTTTTAAGGCGTTTCTGTCCACTTTGATCCCTTGAATTTCCATGTCTGCCAAAACCCTGATAAGTGGGACCTCAATAGTTTCCATCAGGGTGGAAAAGCCCTGATCCTTTAGTTGTTTTTCAAACTCCTGATAGGCCATAAAAGTAATGTCAGCATCTTCACAGGCATAATCCACAGCCTGGGATATTGGGACGTCCTGAAAACCAATCTGGTCTTTTCCTTTGCCTGCTACATCTGTATAGGGAATTGTTTTATAGCCAAACAGATCCATGGCAATTTTATCAAGGCTGTGGCCCCTAATGGATGGATTTAGCAAATAAGAGGCGATCATGGTATCAAAGGCAATCCCCTCCAGGGTTATTCCGAATCTTGACAGGACAATATAGTCATACTTGATGTTTTGCCCGACCTTTTTAATATCCGGGTTTTCAAGGACTGGTTTGAAAATTCTTAAGATCTCTTCTTTTGTGGGCTGTTCATATTCATCGGAACAAGTGTGGCTAATGGGGATGTAAAACCCCTGGTTCTCCCTGAAAGAAAAAGAGATGCCCACCAGGTTTGCCTTGGTGGGGTGTTTGGATGTTGTTTCCGTATCAATGGCAAAAATCTGTTTATTCTCAAGTACATTGGCCAGTTTTTCAAGCTCTCTGGTTGTGGTGATGAGCTTGTATATTTTTTTTGCCTTGTCTGCTTTTTGTGCAAACTCTGCGGCAAGGGTTTTGAATTCAAATTCCTGGAACAATTCAAATGCTTTTTTCCGGTCAAAGGCCTGAAGTTTGAAATCTTCGATGCTCTTTTTTACAGGAACAGACATATTAATAGTGGCCAGGTCCCGGCTTAATAATACAATATTTTTGCTGGATAAAAGATTTTCATATAATTTTGTCTGGGATTCAATATCATCTATATTTTCGTAAATATTTTCAATGGAACCAAATTTTACAATCAGCTTTATGGCGGTTTTGGGTCCGACTCCCTGAACCCCTGGGATATTGTCTGACGTGTCTCCGGCAAGCCCGAGAATATCGATAAATTGTTTGGGTTCTATTCCCATATCTTTTTTTATTTTGTTCACATCTGTTATTGTGTCTTTCATGGGGTCCCACAGGGTGCATTTTTCAGTAATAAGCTGGATAAAATCTTTGTCCCCCGTTACCATGACCACTTCAAACCCTTGTTCCTGTGCAAGTTTTGAATAGGTTCCCACAAGATCGTCAGCCTCAAATCCCAGTTTTTCAACAATGGGAATATTTAATGCCCTGATGATCTTTTTGATATCAGGAATCTGAGCTGCCAGCTCTTCAGGCATGGGCGGACGGTTGGCCTTGTATTGATCATAGAGTTTATGCCTGAAGGTGGGACCTTTAACATCAAAAAAGACAACAGCATATTCAGGGAAGTTGTCCTTTAATAATTTTAACAGAATTCTGGTAAAACCAAAGGTGGCATTTGTTGGGTGCCCTTTTGATGTGGAAAGACTTCTGATGGCATGAAACGCACGATAAAGAAAAGCGCTGCCGTCGATGAGGAATATTTTTTTGGAATCTACCATGTTAATAACCTTTTATTTGAATATTGAATAATTATTCAATCACGGGTATATATACTATCTTTTTGAATAAAGGAGAAGTATATATTTAAATGGACCAAACAGCCAGAACCAGAAAAGAAATAAGACGCGGTAAAAAGTCAAAACAATGTCATTGTTGCGGTAAAACCTTTATGTTTTGCTGGAATTGCAGATGCGGGTTTTCCATGTGCCAGGAATGCATGTATGAAAATAATTGGGGTATGACCTGCAACGGTATTACATGGGAATGTCCTGATTGTGGTGATCAGAACGGATATGGTAATCAATAAGGATTGGAAATTATATAGATGGACCAAAAGACAAGCAATTGCGTTTAACTAATTTCATTTCCGATCCTAAGTATTTTTAAAGGAGGAGAGCATGTCAAAGAAAATCAATGTGGGTACTTTGATATCAGGCGGCGGGACAAACCTTCAGGCTATTATTGATGCATGCCAGAGCAATTTAATTGATGCCAATATTCTTTTTACAGGCTCTGACAACCCTGGTGTAAAAGGGTTGGAACGCGCTCAAAAGGCAGGTATTGACACCTTTGTGGTGGATTATGCCGGCATCATCAGGTCCTGCAAAAAAGGAATAAATGATGCAGATCTTCCAGCGGACTTTAATTTAGAGGAAATCCTGTCAAAACAGAAGCTGGTTGAACACATTGCATCAAAAGAACAAATTGTATTTTTTTTAAAAACCCGGGCCATTGCAGAAAGAAAACTTTTGGATATAATCCTTGCCTATGATATGGATCTTCTGGTCCTGGCAGGATTTATGCGGGTGCTGACGCCCTATTTTATTGACAGGATCAACACGGAACCAGGAATTTATAAGATAATGAATATTCATCCTGCACTTCTGCCTTCATTTCCCGGCACGGACGGATATGGAGACACATTTCGTTATGGCTGTAAAATTGGCGGGTGCACGGTTCACTATATTGATTACGGGGAAGACACAGGTCCCATTATAGGGCAGAAAGCTTTTGCAATTGAAGATAATGACACCCTTGATGATATAAAGAAAAAAGGCCTTGAAAAAGAGTGGGAGCTTTTTCCCCAATGTATTCAGAAATTTGCTGATTCCCAGAACAAAAAATCAAGGAACAAATAATTAACGGGATTTTTTTGGATCAGTTGATCAGTTTAAGCATCAGGGGTACAGCTGTCCAGGTTCCGATGGCTGATCCCAGGTTAGTGAAAATAACCACCAGAA
>CAYWGN010000200.1:0-5364 GCA_964457495.1 uncultured Desulfobacula sp.
CCCTGCAAATGACAGTTATTGTAACTTTCAAATACTAAATTATTTGCTGTGTCTGTATATTATTTAATATGATAAAGCATTTCTTATACCAGTTTTGAAAACCTGGCGTTTATTTTTTTATTAATCATGTTTTTAACCACAAATATATCAATAAACATCATAGCTAAAATGCTTGAACTATCTCTATTTATTAATTTTTATTATTGAATGGTTTTTATTGAGGGAATGATATTTAAACGGTATTTTTATAGCTAATTTTATTATAATGGCAGGGAACTCATACAAGATGCCTCTTACAATGCACAAAAAAATGAAGCCCTTACTCCAAATTATGTTGCTTTTGAAGAGAAGCCACATCTATTTTGTATTTTTTTATCCTGTGCCAGAGGCTGCGCGTATTTATGTTTAAAAGTTCTGCTGCCGCAACCTGCTTACACCGGGATTTAATCAGAGCTGATATGATCATTCTTTTTTCCAGGCTCCTCAAGTGATCATCCATTGATATTCCTTCTGGCAGGCTGGTTCCATTTTGGAAAGAATTTGCATTGTCTGTCCCATGTTCCAGAATATTCAATGGAAGATGTGAGATTTCAATTGTACCAGTGTCAGACATGAGTGCTGCCCTTTCAATTGTATTTTTTAGTTCTCTTACATTACCGGGCCATGAATATGATTCCAGATATTCCAAGGCTTCCTGGGAGATAGTGGCCTGTTTAAATGAATTTTTAAATATTTCCTGATCTTGGGATCTGTCAGTTCCTGTATGTTTAGATCTGTTTGCAGATATTTTTTCAAGAAAATAGTATGTCAAATCTGATATATCATCTCTCTTCCTCAGTGGCGGCAATACCATGGGAAACACATTCAGGCGATGATAGAGATCCTCTCTGAATTCACCTTTTTTGACCATATCAGGAAGATTTTTATTTGTTGCAGCAATAAAGCGTACATCAATATTTATTGATGTATTACTGCCCACCCGGGAAAATTCTTTTTCCTGCATTACGCGAAGCAATTTTGCCTGCATTGCAGGTGATATGTCTCCTATTTCATCAAGAAAAATTGTACCTTTATCAGCCACTTCGAATTTACCTTTTTGATGAGCAATAGCGCCTGTGAAAGCTCCTTTTTCATGCCCGAAAAATTCAGATTCCAAAAGGTTTTCTGGTATGGCAACACAATTGATTTTCACAAAAGGATTTCCAAAGCGGTGGCTTTGTCTGTAAACAGCATCAGCAACAAGTTCCTTTCCAGTACCGCTCTCACCCATGATGAGGACTGTGGCATCAGATGAAGCAACCTTGAGAATATGAGTGAACAACTGGCGCATAGCATTGCAATGACCAATTATTTCAGGAAAAAGCCTTGTGGCTTCAATTTTTCCCAGAATATCAGTGGCATGGCTTAATACTTGGCTGTAATACTGGATCTCATCATCAGGCTGTTCCCAGGTTTTTCTCCTTTCTGTGGTATCCCTTTCCTGGAATATAGGTAAAGCTTCTGTTTTTTTAACAAATTGTTTTATGGGTTTTAAAATAAACCAGAAGAGCAGCAATCCGCACAAAAAAGAGAGCAGACCCAATCCTGCTCCCAATAACAATTTTGTTATAGCATTGTAATCGGGCATGTTTAAATTCAAACCAATAATAAAAGCAAAAATAGCTATCCCTGCAAAAATTATTGGAATTAAAAAATACAGGCTTATTGTGTATCTTAAATCTGAGGAAGATTTTTTTTTGGGGTTTTTATTGTAAAAAATTTTCAAAGTTGTCCTAATCAGACCATTTTTGTTAAATCCCACATTGGCAGGAATATTGCTGTAGCAAAAAATCCAACCACTGCAGCAAGTCCCACAATAAGTATGGGACCCAATGCATCTGAAAGATTTTTTGTTGCATACTCAACCTCTATGTCGTAATGTTTGGCGATTTCCTGCAACATTAAATCAAGATTACCAGATTCCTCACCAATAGAAACCATATTCACCACCATGGGGGTAAAATATTTTGCCTGTCGCAGGGGCATGGAAATCCCATGGCCTTCCACAAGAAGTTCCTGGATTTTTTCAAACTCTTTTGTGATCGCATTATTATTTATGGTTTCAGCAAGAATTTTAAATGAATCAAGTACAGAAACTCCACTGGCCTGAAGAATTGAAAAAATACTGCCAAATCTGGACATTGCAGCTTTTAAAAAGAGTGGTCCTATAAGTGGTATTTTTATTAGAAAAAGATCTTTCATAAAAAGTCCTTTTTCAGTTTTTATATACTGGAAAAGGAAAATGATAAAACCTGCTGAAAATAAAAGCATATAATGCCAGTAATTATGAAGCACAGAATACATCCCCACGCAGATTTGGGTTGGCAGGGGAAGGTCAAGGCCAGCATTTGCAAATATAGCAGCAAATTTTGGGATAACAAAGGTAAGAAGGACCACAAAGGCAATGATTAAAAAAAAGACAACCATTATGGGATAACGAATTGCCGATTTAATATCAGACCGCACCTTTTCCTCATGTTCTAGGATATAAATAAGCCTGTCCAGAACATTGGGAAGAGTTCCAGATATTTCCCCTGCTTTGATCATGCTGAGATAAAGATTGTTGAAAATTTTTCTATGCTTGGAAAAAGCATCATAAAGAGAAGCACCCTGGCTTATGTTTTCCGCCATTTCAACAGTGACACTCCGAAGTCTTTGATTTTCAGTCTGTTTTTCCAAAATCTGAAAAGTTTGAATAATTGAAATTCCGGCCTGAATTAGTGTTTTTAAATTCATGCTATAAAGCACCAGATCTTTGGGTTTAACAGATGTGAAAAAATCTTCAATATTTTTGGAACTTTTTTTTTTGTTGGAAGCACCTGATTTTTTTTTTACGGATTCTGGAATAAGACCCTTTAAAGATATAAGTTCCAGGGCATGTTTTTTTGATTCTGCTTCAACTTCACCGGAAACCGCATGGCCTAGTTCATTTAATGCTTTAAACTTAAAAATTGCCATATTAGTGTGCCATAATTGCAGATATCGCTTCTTTACCAGTGGTATCACCATTAAAGACTTTTTCAGCGGCATCCATTTTAAGGGTTTTCATTCGTCCGGACAAGGTAGTGAATTTAGCGATATCCTGGGCTGATTTCCCTTGAAGAACCATTTCTCTGATATCATCATCCATATAAAGGATTTCATAAATTCCAATTCGGCCCTTATAGCCAGTATCCAAGCATTGGCTACAGCCTGTCGCTCTTGCAAAGCTGACAGGACCCCTGTTTTCAAGCCCCCAGAATTTGAGTTCCTTATCACTGGGTTTGTATAATTTTTTACAAAAGGGGCAAACCCTTCTAACAAGGCGCTGAGCAATCGTTACCAAGAGAACAGAAGCTATCAGAAAACGTTCAACTCCCATGTCAACTAATCTTGTTATGGCTCCTGTGGCATCATTTGTATGCACAGTGCTGAAAACCATATGCCCGGTCAAGGCAGCCTGTATGGCAACACTTGAAGTCTCGGAATCCCTGATTTCACCTATCATGACAGCATCAGGGTCCTGTCTTAATATAGAACGAAGTCCGCTGGCAAAGGTCATGCCGGCCTTAAGATTCAATTGTACCTGACGAATGTGTTCCATCCTGTATTCAACAGGATCTTCAAGCGTAATAATATTTGTATGGGGTTGGTTAATTTCACTTAACATGGCAAAAAGGGAGGTGCTCTTACCGCTCCCCGTAGGACCGGTACATAAAATCATGCCATAGGGTAAAGCAAGGTTTCTCTTTATAGAATGGATGTCATTTTCAGATAATCCAATTTTTTCTAAAGTGGTGATACCCGAACTGGTATCCAGAAGCCGTAACACAAGATTCTGGCCATAAACAGTAGGAATAGTGGAAACCCTTATATTAACTTCTTTATGATTCATTATGATCGTTAATCTGCCGTCCTGGGGTATCCTGGAAACAGAAATATCAATATTGGCTAAAATTTTAATTCTTGAAACCAGGGGTAAAAACATCCTTTTAGGCGGAGCCGGAATATGATGGAGCTTTCCATCAACCCGCAATCGTATTTCCATATATTCTTTTTCAGGGCTAATGTGTAAATCCGTTGCTCCCTCACGCACTGCCTGGGCCAGAATAGAATTTACAAGCCTTATAACCGGTGCTTCTTCCGCCATATTCTGAAGGGCTGATTCAACGATTTGATCATGGTAGGAATCCTTTTCGTCAACAACATCCATTTCTTCAATATCAAGGATCTGCTGCATCACGCCATCTTTTCCTGCATAGGCGCCAAAGATGGCTGGCAAAAGGTCATTAAAATTTTGCTCAGTACATATGACAGTAGTCACTTCCATGTCTGTAAGGATTTCAATATGATCAACAGCCAGGATATCAAGGGGATCAACCATGGCAACGGTAAGTACGCCGCCCTTTTTTTCCAGGGGAATGGCCTGAAACCGGTTTACCGTTTCAATATCCATAATTTTTGAAAGATCTGAAGTTATGGAATAATCTGTTGGGTTGAATTTTTTAATTCTGACTTGTTCAGCAATTGCATTGACGATTGCATTTTCAGTAACAATTTTTTTCTTGATTAAATATTGTCCTAACTTCAAGCCACTTTTTCGGGCATCGGACAGGGCTTTTTCAAGTTGGATTGTGTTGATTAACCCGGCATCAATGAGCATTTCGCCAAGTCGTTTTCGTTTTGGCAAAATTTTACCCCTCTTGCTTTTTTTCGTTATTTTTCATTTGTGAAACAGGTTTGCATTCAGCAAAATTAATTTCAGGCAGACTCTTTTTATATTTGTTTGCAGCCTTCATGGAAACAAAAGGTTTGTTAATAACAATTGGGAAGAAAAATCCTTTGTCTTTTCTCCAAATCGGCAAAATCCGAACATTAAAATCAGAGGTTTGATAATTATGCGCCGTAATAAATGATTTTTCAAAATTATCTATCTCAAAGAGTACAATAAAAATTTTCTTGTTATCCAGAAATTCAGAATTTTCTATTACAGGAAAATTTATCTTCATGCCTGCTTTAACGTTATTTGGATCTTTTAGGTTGGAATTATATTTCATTAGTTTATTTAAATACGAATGCCTGAATGAGCCATAAATAATTCTCATCATTCTGGCCAGGGTTACATTTTTCGGGACCTTAATATTTCCATACCCATCAGGTTTTTTAAAAGCCGATTGCTTTTTTTCTGCAGATGTCCCTGGCTCGATTTCAGGTTTGATCTCAGGTTTGATCTCAGGCTTTATTTCAGGCTTTATTTCAGGCTCGATACTTGGCTTAACCTCGGGCTTAACCTCGGGCTTAATCTCGGGCTTAATCTCGGGCTTAATCTCGGGCTTAATCTCGGGC
>CAYWGN010000200.1:5464-7149 GCA_964457495.1 uncultured Desulfobacula sp.
CTTAATCTCGGGCTTAATCTCGGGCTTAATCTCGGGCTTAATCTCGGGCTTAATCTCGGGCTTAATCCCGGGCTTTATTTCAGATGGGTTCAGATTTTTCTTTTCTTTTGTATCAAAAGAGTTATCAGTTTTTATTGGTGATTTTGAATTTTTTTGTTCAATTGATTTCTTGTTAAAATATGAAAATTGATCAAAACTCGGTATTATTTTATTATAACTTACAGCATACAATGACCCAATGATAAGGATAAGCAAAAAGGTAAATAAAAAAGCTGGCCTGACCATTTTTTTTTTAGGGAATACTTTTTTTATACAGGATCTTACAAAGAAAAAATCGGCTTTTGTCTTATTTTTAATAATTAAAGATAATAGTATCTGGTGGCACAGCGTGACAATTTTTCGTGGAAAACCCTTTGTCGTCCTATATATTAAAAAATAGCTGAAAGGTGTGAACAAAGTGCTGGTTTTCCCCTTTCTAATGCATTGTTCAAGTCTGTAATTAATCAGGCTTTTTGATTCTTTGAAATTTAAAGGATTTAATTGGTAATAAAAATTAATTCTATCCTTAAAATTTAAAATTTGTTCCAGGGACTGGTTAAACTCTTTTTGTGCCAAAATTATAATTTGCAGCAGTTTTTGATCATTGGTTTCAAAATTTAAAAGTTCTCTTAAAATCTCAATGCTGGGCAAAGAAAGCTTTTGGCCTTCATCAATGATAATTACGATATTGATATTTCTATCAACCCCATAGGTAAAAAGATGTTCTTTAATACTTTCTTTAAGAATATTTTCATCATTTGAGTCATATTTTTTTTCAGGTTCAAATAAATGCAATAGATATTTTAAAAAAGAGATGGCACTACTGAACCCAGGGTCAAGGATAAGATAAAATTTAATGGATTCATCTTTGGAAATTTTTTGAATCAATTGACGACTTAAAGTTGTTTTTCCAGTGCCTATGTCTCCGGTTATTATATTAAGTCCGCGCTTTAGACGGATTGCAATTTCAAGTTTCTGAAGTGCTTCAAGATGTTGGGCAGAATTATAAAAAAGCCCGGGATCAGGTGAATTTGAAAAAGGTTCTATCTCAAAATTTAATATTTTATAGTAATCCATAGTTCTAATTCATAATTTTGTTAGTGTATTTTTGTTCCTTTAAAACATAGGGTGTGATAAAAATTAAAAGCTCTTCCATTTCCTTGGCATTATTGGTGCTTTTAAAAAGCCAGCCTAATCCAGGAATGTTTTTAAGACCGGGAACTCCAGTTTCTCCATCAGTAAAGCTTTCTTTGTTCAATCCACCAATAACCGTTGTCTGACCATTAAAGAGAGTGACTTGGGTTTCAGCATTTTTTGTTATAATCGTTGGATTGCCGCCTGTTGAAGCGGCATTAGTCCAATCAAGTTCATCCTTGTGGGTCACAATTTCAAGTCTTATGATATTATCATTGATTATATGGGGTACAACCTCAAGTTTTATGACAGCTTCTTTGAATTCAGTAGTAGTAGTTCCATCTGCAACGGTCTGAAAAGGCACTTCCTGACCACTTTTAATAATCGCCTTTCTATGATCCATGGTGGTTATTGATGGTTTTGAAAGTATGTTAAGCTCTCCTTGTTCCTCAAGCGCAGAAAGTTGAGCATAAAGCCGGAAATTACCAATATTTTCAGTCAAAAGACCAAGG
>CAYWGN010000200.1:7249-9517 GCA_964457495.1 uncultured Desulfobacula sp.
AGAAAGTTGAGCATAAAGCCGGAAATTACCAATATTTTCAGTCAAAAGACCAAGGGTAAGTCCCTGGGTTGATGTGATCGGTAGATTGACAATGCTCCCGGCAAGTGAATCATAGCCGTCTGCCAATGACGTGCCGGAAGCATCAGTCACGTCTCCGCCGATTGAAGATATTCTGTTGTTGCTATTTGTTGAAGTGCCAACCCCTCCCCATTGTATCCCCAGTTCTTTTGCAATGTCTGAATTAGCTTCAACAATATGGGCTTCGATTCTGACCTGCTTTATGGGTTTGTCAAGTTCATTGATAATGGGCATGATTTTGTTGATATCAGCCTTTGTCGCCTGGATAATCAATGAACTTGAGAACTCATCGATCAGTATAGATCCTTGTAATTCAATCTCTTTATCGGCTGAATTTTCGCTTTCACCTTCGACTTCTTTTTTATCACCTTTAAGATATTTTTCAAGGTTTATTTGCATGACTTTAAGGTCAGCATAGTGTATTTTTACAATTTTAGTCAAAAGGGGTTCGAGCAATTCCTGTTTTTTCTTAATTTTAGACATAGCAACATTATGGTTTTTTTTGCTCTGTTCAAATCCCTGTTTTGCTTCCAATAAGGCTTTTTTTACATTTAGATCTTCAACAGTAATCACCCTTAAAATCTGACCAGACCATTCATAGGCAAGTCCATATGCATCAATAAGGCTAAGAAAAGCCTGATCCCAGGGCACATTTTTGATGTCCACATTTGCCAGGCCAGAAATGCTTTCATTCAGGATGATATTGATATTGGCAATTCTTGCCAGGGTTCTCAAAACCACAGGGACAGAGACTGTATGCATTCGCATTGTGACGGGCATTTTGGGCAATTGTATTTGTATTTCAGTAACAATTTGTATTTGTGTCTGGTCGCCAGGGCTTGTTCTTTTTGTTAAATTTTTGTCTAAAGGGATTGATTCAATCTCTTCTATTTCCTTTTGGGGGACAGGGGTTACTGGTTGAGAGTTTTCAGCAAGGGTTTCCCATTTGTCAAATCTATCAATTTTTTTATCATATGAAAAACACCCCGTAAGAATGATCATCAGTGATAAAAAATAAATAACAATTCTGTAATTATAAAACCATGGTCTCATGATTTAATCCACTTTACCCCTCTTTTAAGTAAAGGATAATTTTTTTATTCAAGTTATTTTTTATAAATACGCTTTCGGGTGTTATCCGGATGATTTTATATCCAGAATCTTTTATGTACTCACCTGTTGTGTATTCCATCCCGTCAATCACTGCAAGCATTTTATTGCCAAGCTTGATAAATCCTGAATAAATCAAACCCGCCATTTCTATATCGATTGCAGATTCCTGATTTCCCTTTGAAGATTTTTCAATCTTGGAAAAAGGATCATTTTTCCATTCAGATTCAATCATTGAAATCAAATAATCTGCGTTTGCTTTTTTTTGCTCTATTATATTAAGATTGATCAGGGTTGCATTTATTTTTTCTATAAAACCAGAAAATTGGTTTGCAGTATCAGAGTTTATGGTTTCATTTTTACCAGAGGAAAGAATAAAATAATCAACCGCACCATATAATAAGGCTGAAATCGCAAGGACAAGTATTATTTTTTCACGTTTTTTCATATTTTATTTAATATTAATCTTTAAATCTACAGAAAAATTTTTAATATTGTTCTGGGTTGAATTGATTCTGATTTTTTCAAATGAATCAAAAAAAGGTAATGAAATAATTGCAATAAGATAATTTCTAAAATCCTGAAGTTTTCCCTCCAGCTCAAGAAACATTGAACTGGACGTGGATTTGGTTTTTAAAAAACCAAGGTCAAGGTTTTTATTGGATAATTTTAAATTATGATCCAAAGCAAGTGTATGAAATTTATCGGGAAGTCCTGACAAATTTTTACGATCGAGATTTTTCCTATTTGGGAGTGGAAATTTCGGTTCAAATTTTATTCTTTCAAATTTTTTGGCTTTTGCATATGCAGGGATAAATTTTTCATTTAATACTTTAATATCGGTTGAAACAGATTGTATGTCCTGTCTAATTTTTTTAATTGATTTTTGTCCAGGCATAACCGAAAAAAATAAAAAAATAAAAAGAGTGGCCGCTGAAAGCACTATAAATATTATGGCGACGGGGCTTATTTTCTCATTTATTTTTTTATAATCAATTCCCGCCATTATATAATTTCCACACTCACTTTAAAATTTAAAATTTTGTCGTTACCAGCATCATCATCTATATTTTTCTGTAA
>CAYWGN010000201.1:0-9311 GCA_964457495.1 uncultured Desulfobacula sp.
CCTGGAGTTTATGCTTGTCTGATAGTGGCTGATACAGGGGTGGGCATGGATAAAATCTTAAAAGATAAAATCTTTGACCCGTTTTTTACCACCAAAACAATAGGCAAGGGAACTGGAATGGGGCTTTCCGTGGTGCATGGTATTGTTATTGCTATGGGAGGCGCTATCCATGTATACAGCGAACCTGGAAAAGGAACACAATTTCATGTTTATCTACCATTAGCAGAGGTTGTGAAAGAACAACAGGCAACTAATGTAGTAGCACCAATTCAGGGCGGCAATGAACAGATCCTTCTTGTGGATGATGAAGAAGCTATCCTTATAATGGAAAAACGGATGCTGGAGCGTTTGGGGTATCAGGTCACTTCACGTACAAGCAGCCTTGAAGCCCTTGAGGCTTTCCGTGCAAATCCAGACAAATTTGATCTGATTATCACAGATCTGGCAATGCCGAATATGCCTGGAGACAAACTATCAATGGAACTGACTAAAATACGTCCTGATATTCCAGTATTGCTTTGCACAGGATTCAGTCAAACCATGTCTGAAGAAAAGGCGGCATCGCTGGGTATTAAGGGCTTTCTATTGAAGCCTATTGTGATGATGGATCTTGCCCAAAAGGTACGTAAAGTGCTGGAAAGAGCCTTGGCTGCAAAACAATAATGGTTATAGTCCCTTAAAAAAAAGAAAAAATATGGAAAAAAACAAGCTTAAATTTGACAAAAAGATCCTTGCCTTACGGGCACAAATTGATGAAATTGATTGGCAGATACTTTCCCTTCTTGCCCAACGACAGGGCCAGGTTGAAAAGGTGGTCAAATTAAAAAAAAAGCACCATATCCCCGTGTACCACCCTGCCAGGGAAGAAGATCTGATTTCAAAACTTCGGGTACGGGCTGCCAAAGCAAATCTTGACCCGGATTTCATGGAAGACCTTTATCGGGTAATTTTAAAGCAGTCCCGTGTAAAGCAGATAGACCAAATGCAAACTAAAGGTGTCCGGCCGGACAACAGTATTTTAATCATCGGGGGTGATGGCCAGATGGGGCAATTTTTTGCTTCACTCTTTCACAAATCCGGTTATGAGGTCAGGATCCTTGAAAAAAAGGATTGGAAAAAAGCAAAACAGCTTTGCGAAAATATTGATCTTGCCCTTATCTGCGTTCCCATTGAGAAAACCTGCGATATTATTGAAGAGATTGCGCCATTTCTTGGAGCTAATACCATTCTTGCCGACCTGACCAGCATAAAAGCCAGGCCATTGGAAAAAATGCTGGATGCACATCCAGGGCCTGTGACAGGCCTTCACCCTTTATTTGGTCCTGATTCAGGCTCTCTTGACAAACAGATCGTTATTGTTACCCCGGGAAGAGACTCAGATCGCTGCCAGTGGCTGGTGGACCAAATGACCCTCTGGGGTGCTGTTATTGTTCCATGCAGTGCAAAAGAACATGATGAAATCATGGAAATAGTCCAGGCTTTGCGCCATTTTGCCACCTTTAGTTTTGGACAGTTTTTATATGAAAAAAATGCCCGCATTGAAAGGACCCTTGAATTTTCAAGCCCGATTTACCGCCTTGAACTGGGAATGGTGGGCAGGTTGTTTGCCCAGGACGCTTCTCTTTACTCTGAAATTATTTTTGCGACAAAACAACGGCGACAACTTTTAAAAGACTATATTGCCTCTTTAAATAATCATCTTGAAATGCTGGAAGCCAATGACAAAAATCTTTTTATTGAAAAATTCGACCATATTGCCCAATGGTTTGGTCCCTTTAGCGAACAGGCCATGCGTGAAAGCACGTTTCTGATCAACAAATTGATTGAAAGGTTTTAAATTCATTTTTCATTGCTTTAAATTTTGTAACTATTCAACTCTTATGCTTGAAACCGCCCTATCCGATGGATATTTGTTTCGATGCTAAACGCTTAACCTCCTGCAAATATCCATCAGACAGGGCTTTGAGATAATTTCTTTTATCGGGCCGAACTATTCCTAAATTTTTTCATATTGTTTTAATTTCTTTAGCAGGGTTTTCCTTGTAATACCAAGTCTTCTGGCAGCTTCACTCTTGTTGCCCCGGGCTGATTCAAGGGTGGAAAGAATCGCTTTTTCTTCTATCTGGGAAAGCCTGATATTTCCAAAATCCGTTTCCCCTTCAATTCCATCAGCAGCCCTTACCTTTATAAACGAAAGGTCTTCTTTGCAGATATAGTCAGACCTGGCAAGAACCACGCCCCTTTCCACGCTGTTAATCAATTCCCTGACATTGCCTTCCCATTCATACCGGATCATGGCATCCATTGCATCTGAAGAAAAGCCTTTTATATCTCTTTTATTTTTCTTTGAAAAAATTTCTAAAAAATGATTTGCCAGGGTTGGAATATCTTCTTTTCTTTCCCTTAAGGGAGGGATCTCGACACTCACAACATTAAGCCGATAGTATAAATCCTGGCGAAAGCCTCCCTGTTCTGACATTTGCTTTAAATTCTTATTGGTTGCAGCAATAATCCTCACATCTGTTTTAATATTTTCATCACTTCCCACGGGTGTGATTTCTTTTTCCTGAATTACCCTTAACAGCTTTGCCTGCATGGCAAGGCTCATTTCACCGATTTCATCCAAAAGTATACTGCCCTTGTCTGCCAGTAAAAACCGTCCTTTTCTTTTTTTGTCTGCACCCGTGAATGATCCTTTTTCATGACCGAAAAGTTCTGACTCAAGAAGGGTCTCAGTAATAGCAGCACAATTAATCCTTACATAGGGATGATCTTTTCGTGAAGAATTAAAATGGATGGCAGATGCGACCAGTTCCTTGCCCGTCCCTGATTCGCCCATGACCAGAACATTGGCATCAGTGGGTGCCACCATGTGAATGGTATCCAGCAGGGAAAGAATAGCAGGACTTTTTCCAAGAATGTCATGGGAAAAATCTTTCTCCTTTAACTGGATCTTCAAATGCCTGTTTTCTGTTTTTAAAGAAATACTTTCAAATATATGTTCAATGGTTAATTTCAGTTTATCAAAATCCAGGGGTTTGGTCAGGTAATCATAGGCCCCGATTTGCAAGGCTTCCACAGCAGTCTGTACGGATGAATAGGCCGTCATGATGATCACGGGCAAAGAAGGATTATAGGCTTTAATCAACTGCAGCGCTTCCATCCCGGACATTTTCACCATTTTCATATCCATCAGAACAATATCAAAGGGCTGATTTTTTACCCTATCAACGGCCATTGCCCCATCATCTGCCAGGTGAATCACAACCCCCCAGTCTGCCATCACTGTCTCAAGCATTCTGGCATGGGCTGCATCATCGTCAACAACAAGTATTTTTTTCATTTTTATCCTTTTATGAAACAGGCAGATTGATAATAAAACATGTACCCTTACCTTTTTTGCTCTCCACACGAATGCTTGCATCAAGATTTTCAATGATCCTGTGAACGATTGAAAGACCAAGCCCTGTGCCCGTGGGCCGGGTGGTAAAATAGGGATCAAAAATCAAATCAAGTGATGCCTCATCTATACCCTGGCCATTATCCTTAACCCTTATTTCAATCTGCTCATCCATGGCTGCATTCTGTACCTGTATCTCCAGTATTCCTTTGTCATCCAATGCCTCTATTGCATTGATATACAGGTTTAAAAGGACCTGGTTCATCCGGTCACCGTCTGTGTGAATTACTATTTTTTTTGTATCAATATTGACCCTTGTTTCAATATTTTTTTTCCCCAGATCATGGTGAACAAGTTTTAAAGAATGGGTGATCATCTCTTTGATATCCACTTGTTTTTTTTCAACGGCCATGGGTTTTGCAAACTCAAGCAACTGTGTAACGGATCGATTGATACGTTCCACTTCCTTGACCATAATCTTTGCAATCTCCTTGTCTGAGTCTTTGTCCTCATATCGTTTACCAAAATAAGTTGCAAACCCTTTGATTGAACTCAAAGGATTTCTGATTTCATGGGCAACACCTGCTGCAAGCTTTCCAATGGCTGCAAGGCGCTTGTTTGTCTCCACCTGTTTTTTAAGCTCCCTTATCTGGGTTAAATCCCTGAAAAGAAATAAATATCCCATGATTTGATTTTCATAATCCTTAATAGGAGATGCCGTTATATCCAGACCAATTTTTCGGTCTGGAGCAACAACAAGATTGATCTCCCGGTTGAGAACATCTTGAGATATTTCCATTTCCTTTATCAATTCAACCATTTGCGGATAGGGTTGAGTCAAATCCCCTCCTAAAATATTTTTTGCAGCATTGTTCACAGATGTGATTTCATGGTCAGGATTAATCGTAATAAGCCCTGAGGGCATGTTCTGGATCACATTGTCGGAAAATGCCTTAACACTTGTCAGGGAGGCTTTTGCAGACCTGTACGCCTGGAAAACAAACAAGGCTGCCATACCCACGCATCCCAATATAAAAAAAAGAATGCCCCGCCAGACAGTCTCTTTTACCAATCTGTCCCGGGCGACCCTTGCCCTTTCCATGGAAAGTCCGGCAAAAATATAATGTTCTGCCATTTCAGGCATTTGCCCGTCCTGGCTTTGAATATATGGTTGGCTCCAATCCTTGATTCCTTTTTCAAAATTCTGCATATCCCGTGAATCCTGATACCTGTGCATTGGTATTACACCCTTGCGCATATGACCGCGCATGGACCTGGACCTGGACCTGATGGGTACAAACCTCTTGAACACTTCAAAAACCTGAGTCTGATCTTTTTGCGATCTTACCCTGTGATAGACCATGGCCATATCTTCATCTATCTTTACTATACCGCACATGGCATCAAAAATCTGTCCCACCATGGATGCATCCGAGTGTGCCAGGATCCGGCCATCCTTTGATGTAATCATCATATAGATAACTTCAGGCTGCAATGCGGTTTCCAAAAGCATGGCCTGGATTCTATTTGCTCCCCACCGCATGGTGAACATCCCCGTTCGGGTTCCGGCCTCAAATGTCCTGATCAATGAGACACCCTTTTCCAATAATCTCTGGGTAAAAAATTCCTTTTCTTTTTCAAGCCTGTCAAGAGTCATGAATGTAAAAATCGGTAGCATGATCAATAAAATACCAATGAGAAATAAAGGGGATATCAAAGTAAATTTATATTTTTTCATTTTTTTTAATGTTCTTTTTTTGTAATAGTTCAGCCCGTTAAAAGAAATTATCTCATAGCCCTGTCTGATGGATATTTGCAGGAGGTTAAGCGTTTAGCATTCATTTATTATAAGCAAAAACAATACCATGGAACAAACGCCTTTGTTTACGTGCTACTTGATTTCCAGATATCATAATTGTGGGTACTTTCTACACACCTGGATACATAGCTCTGGGTAAAAAGTATACACTATCAATAATTCAATAACAATGCTTTAATTTGCATAATTTTAAATACATATTGAAAAGTCAATAACTTATAAAATATTTTCCCCTTTGGCACACCATTTGCTATATCCTGTTTCAACAGAACGAAACAAAGTTCCATTAACAAACTAAACTTTAACTGGAGGTTATTATGAAAAAATCAATCATTATCTTAAGTTCACTGCTTATTATTGCTCTTGTATCAGGAAGCGCTTTTGCATGGGGTCAGGGCAAATGCCAGGGCCGAGGCCAGGGTATGGGTTATGGCGATAATCAGGACTGTCCAAGAAACGGGGGACAAGGTGCTTTCAATGACTTGTCCAAGGATCAGAGAGATGCTCTGAGTGCACTTCGCCAGGGATTCATTGATGAAACCTATGAGTTGAGATCTGCAAAATTTGCAAAACGACAGGAAATGAGAATGCTCATGGAAACATCTGAACCTGACAGAGCCAAACTTGACAAATTATCCCAGGAAATCATGGACCTGCAAAAACAGGTAATGAGCAAACGCATTGACTTTCTGTTGGCTGCAAAAAAAATCTCACCTGAACTTGGCATGGGCAGAGGATTTGGTCAGGGTCGAGGCGAACGGTCAGGAAGAGGCGGGCAAAGAGGTTCCCATGGACAGGGAAATTGTTGGAATAATTAACCATTAAAATCTAATCAGGCGCTGATAAGCGCCTGATTAGATTCATCATAAAAACGCCTGGAAGATGAAATCATCTTCCAGGCGTTTTTTTATTTTTCTTCAAGGGTTACATGATTTTTCAACACACCGATTTTTTCAATTTTTGTTTCCAGCACATCACCAGGAGCAAGATACACAGGCGGTTTTCTGGTAAATCCCACCCCGCTTGGTGTTCCAGTCAATATAATTGTTCCGGGCATAAGCGTGGCAGATTCAGATAGATATGAAATAATCTGGGCCACAGAAAAAATCATATCGCTTGTATTGCTTTTCTGCATGGAATTCCCGTTTAACACACACTCAATACCAAGGTTATCAGGATCACAAAGCTCGTCCGGGGTCACGATCCAGGGGCCAAAGGGACAAAAGGTATCAAAACTTTTCCCTTTTACCCATTGCTTTCCGCCTGCATGCTTCTGCCATCTTCTGGCGGAAATATCATTGGCACAGGTATATCCCAGGACATAATCAAATGCATTTTCCGGCAAGACATTTTTGGCATTCTTTTTTATGACCACTGCAAGCTCAGCCTCATAATCCACTTCAGGAATCTTTACACAGGAGGCCGGGATTCTGATATCATCCAGGTGACCTGCTGCCGCACCCAGATTCTTCATAAACACAACGGGATATTTTGGCAATTCAAGTCCCGTCTCTTTGGCATGGAGTTTATAATTTAACCCAATGCAAAAAATGACTTTGGGTGAAATCGGGGTTAAAATTTTTTTAACGGGTTTTCTTTTCCCAGTATTGGAAAAATCAGTATAAATATCCCCCTTGATCACGGAAGCACTTTCATTAGCAAAATCACAACCAGTATAGATTTTATTGTCATCACTTTCAAACCTTAGTATTTGCATGTTTATTTTCTCCAGTTATTCATATATATAATTAAAAAAGTTGCTTATTTTTTAATATAATTAAAATCATTGTCATAAAAGGTCAAGCCCCTTTAACCCATGAACCAAAATATGGAAAAACTATTCATTGGTCTTCCTGACAAAAAAGCAGATTTAATCATCTTGATTTTAACCTCTCAAAATATTGAAAATCATGCTGAACAAGAAAATAATTTATTTAATATCCTTGTAAATGAAGCAGATATGGAAAAAGCCCGCATCATGGTTGAGACCTATTATAAAGAAAATAAATTTTTCAGGCTCAAACAACAATTACAACAAATTCCCATATCCTCATTTAAATCATATCCAGCCTTTTGTATCATGGGACTGCTCTGGCTTATTCATGCAGCCTGTATCCATTACCATGTACATGAGGCCATGACATTAAAATATGGAGCCTCTGCCCTTTTTATCCTCCAGGGAGAGACCTACAGGGCTATTACAGCTCTGTTCCTGCATGCAGATGCCCGCCACCTTGCAGGGAATATGGCTGGCTTGCTCATTTTCGGAGCACCCTTTATCAGCCTTTCCGGGTTTGGAATGGGACCTTTTATGCTGCTGTTTGCCGGGACCCTTGGCAATCTTTTCAATGCTCACCTTTACCAGACGGCCCATCTTTCCATTGGGGCCTCAACAGCAGTCATGGCAGCGGCAGGTCTTCTTGTGGCCTTCCAGGTAACGCAAAAAGGAAAGCCGCTTAGATTGAACAACCTGATGCCTGTCTTTGCCGGAGCCTTGATGGTCGGTCTGTTCAGCCAGGGAGAGCGTACAGATGTTATGGCTCATGTGTTTGGCTTTTTAAGCGGACTTGGATCCGGTATCATTTTCTTTCCCTTAAACAGAACACTTGCCTTTCCTCAAAAGGATACCATCGCCCTTTTTATAACCATCCTTATCATTGCAGCCGCCTTCCTTGCTTCAACTTGAATCTGATTATTTCTTTACTATTATAAATAATCCGGCATTTGGCGGATATGGCAGTACTGCCATTTCCGCCAAATGATCACAAATTTCCTCCCTGGCCTGTTTTATATAATTTATAAATTTTTTAGTTTCTTTTTTCCATCAAATGGTGTTAGAAAAATATAGTCATTAAAATACTTTGCAAAGCTGTTTTACTCATCAGAGCAAATTGGAATCTGCCAGTGAAACGTAATTCTCAGTCATACAAAAACAGGAGACCATTGATGGATATCAAAAAAATATGTGTATTGGGTGCAGGGTTGATGGGGAACGGGATTGCCCAGGCCTGTGCCCAGGCAGGTTATCAGGTGATGTTAAGGGATATAGAACAAGGCTTTGTTGATAAGGGTATGGAAACCATCCGAAAAAACCTGGAACGGAATGTAAAAAAAGGAAAAATGGACCAGATGGAAATGGGTGACATTTTCAAAAGAATCACACCCACCCTGGATCTCAAGGAAGCTGGGGATGGCGCTGATATAGCAGTGGAAGTCATCATTGAAATCATGGATATCAAGAAAAAAGTTTATGCAGAGTTGGGAAAAATTGTACCTTCACACTGTCTTTTTTTTACCAACACATCAGGACTGAGCATCACTGAACTGGCCGCTGTTACAGACCGGCCTGATAAATTCATTGGTACCCATTTTTTTTACCCGGTTATAGTAATGAAATTGCTGGAAATCATAAAAGGCCATGAAACCTCTGAAAAAACCCTTAACATTGCAAAACAATGGGGAGAAACACTTGGCAAGGAAACCATTGTTGTGGATGAAGCACCAGCCTTTGCGGTAAACAGGGTTCTTTGCCCCATGATCAATGAAGCCTTTTTTGCTCTGGGTGAAGGGATTGCCAGTGCCGAGGATATTGATAAAGGAATGGTACTGGGATGCAACCATCCCCTAGGCCCCCTTGCATTGGCTGATCTTGTGGGCCTTGACACCATTCTTCGTGTGATTGAGGGACTGCACAGGGAGATGGGGGATAAATATATACCTGCCCCTTATTTAAAAAAACTAGTCAGAGCCGGACGATTTGGCAAGAAAACAGGAAAAGGGGTTTACGACTATTAACAATTAATTGCCGATCACTATTTAGAGCCCGACCAAAAACAGCCAATTTTCCCGATTAGGATCGGAGATGAAATAAGTTGGATAAAATTTGCGGTCCTTACTGCGTTGGGCTCAACAAAATCTTATAAAATCAAATTAGTGCCTGACCGAAAACTCCGTGTTTGGGCGGCTCGTAGAGGAGCAATGCTCACAAAATTGCCCATATACAAGGCGCAAAAAATCTTGAAACCGGAGTGTACTAATGTACATGAGGCCCGATTTATAATTTGGCAGGATTTTGCAGCAACGCAGTAGATG
>CAYWGN010000202.1:0-9299 GCA_964457495.1 uncultured Desulfobacula sp.
TTTTCCAGCTCAATTAAGTCCTCATAGGTCTGCCGTTTGCGGATGATCCTGAACTGATCGCAGTCTACCAGCACTTCTGCGCACATGGGCCGGGCATTGTAGTTGCTGGCCATGGTAAAGCCATAGGCACCAACACTAAAGACGGCTAATAGGTCGCCTTGTTCAACGGGCGGTATAGCCCTGTTTTTTGCAAAGTAGTCTGTACCCTCGCAGATCGGACCCACCACATCGACCTTTTCAGTATTGTCCATTTCCAAACTGTTTACACGTTTTTCAGGAATAAAGTTCTCATTGACCCTGGTTGGCCAGATAAAGTGAAACGCCTCATACAAACAGGGGCGAATCAGGTCATTCATGCCTGCATCAACAATCACGAACGTTTTTGTACCGCCTGTCTTTTTAAACACAGTGCGTGTCAGCATAATCCCTGCATTGGCAATAATACTTTTACCCGGTTCGAGAATCAATTTCAAATTCGCAGCTTTCAGCAGCGGCACGATCTTCTCGGCATAGTCGGCGGCAGAGGGCACCGTTGCCGTTTCGTAATCAGCCCCATAGCCGCCACCCAGATCCAGTTTATCAATGGTATAACCCTTGTCGCGCAATTCTTTGACCAGGGGCAGGACTTTCTTGACATAGTTGACATAGGGGTCGACAGTTTTGCCACCAGAGCCGAGATGCACATGAATCACCGACATCTTGACAACGCCGTTGTGAGCATACTTGTCATAAATCTTCAGGGTCCGTTCGATATCAATACCGAACTTGGTTTCTTTAACACCAGTGATAGTATTCTTGTGCGCATCATAATTGATATCCGGGTTAACACGCAGTGCGGCTTTGGTGGTCTTGCCGTTTACTTTGCAAAGCTGAATAAGGTTCTCCAGTTCTGCTTCGGATTCGATATTGAAATAGCCGATACCTGCGTCCAATGCCTCAATAATCTCGGTATCAGTTTTGCCAACGCCCGCAAAGACAATTTTGCTCATGTCTGCCCCAGCCTGTTGGGCGCGGTATAGTTCGCCGCCGCTGACAATGTCAAAACTGCTGCCTGCCTCAGCCAGGATCTTGAGAATATGAATATTGCCGCACGCCTTGATTGAATAGCAAATCGTCGTGTCAATGCCGGCATATGCGGTTTGAATTTTTTTCAGATGATCAAGGAAGGTTGTCTTGCTGTAAATATACACGGGCGTACCGACCTGATTTGCAATCGCCTCAACATCCACGCTCTCAGCAAACAATCTCCCGTTTTTATAGCTAAATGAATCGATAACGGACCTCCTTTTTCCCAATATTTCTTTTCTGCGGTCTATAAATATTTCAATCCAATTTCCAGAATCTCACACTTCCGGCTAAGGTATTTCATTCCTTTGTAATTATCACACCATCACAGCTAACTGCAAGTGTTTGGTTGGCAGCCAGCAATTCTCGGTGAAAAAATATATCCGACTCACGCATGCAAGGCAAAATTGATCATGAACTTCATGATTGTTGCCTTAGCTCTCTTGCCATGATGTTTTTTCAGGATCCATCCATCTATACAGAAAATTGACTGTTTGTAATGGAATTTGCAGGCCCCATTTCCCATAAAGACAGCGACAGTCCTTTTTAATCCGATATCGTACAAGACAAGAATTTGCTTTTTTTTAAAAAAAAGGATAAAAAAATAATTGTACCGGAAAATGGAATCATATAAATGTTTTAATTTTTCAAAAAAACTAATTGAAAATTTACTATAGGAATCTTGATATGTCAGCAAGAGCAATCCCTGATCCAATAACCCTTCGAAAAGAGATCAAAGATTCCCATGAACGGTGCAGGCAATACGGCGTTAATCCAGAAGACAAGGGCAGTCAGAATCAAAAATGCCTCAATCCTGCTGAACTGTCTCAACGTATGGCAGATAACCGGCAGTTTCTGAACATCGCGGGCGCTCAGATGGAGGAGCTTTATCAATTTGTTGCAGGGGCCGGGTTTGTGGTCAATATTACAGACAAGGACGGTTATATCCTTAAAATGGTCGGTGATCCCTATTTGTTAAAAAAAATGGTGGCCGGGAACTGTTCTCCTGGTTACCGCTGGACTGAAAAAGATGTGGGGACCAGTGTTATCAGTTTATCCCTTGCACGCGGCATTCCCGTCCAGGTCAATGATGACGAACATTTTTGCCGCCGTGGCTACGGGGCTACCTGTTCGGCATCCCCCGTGTTTGATCTCAATGGCCAAATCCTGGGTATTTTCGCAATGTCAGGGAATGCTAAAAAGGTGCATCCCCATACGCTCGGCATGGTTATAACGGCAGCCCGTGCCATCGAAAATCAGTTCAGGATTCAAAAGACATCAGACGAACTGCAACTCAAAAATAATTATATGGAAGCCATCATTGATTCCATTGACAGTGGGGTCATGGCCGTTAACAGAAACGGTATTGTTAACCAGGTCAACAGCCGTGGCCGTCAGATCTTTCACTGGGAGGCCTCCATGGAAGGAAAACCTCACGAGATTTTCTTTGGCAAGCAGATTATCATAGCGGACCTGATGCAGCCGGGATTCGAGTTTGTGGATCGGGAAGTGGTCATCCGAGGCCCTTTAAAGGCGATTCAGCTCATCTGCACGGTAAGGCCCATTTTTGACACCAAAGAAAAGATGCATGGAACGATTATTATCTTCAATGAGATCAATCGAATCCGGAAACTGGTTAATGATATGGCTGGGTTACGTGCCCGCTTTACGTTTAAAAACATTATCGGGAACAGTTCAGCCATACGGGAGACACGGAAAATGGCCATGATAGCTGCTCCGCAGCATTCCACAGTTCTTCTCCTGGGAGAGACCGGAACAGGAAAGGAACTTTTTGCTCAGTCCATACACAATCACAGCGAGCGCCGCAACCATTCCTTTATCGCTATCAATTGCGGGGCCATTCCCAGGGAACTTTTGGAAACCGAGCTGTTCGGATATGCCGGAGGGACTTTTACCGGTGCGTTAAAAAAGGGGATGCCGGGAAAATTTGAACTGGCTGACGGAGGCACCATTTTCCTGGACGAGATCGGGGATATGCCCATGGACATGCAGATAAAGATTCTTAGGGTTCTCCAGACCAGAGAGGTGGTCAGAATCGGTGAGCACAAGCCCATGCTGGTGGATGCACGGATCATCGCTGCGACCCATACTGATTTGAAAAAGGCGGTGTCATGGAAGAATTTCAGGGAGGACCTTTTCTATCGCCTTAATGTGTTTCCCATCTCTATCCCACCCCTGCGTGACCGGTCCGAGGATATTCTTATTCTTGCCAACTATTTTTTGAACCGTTGTTCCGTAGTAATGGCAAAACAGGGTCTCAGTTTTTCCAGGGAGGCTGAAGCAGCTATGGAAAGCTACCCATGGCCCGGTAATGTCCGGGAGCTTGAAAATGTGATCGAGCGGGCTGTCAACCTGGTAAAAAATAACAGGATTCTGCCGGAAAACCTGGGACTGGATAGCCCGGGGCCTTCAAATGCAAGGCTTACCGGCTCTCGTCTTTCTGAACTTGAAAAAAAGGTAATCCTGGAGACTCTTGAAGACTATGATTTTAATTTTTCTAAATCATCTGGGGTTTTAGGCATCTCCCGGGCTACTCTCTATAACAAGATAAAAAAATACCGTTTACCAACTGATCGACAAACATTCTAATTTTTATACATGTATAAAAATTAGAATGTGACAATAACATATTGAAATATTATTATAAACAACTGAGAAGCCTCTCAAACTGTCAAATATTTAGACAATGAGCAATGTTTTATTATATCACCTCCTTTCCCTTGGCAAGAGCTGAATAAACAGTAGTATACAGTGGTTTAAATTTTTTTTAGTCCTGCTCCTGCCAATTATTTCAGGCTGGCATGTATCTTGAATTTTAATTTTGAAAATCAGTAAATCAAACCCATAACCCATTTTGGGGGTGGGGGAATTTGTGTGGCAGGAATTGTAGCTGTCAATTATCGTTTATGAAAGGAGATCACTGACATGTTCAACAATCAAATTGGTAGACGTGAATTTTTAAAAATTACGGGTGGTACCATCGGGGCGTCCTTACTTGCCGGGCCGGGAGCGCTATTTGCTGCACCGGCACCCGGAGCCTTGGTAAGTCCCATGAAAATTTTGACATCTACGGCCACCATGGACCCGGTCCGGCCTGAGGTGGCGAGGGTGTGTGCCGAGGCATTCAAGAAAATTGGATGGGATGTGGCCGCCAACCCAGTAGATTATAACCAGAATGTCCAGAAAGTGGTCATGGAACATGATTACGACATGTGGTTTGTAATGCTCTCCGGGTCCGCCCTCAGGATTGATCCCAATGTATTCCTTTACCATATGCATCACTCATCCCAGTTTAAAAAAGGTGGATATAACTGGGAAGGTTTCTCCGATCCCAACGTGGACAGACTAGTGGAAGCCCAGCAAAAAGAGATGGACATTGAAAAGAGACAGCAGATTGTAAATGAAGCCCAGGTATTCTGCCATGAGGCCCAGAGTAATAATGTTATTGCCTATATGCAGATGACCACAGCCTACCGGTCCGACAGAATTAAAAATGTTGTCCCCATGCTTGGGGAAGGAACAGGCAGCTTCTGGACCGATATTAATATGGAAGTCATTAAGGGTGACGGCTATGTCAGGACGGCAAGGGCCACTCCCCTGAAAAAATTGAATCCTGTTGCGGCAAAGGATACCAGTGAGTTTATGGAACTTCGGATGATCTATGATACCCTTTTCAGGATTGGTCCTGATGGTTCTCCCGTGCCATGGGCAGCCGAATCCCACAAAATGATTGATCCTACCACTATTGATCTGACCATACGCAAAAATATGAAATGGCATGATGGCGAACCCCTTACAGCCGAAGATGTAAAATTCACATTTGATTACAGCACCAAATGGAAAGCGCCCTTCTTTAACTCAATGCTTCAAAAAGTTGACAACGTCGAAGTTACTGGCAAACACGGCGTGCGCATCAAATTGAAAGAATCCTATGCCCCGCTTATTTCCAACCTTTTAGGTGGATTGCTCCTGATACCCAAACATATCTGGAAGGATATTCCTGAAAAAGTTGATGTGGATGATCCTCTGAATTTTCCAAACGAAACCCCTGTGGGTAGTGGTCCTTTTAAATTTGATTATTGGGACAGAGGCCGGGAAATGAAGGTATCTGCCTTTAAGCATCACTTTAATCCACCTAAATGTGCCGGAATCATCGGAACGGTCTATGGTTCTCATGACGCTATAGCTGCCGCCATTGAGAAGGGAGAGTGTGACCGGAACCGCTACGTCCTTAAACCGAGCCTGTTTCAGGATCTGGCCAAGATTAAGGGGGTGGTTGCCAAGGGATGTCCCAATCACGGATTTTATAACCTTTCCTATAATTGTCTGAGGGCTCCACTCAATGATCCGCAATTTAGAAAAGCCCTTGCTCATGTAATTCCCAAAGATTTAATCATTGAAGCCGTTCTTTCAGGTCTTGCCGATGTGGGCAGTTCGGTCATTGCCCCTGCCAACAAATTCTGGCACAATCCTGCGGTCAAATCCTATCCCAATGACATAGGCAAAGCAAAGGATATCCTGGCAAAAGCAGGATATACCTGGGATAAAAAAGGCAACCTGCATTATCCTGGATAAAATTATCTTAAAAATCATGGACGGCCTGATCAGGTCGTCCATTCCTTTTGCCTTTAGAGGAATAAGGAGTGCACATTGATAGAATTTATCATCCGAAGAACCATTTACACTATTTTTACCATTTTTGCAGTGGCCACTATTCTGTTTTTTATATTTCGTATCATGCCAGGTGACCCCACTGCCCAGGTGATCAGCCCGGCTCTGGATGAAGCGTCCCAGGCAAGGTTGAAAGAGGCGTTCGGCCTGGACAAACCCATTTCCATCCAGTATGTTCTCTATCTCAAGGGGCTGGTTACCTTGGAATGGGGGCGTTCTTTTACCACATCAAAGCCCGTATTTGAAATTCTTAAATACCGTTTCTGGAATACGATTTTTCTCATGGGAGCTGCCATGAGTTTTACCTTGATTCTGGGAACAGGCCTGGGCATGATCATGGCCTGGAAGAGGGGAGGACCCATGGATGTGAGCGCAACAGTGAGCGCTCTGGTACTCCAGTCAGCCCCTCCCTTTGTCACTGGAATTTTATTCCTCATGGTCTTGAGCTATAAATTGGATATTTTCCCGACCGGCGGTATGAACACGCCTGGGGAACGTCTGCCCGCGGGTATTGCCATGTTGTTTAACAAAGATTTTCTTCTCCACCTTATATTACCCGCAATCACCACAGCATTTTATTATCTGGCTACCCCCATGCTGATTATGCGGGATTCCATGCTGGAAGTGACTGGCAGCGATTATATTGAATTAGCCCAGGCCAAGGGGCTCTCCCCAAGCACAGTGATGATCAAACATGCGGCAAGAAATGCGCTCCTTCCCGTTTTCACCGTTGCTTCGGTCCTCATCGGATTTTCTTTGGGTGGACAGGTGATTGTTGAACAGGTCTTTTCATGGCCCGGTATGGGTCA
Organism: uncultured Desulfobacula sp.; assembly: GCA_964457495.1. Lineage (GTDB taxonomy): Bacteria > Desulfobacterota > Desulfobacteria > Desulfobacterales > Desulfobacteraceae > Desulfobacula. Next base: position 6,567 of record CAYWGN010000202.1, read on the forward strand.
ACTTATGGTGGAAGCCGCATCATCCCACGACTATCCCGTGGCCCAGGCAACCTTTTTACTGCTGGCAGTATTGATTATCGTCTTGAACCTGCTGGCTGACATTTCCTATTGTTTCCTTGATCCTCGTATTTCTGTTCCAGGGGGCAAAAAATGACAAAAAATCCTGAAAAACAGTATAAATCGGTTTACACTGAAAATTTCCACCATATCACAAGGGAGCAGCAGGCATGAAATTCTCAATTGTAAAAGATTTTTGGGTTGCACAGTATAAAATTATCAGAGGGAATCGCTTTGGTATGTTCGGGGCTGTAGTACTGCTTTTTTTCGGAATCATTGCATTGTTCGCCCCATATATTGCCCCCCATGATCTATGGGAATCACTCAGGGATTCGGGCGGCAAGATGGCTATCCTCCGACAGCCGTGCCTTGAATTTCCCTTAGGTACAACTGCCATGGGGCGGGATATTTTAAGTCAGCTGATCCTTGCCACAAGGACCACTGTCCTTATCGGCATTACTTCCGGTCTGGTCTCCATCCTGATTGGGGCCAATATCGGCCTTTTAGCAGGTTATTATGGTGGTAAGTTAGATGAGATCTTCATGCGTCTCACCGATATTGTCTATGGCATGCCTTTTCTGCCATTTCTCATCGTGCTCATCTCACTTTTTGGTCGAAACATCTGGTTTGTCATCATTGCCATCTGCTGTATTATCTGGCGAACATCGGCCCGGGTAATCCGGGCTCAGGTCATGTCCATCCGACAGCGCCAGTACATCCAGGCAGCCAAGGCCAGGGGGTGCAGTGATTTCAGGATTATTTACAGGCACATCATGCCCAATATTCTTCCCCTTTTATTGCTCTACACCGCATTCAACATTGCCTGGTCCATCCTGGCCGAGGCAGGAGCCAGTTTCTTAGGGTTTTCCGATCCCAACAACATCACCTGGGGTGGTATGCTTTATAATTTATGGATTTCAGGAAAAATCAGAACGGCCTGGTGGTGGTTTGCAACCCCGTCTATCTGCATTATTCTCCTTGTAAGCGCTTTGGTATTTATTTCCCGGGCTTACGAAGAAGTGGCTAACCCACGCCTGAAACAAAGATAAGGAAGGTGTCGTGAATAATATACTGACCGTAAAAAATCTGAAGACCCATTATTCTTCCAGAGAAGGGGCTGTAAAGGCCGTAGACGGGGTCACGTTTTCCATAGGTGAAAACCAGGTGTTTGGCCTGGCCGGAGAATCAGGATGTGGTAAATCCACTCTCATCCGGACCATAATGCGCCTGGTCCCCAAAAGCGCTGAAGTAACTGCCGACAAGCTACAGTTCAAGGAGTATGACCTTTTAACCGTTTCCGATAAATTTTTCAGGGAAAAAATTCTGTGGCAGGGGATTTCTCTAGTGCCCCAAAGTGCCATGAATGCGCTTAATCCGGTTTACCGGGTGGGGGATCAGTGCATAGAAGCCATCCTCGCCCACACCACCTTTAGCAAAGCTGCGGCAGCAAAAACGGTGGTGCAGATGTTTGATGCAGTGGGACTCCAGGCAGGCCTGATGAAGGCGTATCCCCATGAGTTCAGCGGCGGAATGCGTCAACGCGCCATGCTCGCCATGTCACTGGTTCTTAGCCCGGAGCTGGTAGTGATGGATGAACCCACTACAGGTCTTGATGTCCTTGTTCAGGAACGGATCTTAAGAAATCTCAAAGAGATCAGGGAAAAGACAAAAACATCGGCAGCCATCCTTCTTATCACCCATGACATTTCTGTAATTGCAGAAATGAGTGATCGCATCGGAATTATGTATGCGGGAAAACTCATGGAAACGGCAGATGCAATGGAGCTTTTTAACGAACCCTATCATCCCTATACCCTGGGTCTTAAGAATGCCTTTCCCAACATCAAGGCATTGGACCGGGAGCTGATTTCCATTCCCGGCTCACCCCCGAACCTGACCCGAACGATTCCAGGATGCCTTTTCTATGACCGGTGTCCTTTTTCCATGGACATATGCAGGAATAAAAAACCTGAACAAATAGAGGTCCGACCCAATCATTTTGTCCAGTGTCACCGAACAGAACATGTAGAGGAATTTCGTAAACTTGCAGGAGTAAAGAAAACATGGCAATTCTCGAAGTAAATAATCTCAAGCAGCATTTTTACATAAAGCCCCCCCTGCTTTCCCGGGTGATAGGTAAAAAAAAGCCAGGGATCATCAAGGCGGTTGACAACATTTCCTTTACCTTGTCCCAAGGTGAGATACTTGGCTTGGCTGGAGAGTCGGGTTGTGGCAAATCCACTGCCTGTCTTGCCATTGCAAAACTCAGGGAGCCAACTTCTGGCACCATTCACTACAAGGGAAAGAATATTGCCGCCGTGACCCAAAAGGAAATTCAAGATTATCGCAGGGATGTCCAGATTATCTTTCAGGATCCCTATGAATCCCTGAATCCCCGGTTCAGGGTCTTTGACCTGGTGGCGGAACCGCTGCGGGCACTTAAGGTGTGCAATTCAAACAAAGAAATTACACAAAGGGTTATGGCCACCATTGCCATGGCCGGGCTGAATCCAAAACACTACATTAAAAAGTATCCCCACCAGATGAGCGGCGGGGAACGACAGCGGGTTGGTATTGCACAGGCCCTTGTGCTTGAGCCGAAGCTGGTCATAGCAGATGAACCGCTTTCCATGCTGGATGTCTCTATCCGTGCCGGAATACTGGATCTGATCCGGG
>CAYWGN010000203.1:0-9177 GCA_964457495.1 uncultured Desulfobacula sp.
CAGGAGCTTGTTACCAGAATCCAAAATCCATCTGCCCCCAGCATCATATGATTACGCCAAGGGTTATCAGAGGATAAATTAAACCAGATTATTTTAAGCAGGAGGACAATATGGCAGAACCTAAATTTTTAAAAATTGAAAACAATGGTCAGGTTGCCAGGATCATTCTTGATCGACCCAAACACAACGTCCTGGACATCCCCATGATGAATGAACTCAATGCCCAGCTTGAAAAAATAGCAGCAGATGAAGAATTAAAATGCGTTGTGATTACAGGCGAAGGCAGAAGCTTTTGTGCCGGCGTGGAAGTGGCAGACCATAAACCAGATAATGTGGATGCAATGGTGTCAACATTTAACCGGATTTTTGAATTGATAAATATGATTGATATCCCCATTATTGCCGCCGTAAATGGTGCATGCTTAGGGGGAGGCATGGAAGTTGCCATTGCCTGTGATATTGTCATTGCCTCGGAAAAAGCCATATTGGGGCAGCCGGAAATCAAACTTGGTTTTTTCCCGCCCTATGCTGCGTTAAGGCTTCCCGAGCTTGTAGGCCCGGCTAAAGCCATTGAAATCGTTACCACGGGTCAGAATTATACTGCCCAGGAAGCCCGTGACCTTGGATTTGTATCAAGGGTGGCATCTGTTGATGATTTTCAGGCAATAGTTGATGGCCAGGTAAAACAAATCTGCCATGCAAGCCCTTTGATCATCCGTCTTAACAAACGGGCCGTAAAACGTCATATCGGAACTAATTTTTTCCAGGGTGTAGACCTTGTCAGCAATTATTTCCTTAACACCATGATGAAGACAGAAGATACCCTTGAAGGTATTGCAAGCTTTGAGGAGAAAAGAAAACCTGTCTGGAAAAACAAGTAGTGCCTAAATTGGGATGACAGGACCTGGTAACGATAAATTGTTTGACCTCGAAAAGAGGATGAACGACCTGGGAATCAAAAAAGAAGATTTTGAAGAAAAATTTATAAAAGCATCGGGCAGAGGAGGACAAAAGGTCAATAAATCCTCTTCTGCCGTGTTTCTCAAACATAAAAAAACCAATTTATCAGTGAAATGTGGCAAATCAAGATCCCAGCGATTAAACCGGTTTTTTGCCCTGCGCAAGCTTCTTGAAAAAATAGAAGAAGCCATGACGGGCAAGGATGAGAAAGAACTAAAAAAAATAGAAAAGATAAAAAAGCAAAAACAAAACAGAAAGCGGAAAACGCAAAAAAAGCTTAACGCTTAACGCTCAATAAACAATAATTTGTTTAAAAAGCGCCCAGTTGACATGGCTTTATCCGGATGTCTTTTTGTTCACATGCTGATCCCAGATCAAGTTTTTTGATTTTTAATTTTTTGGCAATATTCCAGCATTCCAGACAGGATATCCTGCCGTCTTTGTTTGCTTTATCCAGGTATTCATTTAAATCAGGCGTAATTTCAATATCTGGATCAATTCTTTTTTGTCCATCGCTATAACCAAATAATCCAAGCTGGCAATCTGCAATTCGATATTCTAAAAGATCTGTCTGTACGCCGATTTCAGATGGAGAAATGTTCAGTTCTTTTCCAGCCTTATGGGCCCTGGCACATTTAATACAATTGTCTTTAGAAAATGCCCTTATTTTTGCGGCAATGGTTTCATTGATCTGTCTGCCCTTATGTTTTGCTGCATAATGCCCTTTGTCTTCGTGTGCCATAATATTATCCTTTATTATTCACTCAACTTTCGGCCTTAAGTCCTTGCAGACCCCACTCAAATCTATCAACTCCGAAAGTTGAGTTATTCATGTTTTCGGTCAAACACTGTGTAAGTATAAAAACTATAATATATTAATGTGAAAAATAAAATATAAAAATTTAGATTCTTTTTTTCCCCAATATTAAAAAAAATTGACATAATTCTTATAAATTTATACAAATATTGTATGAAAGAAATTGGAAAATATCAAGTTTCCACTGTATCTGTGAATCTTCCTACCATTCTTTTGCAAATGGAATAAGCACAAACCCTGGCACTCAGGTTATAACCTTTGATTATCTTGGAAGCCCTGGAAGCGATGATAAGGAGATGGGGTAATGAATCAATTAAAAAACAATGCCGGACAAATTTATAATAACAATAAAGGGATCATGCTAATAGGACTTATTGCAGTCATTGCGATTGTTGGAATAATGAGTGCCGGCGCTTTGTATTTTACCTCTGGCGCAACACAGGCCATACTTTTTACCAATGCCAATTCAAGGGCATATTATCTTGCAGAATCCGGTATTAATTATGCCAAATTAAATATTCAAGAAGGTATATTTTTCAAGACCCTTACCCAGTTTAATCTGGACAATGGCGACGCTTTTATTATTAAAACAAAAGTTGATCCACAAGATCCATCCCGGACAATTATTTATTCGACCGGCATTGTCCATCCCGGGTCATGGCTTGAATCAAAATATGACATTACGTCAAATTTTTTAAAATCAGGGGGGATTGATTTAAGTGAACTAGTAGGATTAACTATGCAGGACAAGGAAAACAAAATAGTCTTGAATCCCATATGGAGCATTAAAGGGCAGCCTAAGGTAAAAGTCGGAAAAGATATCGGCAACGGAGTCCTTGGTTTTCAAAGCCAGCAAGGACCCAAGAAAAGCAAAGAGGGAGAAAAGGGAAAAAAGATCCAGACACACAATGCCATACTTTTAAGCCTTGGATGGTGGAAGGCAAGTCCCAAAAAACCTGATCTTGATCAAGCCTGGTCTGACTACAATGAGTTATTGAGCTATGAAGCACAGGTCAAGGTCAAGCTTGAAATAATTGGGGGTCATGGAGATCATTTCATGCATGGCATTTCATTCAGGCTTTCTTCAAAGAATCCAGGCTGGGCAGACAGCAAAACGCTCCGGTCTTATGGTATATCCTATTTCAAGTCAAAAAATTTAATCTGGCCGTTCAATGTAGATCTTGACAATTCATTTAAAGCGATCATGAATAATTTTGTTTATATTGTGTTATGGGAAAAAGAAAGTTCAAGCAACACCCTGTCTTTGATTGATTACAGAAAATTAACCAAGTTAGACGGTGTCCTTGACGGATCAGATCTGAAAGCCTGGGCAACAATTTTTTTAAAGATTGAAGAAAAACTTGATGGTCCAGGTGGAACAAGACAAAACCATATTTCCGGATTTATTCAGGGACCTGCTGTCACACCTTTAGGTGCAATTGACTGGGATTCCGGTAATTATAATATTGTTCAATGGAAAAACAATCATTCAGGGCATGTTATAGACAATTCTTTTACAACAACAGATTTTAGTACTTACAAGCCCGATGAAATCGGACTGCATGCTTTTTATGACTCCAATGCGAGCGATAAACAATATTTTGCAGATTTTAGTTTAAAGCTTGGCTCAGGCCCTAGTTTTCAGTGGTAAAAAAATATGTAAAAGACCTGAAACAAAGAAGTTGTCTTTAAGGTCACTTATACTTTATTGTTCAGGCCCTCTTAATTGGGCATTGTCCAAATGCCTGTTACACCACTTACTGGTGCCATTAACTTTTGTTATCGTAATAAGCCCATCACTAAGTGTTGCAGTGTAATCATTTCCCAGAGGAATATCTGCGTTTGCATTTGTCGGTAAAATCGAGGTGTCATTTGCCAGGTTGCAAATAGCAGTAATTTTTGCAGGAGCAGGCCCTTTATTTGCAAGCAAATCAAGTTGGCATTCTGAAATTCGATTGAAAATATATTAAGGTGAAAAATAAAAATTTAGATTCTTTTTTTCCCAATATCGAAAAGAATTGACATAATGACAATAAATCTATAGAAAGATTCGATGAAAAAAATTAAAACATATCAGATTTTCAATGTGCCAGTCAATTCAAATGGCTTTACAATAATTGAAATCATATGTGTGCTTGTTATTGTCGGTATCCTTTCTGCTGTTGCCGTATCCAAAATGAATTCAATAGATGTCTATGATGTGGTGAAGGAAATAGAAACCTTGAAAACCCATCTTAGATATAGCCAGATCAGGGCCATGAGTCATAACCAATCCTGGGGTATTAGAATAAGCGGGGGCACCTCATACACCCTTCAAAAAAATGGTTCCACTGCGCCAGTGAATCTTCCCAATGAAAATTCTGTCACACATACCTTTGCAAGTGGAGTCATAGCCACCCCAGGCACAACAACTATAACCTTTGATGATCTTGGAAGCCCTGGAAACTCTGATATTGTTATTACCTTAAGAAAGCAGGGGAAAAATCCACGCACGCTTACAATAACTCAAAAAACAGGTTTTATTTATTAGGGTGCTATGAAGTTAAAAACAGAGAATAATGGATTTACATTGATTGAATTAATTGTTGTGATTGTGATTGCTTCAATTTTTGCAACCATGGCGTACCAGTTTGTTTATACCTCCAGTGTAAGGAGCCCTTTACCGATATTTGATCTTGATAAGTCTTTAAAGTTCCATGAAATTATTGAAAACATTACATCAGATTATTCCCAAAATTATACTTCAGACCTGATTTCGCTGCAAACCAGTATTGGCGCAACGGAAGAAAGTAATCAGAATAATGGTTATGGCACCTATAGGGTGATCCATAACCGGTTTATTAAATTTGTCGCCAATGCAGAACAAACAGCTCCCACAGGTGATTCAGAATATGGGGAATTGTTAAAAGTGACTATTGAATCAATAACTTCCAAAGAAAAGTTAACAGTACTATACCATAAAAAATAGAATGGATTATGATTAAATTAATTTCCAGTAAATCCGGTTTTTCATTAATTGAGTTAATCGTTGTCATGATTATTTCAGGACTTCTTGTTCTTTTTGGCAGTATGGGTGTTATGAGTGCGGTTAACAATTATTTTTCTCAAAAAAAGAATTCAGAAACTGCCTATAAAGGCCAACTTGCAATGATAAGAATTTCAAAGGAGTTTAGAAATCTGACCACAGTTACATCTGGTCAGGGGACTTCAACTTCCATTGTTTATGATATCTATAGAAACGGAACGCTTGAAACCCACAAATTGTCATGGGGAGGGACCTCTGGTAATCCCCTTTTGTATGATGATTTTTCCAGCAATGGTAATACCCTTGTTGACTCGGTGAAAGATTTTAAGCTTGAATACTATGATGCTTATAATGACTCAACTCCGGCTACGACCTGGACTATTTCTACTATAATGATTGGGGTTACACTGGAGTTTATCGGGGTGGATAATATATCCTCAGTATTTACAAGTAAAATAGTGCCAAGGAATCTACCTTGAGCAAAAAAAGGTGGGGTAATGAATCAATTAAAAAATAATGCCGGACAATATTTTAATAACAATAAAGGGTTCATGCTCATCGGACTTATTGCCGCTATTACGATTATTGGAATTATGAGTGCCGGCACTATGTATTTTACCTCTGGCTCCACACAGACCGGGCTTTTTTCCAGTGCCCACTCAAGGGCATATTATCTTGCAGAATCCGGCATAAATTATGCCAAATTAAATGTGGCCAACAATATAACCTACACTGCCAGCACCCAGTTTAATCTGGACAATGGAGATGCTTTTATTATTAGAACCATGGTGGATCCAGCAGATGCTTCCCGGACAATTATTTATTCCACGGGCATTGTCAATCCCGGATCATGGTTTGAATCAAAATATGACCTTACCTCAAATTTTTTAAAATCAGGCGGGGGTGACTTAACTGATATAGTAGGATTAACAATCCCAAACAATAAAGGCAAACCTGTTTTGAATCCCATCTGGGCTGTTACAGGGGCGGGTATGGTAAAAATAGTATCAAGTACAACGGAAGTAGCTCTTGTACTTAAAAGCAATAAGGGATCCGGGCAAGGCAAGGGGAAAGGCAAGGGGAAAGGCAAGGGGAAAAACGATGCTAAAGACGAATACTATCCAATACTTTTAAGCCTTGGATGGTGGAAGACCAACCCTGACAACCCTGATCTTGCTCAAGCCTGGACTGACAACAATGATTTGCTGAGTTATGAGGCACAGGTAAAGATAAAACTTGTAATAACAGGAGGTCAGGGAGGTCATTTCATGCACGGCATTTCATTCCGCCTTTCTCCACCAAATCCAAGCTGGGCTAAATGGTGGACGCACCGATCTTATGGGATATCCTATTTCAAGTCAAAAGATTCCAACTGGCCGTTTTCTAATGTGCTTCTTAACGGTTTTAATGGGATCATGAATAATTCTGTTTATATTGTATTATGGGAAAAAAGAGATTCATCAAAAAATTTGTTTTTAATAGATTACAAAAAATTAGCCACCTCCGACGGTGTCCTCGTTGGATCAGTCCTGAAAGACTGGTCAACAATTTTTTTAAAGCTTGAAGAAAAACTTGATGGTCCTGGTGGAACAAGGCAAAATCATATTTCCGGATTTATTCAGGGAACCTCTGCCATACCTTTAGGTACAATTGACTGGGTTTATGGCAATTATAATATTGTTCAATGGAACACAAATAATCCCCAGCCTGTTTTAGACAATTCACTGGTAACAACAAATTTTAGTACCATCAAGCCCGATGAAATCGGACTTCATGCTTTTTATGATAGCAATGCGAACATGAAACAATATTTTGCAGATTTCAGTCTAAAGCTTGGTGCCAGCGGTGCCAGCTCATCTTTTCAATGGTAAGGGCTCGCTCAAAAATTAATTAGGGCATTGTCCATGTGCCCGTTACCCCACTTACTGCAACTCCCTGAACTGCTGTCACAGTTATAGTTCCATTGTTTTTAAGATTTACAGCGTACTCATTTCCCATGAGAACATTTCCATTTCCATTTTTTGGTAAAATAGAGGTATCGTTTATAAAGTTACAAAGCGCATTAATATTATCAGGCGCTGAACCATTATTTGCAAGCAGATATTGTGCATATGTAGAAGAGAGTCTATACTTTGTTTCAGCGATTGCTGCCCGGGCAGATTTGATTCTGGCCTGATTCTGTGTATTCATATACTTTGGTACGGCAAAGGCTGAAAGAAGACCAAGGATTACAAGTACTGCAATGATTTCAATCAGGGTAAATCCTCCCTGATTGTTTGCTAAAATGGGTTCGCTTTTTTTCAAGATACAGCCCCTCTAAAGTTACGTTGATAAATTATGTTTATCTGCTTTTTTTGGCGGAATGGCTTGCAATCTCATTGGCTATTTTATTCAAGCTATCAGATTTTTTTTCAATTGCAAGTATTTTTTCAAACAAATTTCAAAAAAGGAAAGATTACTTTATCAGGCTTATTGTTTGGGAAATAATGGTTTTTTCAAGTAAAAAAAATATATTACCACTAAAAGAATAAACCAGAGAATAAAGGTGATGGGGAACCCGGAAAAGGTATCCATAAAAAGGGCATTTTCATCAGGTTCTGCACAAAGACCCTGTTTTTTGATTTTTAAAACAAGGGCATAAAGAATGCCTAAAATGCCATAGGAAATATTATAGGCCAGGCCTTTAAAGCTTAAAACCGTTGCCCGCAGTTCAGACGATGTGACCTGGTTCATATAAAAGCTGACAAAAAAACCAGTAAAATACATGGCGGAAAAAGTAATCAAAGCGGGAATTAATCCGGCATAGGACCAGAAAAAACTCATTGTGGTAAGTCCTGTAAATGTTAACCCGGTTGTGATCCAAAGGGCATAGGTCGGGGAATGGTTTTCTGCAATTTTTTTGGCAATTTTAGGAATCACAAGCCCGAACATGGCAACAAAAGATCCAATAATGCCGAAAGTGGATTCAGGCAAATCGATCATCCTGTAGTACTGGCTGGAAAGGGTGATTACCATTCTGATAATGCCGTCAAACAGCATGCCGAAAAGTATTATGGAAAGTGCAAAAGGGGTTTTTAAAATCCAGATGCCGGCCTTGAGTGTGAGACTGAAAGCCTGTCGGACCCTTGGTTTTTTTACATCCGTTGAACAGGGATTTTTATCTGGATCTTCCATTCTAAGGGTGGTGATAAATGCACAGATTGCCAGAATCAAGGTAAGATATAAGGGAAACCGCATGGTGGTTTCCTGGGAAAAGGGTATGGAAAGGCTGAAAAACCGGCAAACCTTTTCAAGCAGGTTTGGATCATAAATGGCAGCTCCCACACTCATGGCAATAATAAATCCAATGGATTGAAACCGCGCAAGGATTTCCAGCACACGGCCCCATTGGCGAACATCGCCTTGTGCTACCAGGGAATCATAGGCAATGGCCTCATCAGCCCCGCTGGCAGCAGCTTCTGCAAGCCCGCTTAAGACACGGTTGATCAGGAAAACAATAAAAATAAGCAAAGGATTAGTTTTTGGAATAAAACTGATGATGCTAATCTCAATGATCATGATGGATGTGGCAAAAACCAGCAGCCTTTTCCGCCCGATAATATCGGCCAGAGCCCCGGAAGGCACTTCAGCAAGAACTATGGTGGCAGCCCAGACAGCATTGAGGATGGAAAACTGGGCTATGGTCAGGCCGAAATCAAGGAACAGAATCGTAAAGACAGGGTAGTAGAATCTTGAATTAAAAAAGACTTTAAAAGCAATAAACAAACGGATATTGGGGATGGAAAATGTTGAAGTCAATGTTGGGTTATTCGTTTGGTATCAGGGTTTTTAAAACATCTTCTTTGCCAATGATGCCTATAAGTTTTTTGCCGTCCACCACGGGTATGGTGTGAAAATGCTTTTCCACCATAAGGCTTGCAATTTCAGATAAAGGAGTATCAGCAGATACTGCAATGGGGTTTTTGATCATGGCCTGGTCAACGGTTGCAGCTGAAATTTTTTGCAGGGTGTCTTCCAATTTTTTGGACGATGACAAGGGAATGATACTGTCAAGGAGGGTAAAAATCGGGGGGATGGGCATTGTTTTCTGCTGGAAGATCAGGTCGCTCTGGCAAAGGATTCCCAACAGTTCTTTTTTGTCGTTAACTACGGGGACTCCATTGATATGATTGTTTAAAAGGGTTTCAACGGCACGGGGTATTTCTGTGTCCGGGGAGACGCAGATGACATTTGTTTCCATGATATCTTCAGCTTTAATCATGATATTCTCCTTATAAATGAACGGGTTTTACAACGTTTTCGTTCACAGGTGGTGCAAGCTTTACTTAGTGTTTGAACGAAAACTCACCCATCTACTGCGTTGCTGCAAAATCCT
>CAYWGN010000204.1:0-9155 GCA_964457495.1 uncultured Desulfobacula sp.
TCGGATGTTTTCACCTTCTAAGGAACAGGAAGACTGTTTTGTAAAACAACTTGAGATTGCCGGCAGACTTGATTTACCATTGATTTTCCATGAAAGGGATTCAAAGGGCAGGTTTTATGATATTTTAAAATCCGAAGGGCCAAAAAGTCGTAAAGGGGTTATACACTGTTTTTCCGGCACAAAAGAAGAACTTTTCAAGTATCTTGATCTGGGATACTATATCGGTATTACAGGTATTTTGACCTTAAAAGAAAGAGGGGAGTATTTAAGAAGTATAGCCCCCTATATTCCCGAAGACCGGATACTCATTGAGACAGATGCGCCTTACCTTACACCGGCTCCTCAAAAAAACAAATTCAAACGCAATGAACCGTCCTTTGTAAAATCAGTCCTGATAAGACTTGCACAAATTAGAAATACAGATCCTGAAAACCTTTCACAAACCATATTTAATAATACCAGGACACTTTACAGGGTTGATTTTTAGCCAGATTATTTTTTTCACCCTTGCCTGAAAAGCCAAACCATTAGTTTTTTTGCATCAATCTGGTCACAGCCTTTTCAAGGCCGTCCAGGGATAATTCATACATGGGAAAAATTTTTGAGATGGCCAGAATGGTGTGCGTATATCCCCACATTTCCTCTGAAACAGGATTCAGCCAGACAGCATTTGAAAAAGTTTTGTTCAAAAAATGCAATTGATCTATGCTGGGCAGGCCGCTTCTTTCCGATATATGGATAGAGCCGTCCTGTGCCATAAGTTCATAGGGTGCCATGCTGGCATCTCCCACCACAATCAGTCTTGTATCAGGATCAAGGCGTGAAAATTCAATAATCTTCTTGGGTTTTTTATACCGGGCCGGATCTTCCCATACATAATCATAGATCGTGTTATGGAAAAAATAGGTTTTGACTTCCTTAAATTGTGCCCTGGCATAATCAAAAAGGGTTTGAACCACATGGATAAACGGGTCCATGGACCAGCCGCCATTATCTATGGCCAGGATAATACTGAGCCTGTCCTTTAACGCCTTGTCAAATACAAGCTCTATTTCACCGGCATTTCTCAGGGTCTCCTTGATGGTGTCGTCAATATTTATCATGTCCCTGGGTCCTGCCGGAATCATGTTTCTTAACCGTTTTAATGCCTCACTCATTTTTGCCTGGGTTAAAGGCCCTGTGGTTGAGTAGTCTTTATACCGCCGTTCATTGGCGACTTTTACAGCAGATTTATTCCTGGATTGACCGCCAACCCTCATGCCGCCGGGATGAAAGCCTGAATGCCCCACGGGGGAATATCCGCCAGTACCGATCCATTTTCGTCCCCCATGATGTTCTCCATCCTGGTCCTTGAGTCTTTCCTTAAAATATTCAATTAATTCTTCCGGGGACAGTTTATTCAGCTCTTTTTCATCAATCCCCAATGCATCGGCCAAGGCCTTTGGATTTTTAAGCCATTCATCCAGCATAGCCCGGGCAATTTCATCCATTTCAAATCCATCATTTTCAGGCAGGGGAACCCCTTCAAAATGGTGAGCAAACACTTGGTCATACAGGTCAAAATATCTCTCGCTTTTAACAAGGATGGATCTGGCGCAGGTATAAAAATCATCCAGGTTGTTAATGATCCCCTGGTGCAATGCTTTTTGCAGAGTGAGAAAAGAGGTGGGAGATACTGGTATTCCGATCTCTTTTAAGGTATAGAAAAATTTTAAAAACATAGATTACCTTAAATTAAAACATTCGTCTTCTTGATGCGAGATTTGTTGCTCTTTCATAGTCTGGGCTCTTTTTAAACAAGACCCCTAAAAATGGAAGCTTATCTTTAACAAGATCCTTTGCCCTGAAATCAGGATCTGCAATCAATGCCCTGATCCAGTTTATCAATTCCCTTGTAGCCGGTTTTTTTTCAATGGAATCAATTTCCCGCATATTATAAAATGCATCTATTGCATTTTTTGCAAGCGTCTCATCAAGGTTTTCAAAATGAACCCCTATGATTTTTCTCATCATTTTGGGGTCAGGAAAGGCTATGTGATGAAAATTACACCTGCCTAAAAAAGGATCGGAAAGGTCTTTTTTTGCATTGGAGGTTATAATGATAACTGGCCTGTTTATAGCTTTTATGGTTTTGTCTGTTTCAATGATATCAAACTGCATCTGGTCCAGGACATCCAGCATATCATCCTGGAAATCTGTATCAGCTTTGTCTATTTCATCGATGAGCAATACTGTTTTTTTGTCTGCACAAAAGGCCTGACCGATCTTGCCCATTTTGATATACTCATCAATATTGCTTACATCCCTTTTGGAATCACCAAACCTTGAATCATTCAAACGGGTAAGGGTATCATATTGATATAATGCTTCAATCAGCTTCATGCTGGATTTTACATTAAGAACAATTAAGGGCATATTCAAATTTTCTGTAATGGCATGTGCCAGCATTGTTTTACCGGTTCCCGGCTCTCCCTTGAGAAGCAGGGGCATCTCAAGTTTCATTGATATGTTAACAATTGAGGCAAGTTCCTGGTCAAGGACATATTTTTTTGCGCCTTGAAATTCAGTTTTCGATTCCTGATACATAAAGCATCTCCATATATAGTTGAATTAAGTTTTTTAAATAAATTTAAGTGTTAATAATAATCACAAAATAGCGGGCCACAAGTTTTTTTAAACACTAACGACTAAAAAAAGATACAACAAAAATGTAATTTTAAAATTTCATATAGAAATTCTAAAAGATTGACACCTTATAGACTTAGTGTTAAAATTTTTTATTTGATTTAATAACAACATGAAGCGAATAGGAGTATGCTATGATGGGACTAGGAATGCCGGAACTGATAATTATTCTTGTAATTATCCTTATTATATTCGGCGCAGGAAAACTTCCTGAAATCGGTGCCGGTTTGGGCAAAGGAATTAAAAATTTCAAAAAAGCCACCAGCGAGCCTAAGATCGTGGACAAAGAAGACGAGCCTGAAAAAATTGAAAAGGACTGAAAAAAAATAATTATTTTATCATACATTGCAGCCGCCTTGTATAGAAGACTGGCTGCAACAACCCTCTCCTATTCGTTCCTACCTTTATAATTATTGGAATCACTCGTCCTGATTGTTGATACCAATTTGTCAAGTTACAAAAATGGAATTTATTTTATGTATTTTGTAACATTTTTGTGATAACATTTTTGTATTCGGTTGTTTTTATCCTATATTTTTGGTAACAAATGATGAAGGATAGGCCAGGCTTGCTCTGGCACGCCCATTGCTTATATTCCTAAACCAAAAAGTAATAATAAAACCATGGATAAAAAAAATACAGACATATTCATCAAAAAACGAGAGACACTGATAGGGCAATTCCTTAGTGGGGATGAACCTGAGTTTCTTGAAAAACACGCATTTGTTCTAGACGAATACTTTTTTACAGTGTTTGAAAAAAGTATTACTGCAAGGAAAATGACGATGGCAGGAACCCCCTTTGCAATCATTGCTTTGGGAGGGTATGGCAGAAAAGAACATTGTATTCATTCTGATATCGACCTTTTAATCTTGTTTGAAAAAATAGTTCCCCCTGAAGTAGAAGCCTTTTTACAGGAATTGCTTTACCCTCTGTGGGATGGCCGGTTTGAAGTTGGATATGCGGTTAGAAATATCAACGAGTGTCTTGAAATGGCCTTTGAACGGTTTGATATTTTAACCACCATACTGGATGCCAGATTTATTTGCGGCGCATCATTGATTTACACTGGGTTTATGGAAAAATTCAGGTCAGATCTGGCTGCCAAACACCTGAAACATACCTTGAACTATCTGTATGAGCATGGTGAAAAAAGACATTTTGACTTTGGTGACTCAACCTATCTTATTGCTCCGGATTTAAAGTCTGGATTCGGTGGTCTCAGGGATTATCACACCCTTTTATGGTATGCAAAAATAAAATCCGGCATTAAGACAAGAAGAGACCTGGAATACTATGGATTCCTTTCCCATTTAGAATATTTATCTCTGACAGAGTCTTTAACCGATATTTGGAAAATTAGAAATTTTCTGCATTCCATCACAAAAAGAAAATGCGATACCCTTTATTTTGAATATCAGACTGAACTGGCAGGTCTTTTAGGCTATCGTTTCAAAAACCGGCAGCCCGATGTTGAACGCTTTTTAGGTGACCTCCATAAAAGGTTGGATTTTTTAAAACAAATTAACCAGATTGCTTTTGAAGATATCCTTGGAACTACCCGCATTGGAAAAGGAACCATTGAATTTCGTCCTACAAAAATAGACGGGCTGGTTATTAAAAAAAGAAGACTTCATTTTAGCAACACAGTGGCTGTTTTGCAAAAACCAGACCTTTTATTAAAGATTTTTCTTGAAAGCGGACTTAGAAAAATACCCTTATCCATTGAAGCCAGAAGAATTGTCAGTGAATTCTTACATCTTGTAGATGATGAAATTAAAAATAATCTTGCTTTTATAAAAATATTTAAGAAAATCATGTCCCTATCCTATTGGGAATTCAATGTCCTGAACGTTATGCTGGCAACAGGCATCCTGGAAAAATTAATTCCGGAATTTTCCGCCCTTGTGAACAAGATTCAATATAATCATTATCATCTGTTTCCAGTGGATAAACACTCCATTAGATGCGTTCAGATCATTAACAGTTTTAAAGATCACAGCGGATCGGCCACAAAATCCCTTTATTATTCTGTTTTCAATGAAGTCAGAAATAAAAATATTCTGTTTTTTACAGCTCTGCTCCACGATATCGGCAAATCAGATCCAGCAAAAGAACATTCAAAAACGGGTGCAAAGATAGCAAAACCCATTTTTGAAAGATTCGGGTTTAATTCAACAGAGGTAAAAGATGCTGTGTTTTTAATTGAAAACCATCTCATTCTTATAAAAACGGCTACCCGAAGAGATATATCAGACGAAGAAACCGCTGTATACATGGCCCATAAAATTGGAAAAATAAGATTATTGAGGATGCTCTACCTTCTCACCGTGGCAGATTCCCAGGCAACTGGGCCCAAGGCCTGGAATGAGTGGACCGAAAATCTTTTAAAGGACCTTTTTTTAAAAACCATGGGCATTTTTAAAAAAGGAGAACTGGCATCTAAAAAGTCCCAGCGTCTCATCGACAAAAGGAAAAAAAATGTCATAAGGCTGTTAAAAGAAAAGTGGCGTGAAGATGAAATAAACACACAGCTTGAATCCATGCCAAAAAGATATCTGGTCCATGTGCCGGCACAAAGTATTGCCGGCCACATAAAATTGTACAGGAATCTTAAGGGCAAAGATTTTATCTGGCAGATCTCAAAGGAAAACAACTCAGATATTCGCACAGTATCCATTTGCGGAAAGGACAAGCCAGGGTTTTATTCAAAAATTGCAGGGGTCTTCTTCCTAAATAATTTAGATATTATTGCTTCCCAGGCCTATTCTTTTGGGGAAGAACATGTGATGGATATTTTCAAGGTCAAGCCACCTAAAGACAGAATTTTTGAAAAAGAAAAATGGGAAAAAGCGCAAGAAGATCTTGTCCATGCCATTAACGACGATCATTTTCTGGATAATGCTCTGGATAAAATACCACAGGAAATACAGGTCTCATCCGGCAAAAATCCCAAACCCAATACTGTCCGGATAGATAATGAAATATCCAGTTTTTTTACCATTATTGAAGTATTTACTTATGACTTTCCCGGGCTATTGTTTTCCATTACCAATTCATTGTACAGAAGTCATACTAATGTCAATGTGGCCATGGTAGCTACAAAAGTGGACCAGGTAGTGGATGTATTTTATGTAAAAAGCCTTGCAAATGATGCAAAAATTGAAAGCGAACAAGAATTGGCACTGATAAAAAAAGCAATTTTAGAAAGTCTTCCACATATTACTGCAAAGGAGATGAATAATGAAAAAAGTTGAAGCAATCATAAAACCATTCAAACTTGATGATGTAAAAGAAGCCTTAAGTGAGATTGGAATCTATGGCATGACTGTTACTGAAGTCAACGGGTATGGCCGGCAAAAAGGGCACAAGGAAATTTACAGGGGTGCAGAATATGTTGTAGACTTTGTACCCAAAATAAAAGTTGAAATCGTTGTCAGCGATGAAAGGCTTGACGAGGCGGTTGAAACTATAAGAAATGCTGCAAACAGCGGAAAAATCGGAGATGGAAAAATTTTTATTTCACCTGTTGAACAGGTGATCCGGGTAAGGACCGGTGAAACGGGAACAGAAGCACTTTAATATATATTAATAACCCTTGTAAAAATAAGGAATAAAAAAAATGACACCCAAAGATGTTTTAGCAATGATCAAAGAAAATAATGTAAAAGTTGTTGATCTCCGGTACATGGATTTCATCGGCACATGGCAGCATTTTTCAGTCCCAATTTGTGAGTTTGGAGAGTCTGCATTTGAAGACGGGTTTGGATTTGACGGATCAAGTATGCGGGCATGGCAGAGCATTGATAATTCTGATATGCTTGTTATCCCTGAAGCCGGAACTGCTAAAATTGATCCCTTTTTCAAGGTCCCAACCCTTGCCATCATAGGGAATATCCACAATCCCATTACCATGGAAGCTTATAGCCGTGATCCAAGGGGCATTGCTAAAAAAGTTGAACAATATATCAAAAGCACGGGTCTTGGGGATACCATTTACGTCGGCCCGGAACCTGAATTTTTTATCTTCAGCAATATTCGGTATTCTTCAGAACCTAATGCATCTTTTTTCGAGATTGATTCTGACGAAGCACATTGGAACTCTGGTGCAGATGAAATGCCTAACCTTGGATACAAAATTCGACCGAAACAAGGATATTTCCCACTTCCTCCTAATGACCAATACCAGGATATGAGAACAGAAATGATGTTGACATTGGAAGACCTTGGGATTGCCATGGAATGCCAGCATCATGAAGTTGGCGCAGCTGGGCAGTCTGAAATCGATCTTCGATTTGATTCCCTGTTAAACATGGGAGACAGTCTTGCATGGTTTAAATATGTCCTTAAAAATGTTGCTGCTAAATATAATCATACAGTAACATTCATGCCTAAACCATTGTATGGTGACAATGGAAGCGGCATGCACACCCATATGAGTTTCTGGAAAGATGGGGTTCCTTTATTTGCAGGCAACAAATATGCTGGTATGTCCCAGGATGCCCTTTACGCCATCGGCGGCATCATGAAACATTGCAAAGCCCTATGTGCCATTACAAATCCAACAACCAACTCCTACAAGCGACTTGTTCCAGGTTTTGAAGCACCCATTAACCTTGCATATTCCAGTAGGAACAGAAGTGCTGCCATCCGTCTGCCCATGTATTCAGGATCACCCAAAGCCAAGAGGATTGAATTCCGGACTCCTGATCCCTCATGCAATGGGTACATGGCTTTTGCAGCCATTGCAATGGCCATGATTGACGGTATTCAAAATAAAATTGATCCAGGTGATCCAATGGATAAAAATATTTATGATCTTCCACCGGAAGAACTTGCAGAAATGGAATCTGCACCCGGTTCTTTGGAAGAAGCGCTGAATGCCCTGAAAGAAGACCATGACTTTCTGCTGAAAGGGGATGTGTTTACCAAAGACGTTATCGAATACTGGATTGCCTATAAAATGGAAAATGAAGTAGATCCGGTCAGAAGTCGTCCTCACCCCCATGAATTTTATCTTTATTACGACATTTAACCCCTGCTAAAATATCCATGATGGAAGACATCCGTTCATTGAAATTATTGGTGACCGGGTGTTTTCTTAAAAGTCCCCCGGGTGATTATTTCTCTTTTATTTTTTTTAATGCAATCTGAAAAAAAATAGGTTATAAGGATAAAAAATTGTAACCCTATGGGTATGTTACAATTTTGCGATATTTTGTCCAGGGTTAAAAAATAAAAAGGGGGCAGGAAAAAAGCATGGAAATGAAGTTGTCTTCATCACACATCAGGTTTAAGATTTTTTTGATTTTTACCATTTTTTTAATCCTGTCTTCTCCTCTATCAGGCCAGGAAGCCTTGAAAGGCAATGAGTTTGATAAACTAATCCAGCGACTTCTCCATGATGGATTTGAAAAAGAAACAATAGCACCGCTATTTTCCAATAAAAGTATTTTTTTTACTCCCAAAGGTGTTTCATCTTTTTTTATCCATACTGAGTCAAGCCTTAACTATGATCAGTTCACATCAGAAAAATCGATTGCCGCTGCTCTTAAATATATAGATACATATAAAGATGAACTTAACCAGGCACAAAAAATATACGGTGTTGATAAAACCATTATCACTGCAATTTTGCTTGTTGAAACACGGCTTGGAACATACCTTGGGCCACACATAGTTATTAATACCCTTTCCACCATGGCTGCTTTGACAGATGAAGCATTGAGAGAACAGATCTGGAAAGCCATCCCGGACAAGAAAAAACCGAATAAAGATGCTTTTATAAAAAAAGTTGAGAAGCGATCAGATTGGGGATATAAAGAACTCAAAGCACTCATCAAATATATAAAACAAGAAGGCCTTGCCCCTGAAACCCTCAAAGGATCATATGCAGGCGCCATGGGGATTCCTCAATTCATGCCTTCCAATGCTCTCACGCTTGCCAAAGATGGGAACAATGATGGCAAAATCGATCTTTTTACCCATGCAGATGCTATTTCCAGTGTGGCCAACTACCTGAAACATCATGGTTGGAAACCCGGGATTGCAAGACAAAAACAGCATGAGGTCCTGTTCCGGTACAATCACAGCAACTATTATGTGGACACGCTGTTAAAAATTTCAGACAAGTTAAAGGGGTAGGCTCTCTGTATGGACCAAACCATTTTATATGTCCTGCTTATTTCAGCCATATCCTTTGGCCTGACCATGCTGGCTCTAATCGATATTATCCTTAAGGATTTTGGATCAATAAAAGCTAAAATTATCTGGCATTTTATTGCCATTGTTCCCATTATTGGCTGGCTGGTCTATCTTATTTTTGGTTTTAAAAAAGGGCAAAGAAACAAGCCTGCATAAGACGCATTTTGTTTGACAATCTACAGGCTTTAATATAAGTATAGGTACTTTTTTAAGGTCCCATCGTCTAGCGGTTAGGACGCTGGCCTCTCACGCCGGAAACCGGGGTT